>NZ_CP022162.1:3117092-3158683 GCF_003293595.1 Microbacterium sp. PM5 | reverse complement strand
CTCTTTCGACAACGGCCTGTCAATAGGGCAGTGCTAGTCCCAGGTCGGGACGATCTCCACGTGTCGGTCGACTGACCCCCGGCGCTCCGCCGGGTAGATCACGATCCGCTCGATAAGCGGCCGGAGCGTGTTGGCTTTCTGCTCGATCGTCATCGCCGGCCACAGTCGCATGATGTCGTCGGGCAGGTTCGCGGATGCCGTCGCCTGGACAGGGTTCACGACAGCGAGCGAGAGCCGCCGCTCGAGCGCATCCTTCTTCGACTGGATCTCGTCGGCCTTGATGCGGTACTCCTCCGCCGTCACGACGTCGTCGAGGAGTAGGTCGCTGAGGCGGACGAGGCGGTCGTTCTGCTTCTCGATCTCACGGCGGATGCCGTCTGCGACCGTTGCAGTTCGCGCGGACTTACGGCGAGTTGCCTCGATGGCCAGCGCCTTGCGTTGCACCGTCCCTTGCTCCGCTACCCACTCCTCGACGAGCTTCTCGACGCGCCAGGCGACCATCGTGACGCGCTTGACGAGGTCCGTGGTGGTGGAGCGGGAACAGACGTAGGTCGGTCGCCCGTCGAAGACCTTCCCTGACATCGGGCTGCCGCAGTCGCCGCAGCGCACGAGGCCAGTGAGGAGGTAGCGGCGCGGAGTCCGGGTCTGCTTCCGGTAGCGCTGCTGCCGGCGCGCGACGTACGCCTGCCAGGTCTCCATGTCGATCAGAGGTGGGTGGATGCCCTCGGTGTACTCGCGCTCCCAGGCGGGGAGGATCTTTGGGCGGGTGCGGCCGAGGAGGCCGGCTGCGAAGCCGCTGTCGAGGACGTTCATGACGCCCTGGTAGGTCCAGCTGCGGCCTTCGATGCCGAGTTCGTTCAGTTTGCGGGTGAGCTGCGCGGAGCCCATGCCGGAGAGATACCAGCGGTAGAGGTCCGCGAGGATAGGGCCGGTGACAGGGTCCGGCTCGTAGCGGCCGTCGACGCGCTGGTAGCCGAACCGCGGTCCGCCGGTCGGCGGGACTCCGTTGCGGCGGCGGCGCTCGTGCGTCTCGCGCCACACTTCGCCGATCAGCTCGGCTTGGTAGGCGTTCATCTCGCCGATCATGCCTCGCGTGAATCGTCCAGACGGGGTGGGATCGGTCTGCTCGGTGGCGGATTCGATGCTTCCGCCTGCGGAGTCGACACGGTCGAGAGCGAGCGCCCACTTCAAGCGCTGACGGGCGGTGCGGGAGAACTTCCAGACGTAGATGACGTCGACTTCGCCGCGCTCGACGCGCTCGACGGCGTAGTCGAGCTTCGCCCACCACGCCGACTTCTTGCGGGACCCCGACTCGTCGATACCCTCGATCCACTCAACGATCTCGTCGCCGCGGCGGTCGCTGTGCTGTTGGATGGCGTGGCGTTGGATCTCCGGCGATGTCAGCTTGTCGGACTCCATCGAGACGCGGACGAGCGCGAGCGCGCGGCGGCCTGCCGGACTCTGACGCGGGGCCTCCTTGGCGCCCATCAGCTCCCCCGGTTCGGTGTGTGTTCGCCCGAACATGCTGCGAACGTTCGCTGTTCGTTCAACGACCCCAGTCCCAGTCCCAGTCCCTGACTACTACTTACGTTCCTAGAGTCAGTCACGAGATACACGTGCGCGCGATTCGACGGACTCATGCGACGCGCTCGCTGTGGTGGTATTGGCCGCCGCCCATGCGGGGGGCGACGTAAACGGTGTCGCCAATGCGGGCGAGGATTCGCTGATAGGCCGCGACGATGCGGGTGATGACGCCGAGCTCAACAGCGAGGGCACCGTTGTGGGAGCCGTGTATCGCTTCGGCGCGACGGTAGGCGTCGGGGGTGATCAGGCGGAGCGCTGCCCACTCGTCGGCGCGGCGCTCTTGCTTCGCGTTCACCGGGCCGAGCATCGAGGGGACGTCGGCGAAGACGGCGTGAGCGACCTCGTGTGCGAGCACTGAGCGGTGGAGGCGTTCGGCCATGCCTGCTCGGAGGCGGATGAGGCGGCGATCGTGGATGTACTCGCCGTCGCGGTCACGCGGGAGCTGCTTGGAGTACTCGATGCGGACGCCGAGGGCTTCGAGCATGTCGTCCAGTTCGTTCATTCCCCATCCTCACCGCGATCCTCGGAGCGCTCGAAAGCGACCCTCCGATCCTGCTGGGAGGTGCCGACACCGATCGTGGGGATGTCAGCGGAGCGGGCGAGCTTGCCGGTGAGGAGAACCACCACATCATGCTGCGCGTCGTCCTGAAGTGCTTCGGGCAGGTGGTCGAAGATCGGCGCGGTGGCGTAGATGAATGACCGCGTCCGCTCGCTGAAGCGGTCGTAGTCCTTCACCTGGGAAATGCCGAGCGCTTCGAGGATGGCGTGGAGCTTGGCGGGCTGGCCGGCGCGCCCTCCGTTCTCGATGGATCGGAGGGTCTTGCGGTCGATGTCAGCCGCGGCGGCGAGCTCGATGGCGGTCATGCCTTTCGATTCGCGGACTCGACGAATGAGAGGCCCGAGGGTTGTGCGCTCTTCCGCCGTCATCGAATCAACATCTATCGGTCCGGAGATGAGTTCTTCCCCATCGGATCGCGTGTTCATGGGTCCAGAGTAGCGACTATTCCCCATCTGAGTCAAAACATTGGGGAACTAAGAGTGAAACTGCTTCACAACCGTGGGGAACTCTGCTAATTTCTTCCCCATGAGGAACCAAGCCGCCAGAGCCGCCGGGCAGAGCATCCGCGCGGTGCGTGAACTCGCTGGCCTGACGCTCGCGGAGGCCGCCGTTCTCACCGGCCGCTCCGCCGGCTACCTCTCCCAGGTGGAGAACGGCAAAGCCGAGAACGTGTCTGAGAAGTACGTCGCCAACACCATCGGAGCGCTCAGCGCGTACATCGCGAACCCCGTGACCCGCATCGCGCCCGCGGCGGAGGTTGCCTGATGTTCGATCCTTCGACGCTCACCGACGAGCAGCGCGAGCGGTACGAGCGCGCAACGGACCTCGCCGCAGAGGCGCTCGTGGAGGCCCGAGCAGAGCTCCGAGCCAGCGCGGCGCAGGCCGCGTAACTACACCGACGAACGGAAACGCCCCCGCTGGCACGGGGGCGAATCACAGGAAGGAGCCGACTGATGGCTCACACCGCAACCGTAGCGGAGACCGCGCAGGACGCCTACCTCGGCGCTCTGATCAGCCTCGCCGGCGCTGCCGAGCAGCTCATCTTCGATGCGGACGCCGGCCGCCTCGACGCGCGGGCATCCGTCGAGATGCTCCGCAAGCACGTCGAGGCGTGGCACGACGCGAGGGGCGACTACTTTTCGATCCCCGCCAGAGAGCTGCGCCGTTCGCCCGACGTTCACCCCGCGCACGAGGAGATCGAGCCGTGACCGACTTCGACTACGAGATGCCGTGGGGCCGGGAGTCGCGCGTGTGGCGCACCGTCGCCGAGATCGCTGGCGCGGTCGCCGTGGTGCTGCTGATCGTGGCGGTGCTGCCGTGATCGTCCAGGACCCGAGACCCGACGCCCGCCCCGACTGGGACGATCTCACCGACGCGGAGCACGAGCAGCACCGCGCCAAGTGCGGCCCGGCGAACGGTGGCCCGTGCCCCCTTTGCGAGGAGCACCGCGAGTTCGGCGGATGCTCCTCCTGTGGCGACACCTCCGCGGAGATCGCCAACGACATCACCCTCTGCTGCGGCGTCCGCGGCTTGCAGGGCGTCGAGTTCGATCGGTGGGCCGCCGCATGAAGCCTTCGCGCCTTGTCCTGCTGATCTTCGCGGTCGGGATGATCCCGTTCGCCTGGACCTCCTACAACGGCGCCACCCTCCTCGGTTTCGCCGCCGTCATCACCCTGATCGTCCTGACCATCAAGGACGAGCACACCCGAAAGGATCCCCGCTCATGACTCAGACATTCTCCGTGGAGAACTTCAAGGGCGTCCGCGAGATCAGCCTCTCCCCCAGCGGTTCCCTCGTCGTCGTCGCCGGCGGCAACGGTGCAGGGAAGTCCAGCTTCATCGACGCGTTCGTGGAGCTGTTCGACCCGAAGGGCACCCGCCTGACCCCGAAGCCGATCCGTGAAGGTGAGGATGAGGCCCGCGCCGAGTTCACCGACACGGACCTCGGCGTCCGCATCGTCCGCACCTGGAAGAAGAACGATGCTGGCCGCCTCGAGGTGTTTGCCCTCGACGGTGCGAAGTACTCGAAGCCCGCCGACGTCGTCGCGTCGCTGACCGGCGGTCTGATCTTCGACCCGGTCGCGTTCCTGAACCTCGACGAGCGGAAGCAGCGTGACGCTCTCCTGGCGAAGGTCGACCTGCCTTTCGACGTCGACGCCCTCGCCCGCGAGAAGGCGGGCGCGGAGGAGCGCCGCCTGATCGCAGGCCGTGACGTGAAGCGCCTGCAGGGTGCCCTGTCGGCGATGCCGAACCCGCTGGACGCGCCGGATGAGGAGGTGTCGGGCGCCGCGGTCCTCGCCGAGATCGAGACGGCGCAGGATCACAACCATCGCATCGACCGCGCCGAGGATCTCGTCACCGAACTCGGCCGCCAGGTCGCTGACACCGATCGCACGATCGAGCGCTTGGAGGCGCAGATCACTCAGGCGCGCGCGGACCGCGCTGTCTGGGTCGAGAGGATCGAGGAGGCAGAGCGCGCCGCCGCCGCTCCGCGCGTGGACCTCGCTCCTCTGCAGGAGAAGCTCGCGGACGTCGACAAGATCAATGCGGCGTTTCGAGCGCGGCGGGAGTACGAGAAGGTCGCCGCCGAGTACGCCGCCGCCGCGACCGCTCAGCAAGCCGCCCAGAACGACATCGACGACATCGAGGCGCAGAAGGCCACTGGCCTCGCCGCCGCCAAGTTCCCCGTCGACGGCCTGTCCGTGGACGAGAACGGTGTCACCTTCGACGGTGTCCCGTTCACGCAGGTCAACTCGGCGATGCGCCGCCGCGTCGCGTTCGCGATCGCGACAGCCGGCGACCCGAAGCTCCGCCTGGTGATTATCAAGGACGGCGACCTCCTGGACGCCGACTCGCTCGCCGCGATCCGTCAGCTCGCCGACGAGCGCGGGTACACCGTACTCGTGGAGCGTGACCGTGATGAGTCCCGTCAGATCGGCTTCACCATCGAGGACGGCGCGCTCGCATGAGCGTCCCGTCGAGCGGTCGCGTCTACGGGGATCAGGAGAAGACCCCTGTGCCCCTCCCGGGTTACCGGTGCAAGTCAACGGCGAAGCAGCAGCGCCCTCACGCTCCGCACTCCACCCTCACCCACGGCTGCAAGATCACCGTCGATCATGACGGCCCCCACCGCTGCATCTGCGGAAAGACGTGGCCGCGCGCGTCGGAGGTGAAGGAATGAGTGCCCTCGCCGTCCTGGACCGGACCCTCGCGGACTCCGCTGACCGCGCATCCTGGCTGGCGGTGCACGACAAGGTCATCGGCTCGTCGACGGCGGGGAAGTTCGCGAAGCCGGGATCGGTGGAGACCTACGTCCGCCAGATCCTCGAACCCCGCACCTTCTCCGGCAACGACTCCACCCGCTCCGGGAACGACTGGGAGCCGGCGCTGCTGGGCGCGGTCGGCGCCCGCCCGAACTCCCTGCTCATCCACCACCCGGATGACCGGCGATTCGGTGCGACCGTCGATGGCACGAAGCCCGTCGGCGACGGGTTCGCGATCGTCGAGACGAAGACGAAGCACAATCGCATCGTCTCAGGCCCCACCCCGTACGAGACCCGTCAGCTCGCATGGCAGCTCTACTGCATCCCCGAAGCGCTGCACGCCGAGTGGGTGTGGGGCGAGATCGTCCCCGACGAGCAGTCGCCTGTCAGGTGGCGACTGCGCCGCCCGATCCAGTCGATCACCTTCCGCCGTGACGATCAGCGCATCGTCGCCGCGACCACCCTCATCGTGCCGATCGCGCACGCCGTTCTCGCTGCGCTCGACGCGGCCCACACCGCAAAGGTCCCGTTCTGATGTCCACCGCTGTCGCCCCCTACGAAGCCGCATCCCTCAACGACCGCATGAAGTACGCCCAGACCCTCGCGGCGGCCGGCGACCTCATTCCCAAGGGCCTGTGGAACAGTGCCACCAACGTGAACGGCGTGCTCGTTCCCGCCGCTCCGTCACCGGGCAAGGTGCTCCTCGTCATGGAGACAGGCGCGATGCTCGGTCTCGCACCCGCCGCCGCACTGCAGTCCATCGACGTGGTCGAGGGTCGCGCTACTCTCTCGGCTCGCCTCATGGGCGCACTCATTCGTAAGGCCGGACACAAGCTCGAGATCGTCAAGACGGGCACGATCCCGACGGGCGACTACAAGGTGACCGTCACGGGCACCCGCGCAGACGATGGTTCCGTGTTCACGGCGACGTGGGACATCGCCCGCGCGATCCGCGCCGGACTGGTCGACTCGTACCAGAAGAACCAGGGCGGCGTGTGGGAGGTTCGTGCGCGCTCCGACAAGGGGAAAGCGAAGCCGTGGGAGGCCTACGCCGAACTCATGCCGGTGTGGCGTGCGATGTCGGAGGTCGGCCGCGAAGGGTTCGCCGATGTCCTGTTCGGCCTCTACTCCACCGAGGAGATGACAGACGGCGGCATCCCCCTCGCAGAGCCCGACCCGGAGCAGACGGAGGACTGGCTGAAGCTCATCGCCGAAGCCGACTCCGAAGACGCTCTCGCCGAGATCGGGAAGCGCCTCGCTGAGAAGGGCGAGGGCACCGACAAGATCCGCGCCGCCTATCGCGCCCGCATGGCGATCCTCAACACGATCGACGCCGAGATCGTCGATGACACCGAGACTCCCGCCGGGGGCGCTGCCCCCGCTGACGCTCCCCACGTCACGCCCCCGGCGGGCCCCACCTCCGAGGAGGACTACGAAGCCGTCGCGGCGGCTCAGTTCGACGCCGCGGTAGAGGCCGGGGAGGTGCGAGGTGGCTGACATCGTCGACGGCGCGACTGGCGAGCTGCGCCTCTCCCCCGCCGAGCGCGCTGTGACCACCATGCTCGCGATCCCGTCCGGGATCTACGGGCCGCCGCTCGGCCCTGGCGAGATCGATCAGAAGATCCACGACATCGCGGACCTGATCGAGCACATCGCGCAGGTGATCGTCGTGCTCTACGAGGACAAGCACGCCGCGGAGGAGAAGTACCTCGGCACGTTCGCCGACTACATGGTCATGCACGAGAAGTCGGGCACGCAGATGGCGCGGCAGTACGCGATCGCCAAGACCCGCACCGAACTGCACGAGCTGAACGTCGCGAAGGAGAAGCTCCGCTACGCCGAGGAGATGCAGAAGGCGATCCAGAACCGTTCGTTCGGCCTCATGAACATCGGCAAGCGCATCACTGCTGCGTTCGGCATGGGCTCGTCCCGCTGACCCGCCAGACCGGGGCCGGTGGAAGGACGTCGAGTAGGGCAAACCTCAACGTCATCTAGCCGGCCCCCACCCACCACCACCAGAAAGGAGCCCCAGTGGCTGACAAGGAGAAGGAGAAGCCGCCGAGCTTCGCCGCGATGCTCGCGCAGGTGCGTCCCCGCACCGACGTGGAGGCGGCGGAGACCCTGCGGAAGGTCATCGAGGCGGTGAAGGCGACCGGCAAGGTCGGGTCGATCACGATCCGCCTCGACGTGAAGCCCGCCGACGGCCTCATGGATGCCGTCGTGGTCTACGACCGCATCACCCAGAAGGTGCCGGAGAAGACCCGCGAGGGCTCGATGGCGTTCATCACCCGCGACGGTGACCTGTCGCGCACCGACCCCGGCGCCATGCCGCTGTGGGAAGAGGAAGTCCGCGACGCCGGCATGGACTTCGACCGCCAGTCCGGTGAGATCAAGGAGGCCCCGGAAGCATGACCAACATCGAGGACACGAAGACCGAGGCGGCTGTCGTCGCGTCGATTCAGCAGCAGGCCGACGGCGAAGCACACCAGTCGATCGAAGCTGGCGAGATCTACCTCATCCCCAACGGCGACGGTCAGCTGCGCGTCGTCACCACCGACGAGTTCGCGGATACGCCGCGGCACGTCCAGGCGGCTCGCGTCGTCACGGATGCCGCATCGTTCGTCGCCTACGTGAACCGCCACAAGGTCGCCGGCACGGAGATCTACGCCCACACGAACAGCTCGTCCGTGGTCGCCGTGATCGACTCCCACGAGGGCACCGACGGCGACGCCGGCTGGCAGAAACACCGCCTCACCCTCGGCCTCGAAAAGTCGAAGGCGTGGGCCGCATGGGAGCAGGCAGACGGGAAGCTGGTCGACCAGTCGACCTTCGCCGACTTCCTCGACGACCGCTACCTCGACGTCATCGAACCGGCCCCAGCCGTACTGATCGACATCGCCCGCACGTTCCAGGCGAAGACGAAGGTCGACTTCGAGTCGGGCGTCCGCGAGGCATCCGGCGACGTGACGCTGAACTACGCCGAGCAGACCACCGCCAAGGCCGGGCAGAAGGGGAACATCGAGATCCCCTCGCGCATCCAGCTCGCGCTCCGTCCGTACGTCGGCGGCCCGATCTACAGCATCTGGGCGTCGTTCCGCTACCGCCTCAACGGCGGCAGCCTCCTCCTCGGGTTCAAGCTCGAGCGCCCGGAGAACGTCCTGGAAGCGGCGTTCGCGGACATCGTCACCGAGATCCGTGACGGCCGTACCGACAAGAAGGACGGGACGGAGACGCGCGTGCACGACGGCGTCGGCGACGTCCCGATCTTCAACGGCAAGCCGTCCGCGTGACCGGTCGCTGCACGTAGCAGGTGCAGCGCCCACAGAACGGGACCCGGCCGGGTAGCAGCCGGCCGGGTCCCCACCCACCACATCGCAATCCCTGTCAGGAGCAGAGCGTGAGCGTCCCCATCATGCCGGATACGGCATCCCCCACACCCGACCGTGGCGTCGCGTTCGTCGTCCACGGCACCCCGGCCCCGCAGGGCTCCAAGCGCGCTTACGTCGTCGGCGGCCGCGCCCGCGTCGTCGAGGACTCGAAGAACTCCGCCCCCTGGCGTGACAGCGTTTCCGCGGCAGCCGTCGAAGCGATGGACGGTGCGCTGCCCATCGAAGGGCCCGTAGAGGTCACCGTCACGTTCCTGTTCGTGCGGCCCGCCTCGGTCACCGAGCGCACGCGCCCGCTCCCCTCCGTCCGCCCCGACATCGACAAGCTGATCCGCGCCGTACTCGACGGCCTCACCGCCGGCGGGGTCTACACCGACGACTCCCGCGTGGTCGACCTCCACACCCGCAAGCGCTACGGCAACGTCGCCCGCGCCGAGATCACCGTCCGCGAGGTGCAGCAGTGACCGCCCGCGCCCGCAACACTGACCCTTCCACCTCCCACGAGGCTGCCGCGGTCGCGGAGAGCAGCGTTGCCGCCTCCCAGCGCGCCGTCCTCGACATCCTCCACGAAGCGCTCATGCCCCTGACCGACGAGGAGATCGTCGGCTACCTCAGAGGCCAGTTCTCCCCCTCCCGCGTCCGCACGGCGCGCGGGGAGCTGCAAGCGCAGGGTCTCGTCGAGTACGCGGGCACCGTGAAGCCTCCGGGGAAGCGGACCTCCTGCCGCACCTGGATCGCGAAGGCGGACGTCGCATGAGCCTCCTGACCCTGAACACCGGCAACGACGGCACGCTCACCTACGACGACTTCCTGGCTGAGAAGGTCGCGTTCGATCGCTCGTTCGGCTTCGACGTGCGCGACGAGTGGCTGTCGCCGATCATGCAGCCCGGGCACGAGCACTTCAAGCCGCACCAGGCCGACATCGTGAAGTGGGCGGTGAAGGGCGGCCGCCGCGCGATCTTCGCCCGCTACGGGCTCGGCAAGTCGGTCATGCAGCTCGAAGTACTCCGCCTGATCGTGGAGCACGGCCCGGCGCTCGGGGGCCCGCGCGACAGCTTCGGCTGCGAGGTGCGCCGCGCCCTGATCGTCGCGCCCCTCGGTGTCCGCTTCGACATCATCCGCGACGCCCGCAACCTCCTCGACCGTGAGGTCCGGTTCGTGCGCCGCACCGAAGAGATCGACCCGACCTGGTCGGGCACGTACGTCACCAACTACGAGTCGATCCGTGACCGGAAGCTCGACGTTGACCTGTTCATCGCGGCATCCCTGGACGAGGCGGCCGTGCTGCGCTCGTTCGGCTCCGACACGTATCAGACCTTCCTTCCGCTGTTCGCCGACGTGCCGTATCGGTTCGTCGCGACCGCCACGCCCGCCCCGAACCGCCACAAGGAACTGATCCACTACGCCGGCTTCCTCGGCATCATGGACACCGGCCAGGCCCTGACCAGGTTCTTCAAGCGGGACCCCTCGAAGGCCGGCAACCTCCGCATCCACCCGCACAAGGTCCGCGAGTTCATGCTGTGGCTGAACACGTGGGCGTGCTTCATCCAACGCCCCTCCGACCTCGGCCACGACGACGCCGGCTACGATCTGCCGCCGCTTGAGGTGCTGTGGGAGGAGGTTGAGGTCGGGCTGATGTCCGATCAGGTGGAGAAGGACGGCCAGGGCGTCCTCGTCCGCTCGGGCGCGAAGTCGGCGGTCGAGTCGTCGCGGGAGAAGCGTCACACGCTGGATGCGCGCGTCGAACGAGCCATGACCATCGTCGCCAAGCACCACGACTGGAACTGGGAGCCTGCGGTGTACGGGCCCGCCCCGCAGATCATCCTCTGGTGCGACCTGAACGACGAGCAGGACGCGCTCGAGCGTGAGCTCGCCGACCGCGGCCTTTCATTCTCGTCGATCCGGGGCGCGCAATCCGATGCCGAGGTGGAGGAGCAGCTGCGCCGCTGGATCGACGGTGAGACGTACGCGCTCATCGGGAAGCCCATGATGCTCGGCCGCGGGCTGAACCTGCAGCAGTGCTCCACGGCCGTGTTCGTCGGCGTCACCCACAAGTACGAGCAGACCGTCCAGGCGATCCACCGCATTCACCGGTTCGGACAGGTGAACGCCTGCCGCGTGCACCTGATCTACGGGGAGACCGAGAGCGACGTCCGCGACAACCTGCTCACGAAGTGGCAGGAGGACGACGCCCTCACCGACACGATGTCGGAGATCCTCCGCGAGTTCGGCCTCGACGCGACGGCGATCTCCGCCGCCCTCACCCGTGCGATGGGCGTGGACCGCGAGGAGTACTTCGGCCGGGATTGGAGCATCGTCCTCAACGACGCCGTCGCCGAATGGCGCGACCACGTCGACGCAGACTCGATGGGCCTGATCGTCACGTCGATCCCATTCTCGGGCAAGTACGAGTACTCCGCCAACTACGCCGACTTCGGCCACGTCGACGACAACGCCCAGTTCTGGTGGCAGATGGACTACCTCACCCCCAGCCTGTATCGGGCGCTCATGCCGGGCCGGATCCTCGCCGTGCACGTCAAGGACTTCCCCGTCCCCGGCTCACGCACGGGCGCCGGCGTCTACACGTTCGACACCCTCCACGCCGAAGCGATCGCGCACTACATCGGCCACGGATTCGACTACTTCGGCATGATCACGGTCACCACCGACGTCGTCCGCGAGAACAACCAGACCTACCGGCTGTCGTTCTCGGAGATGCTGAAGGACCACTCGAAGATGGGTGTCGGCGCGCCGGAGTACGTGCTGATCTTTCACAAGCCGCAGACCGACCGCTCCCGCGGCTACGCCGACCTCCCGGTGCAGAAGCAGAAGGCGGCCTACTCGGTCGGGCAGTGGCAGATCGACGCGGCCGGTGAGTGGCGCACGGGCGGGAACCGGCTCCTGTCCGGTGACGAGCTCGCCGCGCTCGATGTCGGCACACGCTCGAAGCTGTTCACCGCTCAGTCCGAACGCACCGTCTACGACTACGACGCGCACGTCGCCCTCGCTGACCGTCTCGCCGCGCGCAATGCGCTCCCCGGCACGTTCGCCTCGCTCGTGCCCGGCTCGTGGCGCGACGACGTGTGGACAGATGTGCTCCGCATCGACACCCTCAACAGCGAGCAGCGCCGCCGCGAGGTGGAGGCGCACATCTGCCCGTTCCCTCTCGACATCCCCCGCCGCTTGATCGGCATGTACTCCAACCCCGGCGAGCTGGTCGGCGACCCGTTCTCGGGCCTCGGCTCCACGGTCCTCGAAGCGGTCCGTCAGGGCCGGAAGGGCTTCGGGACGGAACTGAACCCGGTGAGCGTGGCCGACTCGGTCGTCTACCTCACCCGCCACGACAACCAGGCGAACACCCCCACCCTGTTCGACCTCCTCGACCTCGAAGGATCCGCAGCATGAGCACCCTCGACGACCACTACATCCAGTTCGAGGGCTCAGACGACCTCGATTTCGTTCCCGTCGTCGACGTCGACCTGGGCGAGTCCTACGAGTGGGACGAGTTCCACGCCTGGTATTCGCCGTCTCGGCGTGCCTACTTCTGGGCAAGCGGCGCGGGATGCTCGTGCAACTCATTCGCCGATGATCTGCGCTCCCTGGACGACTTCGAGAACGGGCGGGCTCGCGCGGACGTCATGGCCGCGCTGAACCGCTACTTCGACGGGCAGTACTACGACCGCTCCCAGCAGCGCGCCGATGCTCTCTACACGGTCAACGCGTTCCGGCCGACGGAGGCGACTCGATGACCCCGCGAATGGGCACCTCCGAGGTGACCATGAGCGACTACTACTGCGGTGCGGGCGGCTCGTCGACCGGCGGCGTTGCGGTCGGTGTGCGCGTCGTGATGGCGGTGAATCACTGGGACCTCGCGATCGAGACGCACAACACGAACCACCCCGACACGGACCACGACAAGGCCGACATCAACAAGGCCGACCCGAAACGCTACCCGCGGACCACGATCGGCTGGTTCTCCCCGGAGTGTACGTACTGGTCGCAGGCGCGCGGCGAGAAGCTCCCCGACGGGCAGCTCGCGTGGGACTTCTTCGGCGACTCCCTCCCGAACGAGGCCGCCGACCGCTCCCGCATGGGCATGTGGGACGTGCCCCGGTTCTCCGCCCACCACCTCTACGACATCGTCATCGTCGAGAACGTGCCCCGCGTGGTCAAGGGCGTGCACTGGAACCGGTGGCTCACGTCGATGCACGACCTCGGCTACCTGCACGAGGTGGTCTGGCTGAACTCGATGCACGCGCAGGGCCTCGGCGACGGAGCCCCACAGTCCCGCGACCGCGTCTACATCGTGTTCTGGCGCGCCGGGAACCCGCGCCCCGCGTTCGAGAAGTGGCTGCGCCCGGAAGCGATCTGCCCGGAGCACGGGCTGATCCAGTCGGCGCAGGTCTTCAAGCCGAAGGGCTCCCCTATGAAGACGTACGGTGCGCAGTACACGCTCCGCTGCCCCCACCAGTCCTGCAACACGGAGGTGTTCCCCGCCGTCGCCGGCGCGGACACGATCATCGACTGGTCCAAGCGCGGCACACGCATCGGCGACCGGAAGTCCCTCGGGATGCGGGAGCTGGAGCAGAAGACGATGCTCCGCACCTTCCACGGCGTGAAGCGGCACTGGGCGCCCATGGTGATCGAGGCCGCGGGGAACACGTACGACGCGACCTCCCCCCGTCACCCTCAGCACGGCGACCCCGACGCCTACTACCGGGCGTGGCCGGTCGACGAGCCGCTGCGCACCCTGCACACAACGGCATCGAAGGCGCTCATCATGCGGAACATGACCGCGCGCGGCGACGGCGGGCAGATGTCGAAGCCGGTCACCGAGCCGATCGGTGCGATCACCGCGTCGTCGCCGCATTCGTTGCTGACGCCGGGACCGCTGATCGTGAACAACGTCTCCGGCTCAGACGAGTCCCGCACGCGCCGCGCGTCGGACCCGCTGCCCTCGCTCGTCGCCGGCGGGAACCACGCCGCGCTGCTCGTGCCCGTCGAGGGCCGCGACGGGAAGACAGCGCGCCGCGCCGCCGAGCCGATGCGCACCCAGTCGACCCGCAACGAGACCGGGCTTCTCGTGCCGTACTACTCGACAGGCTCGGCTCGGCCGACGTCGGCCCCGATGGGCACCGTCACCACCGTCGACCGTGAGGCGCTCGTCGTCCCGCTGCGCAATCACGGCGTCGCGAAGCCTTCGGCGGACCCCGTCGACACGATCGCGGCATCCGGAAACCACCACGCGCTCGTGATGCGGAACAACGGCGGCCCCGACGAGTCCGCATGGCAGACGACGCCGGCGGCTGAACCGCTGCGGACGCTGACGACGGCGGGGCACCAGTCCCTCATCGACACCGAGACTTTGCCGGCGCCCGCACCGACGCTCACGGACGACGAGATCTGGCAGATGGTCTACGACGCCGAGTTCAGGATGCTCGAGCCCGACGAGATAAAGCGAGGCATGTCGTTCGGTGCCGACTACGTCCTCCTCGGCAACAAGCGCGAACAGGTCCGCATGGCCGGCAACGCCGTCACCCCGAACGCCGCGCGAGACATCATCGCCGCCTGCGTCGAATCCCTCGGCTACGACGTCTGGGAGCTCGCAGCATGAGCGCGCCGACTCTCACAGTTCGGAACGCGGTCTACGACCGCGACGGCCGCGCGTGTGTCGTGTGTCGTCGCGTCGACGGGCTCTCGTTCCAACACCGTCGAGCGGTCGGCATGGGCGGGTCGAAGATCCAGCCTGGCGCCACCGACGGGCTCACCCTCTGCCTGCCCTGCAACGAGGCGTGCGAGCACTCCCTGCAGCGCCTCGCGCTCGTCTACGGGTGGAAGGTGCGCCGCTGGGCGGACCCCGGCAAGGTGCCGATCTACTCCCCCCACGAGTGGGCCTGGTTCCTCCTCGACGGGATGGAGCGCATCGAGATCTCGGCGGTCGCCGCGCTCGACGCGATGCACGCCGTGTACGGCGACGAGTACATGCAGTGGTGGACGGAGGCGATCCTCTGATGGCTTGGTTCAAGGTCGACGATCAGCTCCATTCGCACCCGAAGGCGGGCCGCGCTGGTCTCGCTGCGATGGGGCTATGGACCCTCGCCGGATCACACTGCATGTCGTACCTCACCGACGGTGTGGTCGAGCGCTGGTTCGTGGAGTCGAAGCCGCACGGCGTGAAGCTCGCCGCGGCTCTCGTCAAGGCGGGGCTGTGGGATGAGCACGAGGACGGCTGGGTCTTCCACGACTGGGACGAGTTCCAGCCGACGAGCGAGAAGGTTCTTGAAGACCGCGCGGACGCGCGCGACCGGATGCGGAAGGTTCGGGCGAACAAGAAGGCGAACGTTCAGCCGAACACGCTGGAGGTGTCCGCCACGACTCTGCGCGCAGCGAACCAGAACGGCATCACCTCCCTGCAATCCGTCATCGACTCTGTCAGGAAGCACGCGCACCGCGACATCGCCCCCGACGGGGCACTGCAGGTCGGTCTGCACCTGATCGAGAAGGCGAAGCAGCACCCGCGTAACCCGCAGATGTACGTGACCCGCTCGATCTCGCTGTCACCGTTCGAGGTGCAGCAGTTCGTCGACGAGCGAGCGCTGGCGGTGACGCCATGAGGGTCGAACTGCACCTCCCGGACAAGGTCTGGGCTGAGGCATTGGACGTCGCCGAGAAGAACTACACGACCGTCGCGCGGGTCATCGAAGCCGCGATCAAAGACGCGCTGCGGCCGTCGACGATGGCACGCCTCGAAGCGCAGGCGCGCCGTAATCACGTCTTGCAGGCATGGGGCGAGGGCCTCACGGATGCCGCGATCGCAGAGCGCACCGGCGAGCTGAAGCAGTACGTCTCGGACACCCGCCGCCACGCCGGGCTCCCCCCGAACCGAGTTGGGCAACCGCCCCGCACATCACACGAAAGGAACAGAGCATGAGCAAGAACACGGAGATCGCCGCCTCGGACTGGCTGGCGGTGCGGGAGCGCGTCGTCGAGAAGCTGAAGGACGGCGCCCCGCGCACGGAGAAGGACACGCGCGTCCGCATGGCAGAGGGACTGATCCTCGCCGGGTACGTAGACGTCGAGTTCATCGCCAGCGAGATCGCCGACGAGAAGGCCGCCGTCGCCGCACGGAACGCCGAGGCGCGGAAGCAACTCGAGCAGGCGCGCAACGAGAAGGCGCAGGCGAAGTAATGGCCGGCGAGACCGTCATCACCGTCGTGGGAAACCTCACGGCAGACCCCGAGCTGCGCTACACGCAGAACGGTCTGCCCGTCGCGAACTTCACGATCGCGTCGACGCCGCGCAACTTCGACCGTCAGGCCAACGAGTGGAAGGACGGCGAAGCGCTGTTCCTCCGCGCGTCGGTGTGGCGCGAGTTCGCCGAGCACGTCGCCGGCTCCCTCACGAAGGGCATGCGCGTCATCGCGACCGGACGACTCAAGCAGCGCTCCTACCAAGATCGCGAAGGCCAGACCCGCACCGCGATAGAGCTGGAGGTCGACGAGATCGGCCCCTCGCTCCGCTACGCGACCGCGCAGGTCACCCGCGCGGCGTCCGGCGGCACGCAGGGCGCTCGCCCCGCTGCGGCCACCGATGAGGCGTGGGCGACGCCCGGCACCACCGCTCCCGACGCGTGGGCCACACCGACGCCCATGTACGGCGACGACACCCCGTTCTGAGGAGATGCGCCATGACCTTCACAGCCCGCTACGACGGCACGTGCGCCGCTGAGTGCGGTGACCGCATCCACCCAGGCGACCATGTCCGCTACGTCGACGATCAGCTCGTGCACGTCGGGTGCTTCCCGAAGGACGACGAGCCGGAGCCGCGTCCGACGTGCCCGAACTGCTTCACCGAGATCGCACTGAACGGAGCCTGCTCATGCGCATCCTGACCGTCCGGCACCCGTGGTCGCACGCGATCGTCTGGGGCGGAAAGGACGTCGAGAACCGTACACGGAACGTCGCCGGCGCCTACCGCGGACCTGTCGCCATTCATGCCGCCGCGAGGGTCAACCCCATCGCCGAGTGGTACGACTTCGCGAGGACTCACCCACGCTCGGCCGCGCTACTGCGAGACGCGCCGTCCGGCATCGAGACATTCGGTGCGATCATCGGCGTCGTCGACCTCGTCGACGTGCACCGGAACTCTGACGCGCAGGGGTGTCTCCCGAGCGGCAACCACGACGGGCGTCTGAAGCCGTGCTCGGGCTGGGCTGAGCCTGGCGCGCATCACCTCGTCCTCGCGTCCCCACGACCGCTCACCGAGCCCATCCCGTTCAAGGGCGCTCTCGGCCTCCGCCGCCTCGACGACGACACGACCGCGCGGATCCTCGCGCAGATCGGAGACCCCACGTGACGATCCTCTGCATCACGAACGGACACCTCCCCGGCATCCGCCCCTGCACGCACCTGGGCCTGCACCGCGTCTCCTGCCGAGACCATGAGGGATGGAGGGAGGACCTCCGGCCCGGCACGTGCCGAGGATGCCTGCCCCGCAAAGCCGAGGTCGGCTACCTCTGCCGCGGCTGCTGGGACCGGCTCAACGACGTCATGCTCCGGTGGCCGCAGTTCCGCCGCCTCGTCGTCGAAACCGACGGCCGCGCCGTCTCCCCCGAAGGCGGAGGGAAAGGCTCCACCCCCGACGGGTACACGAACCTGCCCCTCACGTTCCTCGCCCTCGACGAATGCGACCGCCTCCACCGCTCCGGCCTCGGCATCACCCTCGAAGCGTGGGTCCACACCGAAGCCGGCGCCCGCGACGCCGTCATGTTCACCCACGCCGCACAACGCGCCTACCAGTCCCTCGAGGTCGAGAAGCGGGAGCTGAAACTCGAACGCGTCCGCTGCCCCCACTGCGACCGCCTCTCGCTGACCGCGAACCCGCAACGTCAGCAAGGCGGCGCCACGATCGTCGAATGCCAGCACTGCGGTGAGCTCCTCACCAAGCTCCGCGACACACGGTCGACCACGTACACGTCCGAGACGTGCGAAGCGGCCGACATGCTCGCCCACCAGCCGTGCCGAGACCTCGCGTGCCGGTGCGACTGCCACACCATCGGCCGCGCCTCCACCCCGCAGGGCATCCACACCCTGTGGGACGCCGACCAGGCGACCGCCGGCTATGTCACCCGCCGCGACTGGATCATCACCCGCGACGGCCTCACCCTGCGCACCGAACCCGAGAGGAAGACCGCATGAACGCCCAAACACCCAACCACGAGAACGGGAGTGGGTCATGACAGAACCAGAGGCAATCGCACGCGATCTAAAGAAGTTCGCGTCGACCAACTTCGGCATGTCGGGAGATCGAGCATTCGAGACGGCAGTCCTCATCGAGCGGCAGAAGGCGGCGATTGATCGGGTGGGCGGGTTGCACCGCGCCGTCCCGGTTCAGTTCGAGGAGTACAGCGTATGCAGCGAGTGTTTGACGCAGACATGGCCGTGCGCGACGATCTTGGCGCTCAGATCGGAAGGACGGGAGTCATGAAGACGCTGAGGATGCGATCGAGTCTGTTGGGCCGCGTAGCCGAGCTGCCGATCGAGGAGTACGCCGGCATGGAAATGGTGCGCGTCGAGGTCGGGCTGATGCGGCGCATTCTCACCGAGATCGGGTTCACCGAAGAGCCAGGTTCGGCTGATCAGGGAGTAAGGGTGCGCGTGCACACTCATCCGCTGGGCGAGCCGTGCCCGCCGTCGTGTGCTCACAGCTCGGCCGGACGGGAGTCTGAGCATGGCTGAGATGCGCGAGTGGATCACCGTGAAGGAAGCCGCCCTCCTCGTCGGCCGCGACAAGCGTCAGATCTACCGGTGGATCGAACGCGACCGCCTCGCCACCCGACGCAATACGGACGGCATCCTCGAAGTCCTCTCGAAAGCGATCATCCGCGTCGAGAAGACCGTCATCCGAGGCCGCCCCCGCGACTGACGACACACCCCCACACGGCACGATCAGAAATCGTCAAAAGCGTCAATCATGTCACGATAGAACCTAGATGGTGGAGCACTCCGCCCAGACGAAAGCCCCGACCCTCTCAGCAGGTCGGGGCTTCGCTCATAGCCCCAGGTGGAAGGTCCGATACGAGTCCTTCGGATCGTCTTGACGGCGATACTTCACTGTTACCTTCTCCACACCGCGACCGTTCAGGCCGAGAATCAAGACCTGGAACGAGTCGCCGTACTCGTAGACCCCATCTTCGTGGCTTGTTTCCACCCTCACCAGATCTGCTGCCTTGTCCGGCGACGCATCGAAGCTCAGGGCTTCGAGGGTAACGCCGGACGAGTTCACTACCCGCGTTCTGTTGCTGCCGGCCGACGAAGTTGACCAGTCGGGAGGGGTCATCTCCTCGCGCTTGATCCTGTTTGCTTCCTCCTGTGCCTCCGCCTGCCGGATGAACGCCGCGTTCGCCTCACCTGCCAGCCGCGCGCTCTCTCTTGCGGATATCGCAGCATCGTCCCGAGCCTCCCGGGCGTCCTTGAGTGACTCCAGCGCCGCATGCGCTTGCACCCACGCGAACACGGCCGCCGCCCCGGCGACGACCACCCCAATCGCCGTCAGAACCAGCATCCCAGCTTCCACGATCCACCACTCTCCCCCGAAGCGCATCGCACGGGAGGACCAGTCTCCCGCACTCGACCGACATCCCCGCCCCTTCACCGGCCTCGACGCCGAACCCCCGGACCGTGGCCTGGCGCCACCGAAGAGGTGAACCACCATGACGCGTGCACCTCGCGAAACATTCCAGCAGGGCGAACGCGCGCGTGAACTGTTCGACCAGGGGTACGGGTGCAACGCGATCGCCCGCGAGCTCGGCGTCGGCGCGGCGACGATCAGCCGGTGGGCTCGCCGTGAGGGGCTCGACTTCTCTCGTGATGAGACGGCGATGGCCGTCCGTGCGCGGACGATCGACATCGCGGCGTCGCGGACTGAGCTGACGAAGAAGGTCCTCCTGGTCGCGCATGAGGCGCTCGACAACCTCGACGGCCCGTACCTGGTGTACAGCTTCGGCGGCAAGGACAACACGTACGAGGAGCACGTGCTGGACACTCCGCCGATCGAGGTGACTCGGACGGCTGTGACGATCGCGAAGGATGCGCACGCTGTCGCAACGCGGACGTTGGAGATGACGCCCGAGGGCACGGCGCTGGCGGAGTCGGTGCTGGATCGCATCGAGGCGGAGCTCTCAGGCGAGTTCGACGGCTTCGACGATGCCGAGTTCGCGAGCCCGTCATGAGCCGGCCGCCTGCGCTGTCCCGCAAGCAGCGGTGGAGCATCGCTCGTGCGGCGTCGGCGAAGATCGCGCTGTGGGTCGGTGCGGTGTCGGCCGGTAAGACGATGGTGTCGCTGTTCGCGTTCTTCATCGCGATCCGCCATACGAAGGGTCGCGGCCTGATTGTCATCGTCGGGAAGACGTTGCAGACGATCGAGCGCAACGTCATCGGCGAGATGCAGAAGCCGGAGCTGTACGGGCGCCTGGCGAAGCAGGTGAAGCACACGACCGGGTCGAACACGGCCATCATCCTCGGTCGCGTGGTGCATCTCGTCGGCGCGAACGATGCGCGCTCTGAGGAGAAGATCCGCGGCTCGACGATCGAGCTGGCGTACGTCGATGAGGCGACGTTGGTCCCCGAAGCGTTCTGGGCGATGCTGCTGACCCGTCTGCGTGTCGCCGGCGCCCGTCTCCTCGCGACGACGAACCCGGGCTCATCGCAGCACTGGCTTCGGGTGAAGTACATCCTCGACGCGGTCGCGCAGAACATGATCGTGTTCCACTTCACGATGCACGACAACCCGCTCTACTTCGAGGGCGGCGATCCGGGCCCGTCGTACATCCGCGACATGGAGGCGTCGTTCCGGAAGTCGAAGCTGTTCTTCGACCGGTTCATCAAGGGCCTCTGGACGAACGCTGAGGGCGCGATCTACGACGGCTGGGACCCTGCCGTCCACGTCATCCCCTGGGAGACGTTGCCGCCGATTTACCGGCTCCTCGGCGTCGGCATGGACTTCGGCACGCAGCACGCCACCTCTGTCGTCATCCTCGGCCTCGGCTACGACCGCAAGCTGTACCTCATCGACGAGCTGCGGATCGAAGCGGAAACGCAGACGCAACGGCAATCGCCGTCGCAGCAGGCGAAAGCGATCGCCGACTGGCTCAAGGAGAACCATCTCCCCGAAGGCCACCTCCGCCCCGAAGTGCTCGCCGCCGACCCTGCCGCGCTCGCGTACCGGCAGGAGCTGCGGGAGTCGCAAGGCATCGACACGATCCCCGCCGACAACTCCGTCGCGTACGGCATCGGCCTGATCACGTCACTCCTCGGCCGCGGCCTGTTGAAGGTCACCGACCGGTGCTGGGGCGTCATCAAGGAGATGCCGGAGTACCGGTACGACCCGAAGGCGACGGAGAAGGGCCTCGACGAGCCGATCAAAATCGGTGACGACTCCCTCGACGCGTTCCGCTACGTCATCGCCTCCACGGAGGGCGAGTGGCGTGACGAGGTCGGCCCCCGCCCGCTCACCTTCTGATCCTCGGGAGGGGCGTCAACACGCCCGATCCTCGTGAAGACCGCTCATGACGCCGACCTCCAAGCGGCTAGGCGGCACTGCGCCCCTCCCGAACACACCCACCCGAGAAGGAGGCCACCGTGGCGCTGCCCGTCTCCGACTCCGTCAACCCGTGGCCCCCGAAGAACGTCGCCAACCTGCTCCCGTCGATGCAACGGTGGGGCGCCTGGTGGTCGAACGACCTGTCCATGCTGCAGGCCGCGTACGGCGGCGGGAAGCTGAACGACGGCCTCGGGTTCTTCGCATCCGACCAGGGCGGCGTGAAGGTCCACTCCCTCGGCCCGATCCGCTGGTTCATCGGCACACCGTCGACGGCGGGGCAGCCGAACACGAAGCTCCCCGTCCCGATCGCGGCGAACATCTGCCAGGCGTCCTCGGATCTGCTGTTCTCCGACCCGATCACTGCGGCCGTGAGCGACACGACCACGCAGGAGCGGCTCGAGGAGCTGCTCGACGACGCGTTCCACACCCGCATGGCCGAGGCCGCGGAGATGGGCGCTGCGCTCGGCGGCTCCTACCTGCGGGTCACGTGGGACGACACAGTGAACCCGGACGGCCCGTTCACGACGGTGAAGGACGCCGATGAGGCGATTCCCGAGTTCAAGTTCGGGAAGCTGACGGCCGTCACGTTCTGGGCGGTCGTCGCCCGCAACGGGAAGCGTGTCTACCGGCACCTCGAACGCCACGAGCTGGGCCCGCTCGGCGTCGGTGTGATCCTCCACGGCCTGTACGAAGGCGACGAGGGAACCTTGGGCAGCCGCATCAGTCTCACCGCTCGCCCGGAAACGAAGCCTCTCGCGATCCACGAGGACCTCGACCTCGAAGGCACGATCGACACTCGGTCCCCAGGCCTGGCGGTGCAGTACATCCCGAACCAGATCCCGAACCGCATGTGGCGGCACGACCCGCTCGGGAAGAACCTCGGCCGCTCCGACCTTGACGGTGTCGAGCACCTCATGGACCAGCTCTCCGAGACGATGTCGGACTGGATGCGCGCCCGCCGCGCAGCCCGCGCCCGCGTCCTGTACTCGAAGGAGCTGGCGAAGAACATGGGCCCTGGTCAGGCGGCTGTCTTGAACGTCGACCAGGAGACGTATGTCGAGACCGGCATGTCGGGCTCGTCGGGCGAGAAGCCCATGTCGATGGCTGACCGTGTCCAGGTGCTGCAGCCGGACTTCGATCCGGCGGGGTACAAGGCGACCGCGGATGAGCTGATCGAGCAGATCCTGCAGATGGCCGGCTACTCGCAGTCCACGTTCGGCGCGGACGACGCTGAGGGCGGGGACCGGACGGCGACGGAGATCGAAGCACGTGAACGCCGTTCGCTGATGACCCGCGCGCGGAAGATCCGCAACTGGCAGCCGGCGCTGCTGGAGCACATCACGAAGCTCCTCGAAGTGGACCGGGTGTTCTTCGGTCGGCCGAACGTCGTGACGGATCTGACGGTCGAGTTCTCCGACGGCGTGCAGGAGTCGCAGCTGCGTCTCGCGCAGACCGTGCAGGCCCTGTACGCCTCGGAGTCGGCATCCGTCGAGGAGCGCGTCGCGATGCTGCACCCCGACTGGGACGAGAAGCAGATCAGCGACGAGGTGGAGCGCATCCGTGAGGAGTTCGGCCACACGGCGGCCGACCCGCAGATGAGCCCGTACGAGGAGCCCGACGGTGACGAGCAGCCAGGACAGCAGCAGCACTGAGCGGCTCGTCGCCGCGCTGGTCGCCGCGTACATCCTCGCTGAGCAGGACCTCCTCGCAGGGCTGACCGCGATCATCCGCCGCACGACCCCCGATCTTGAGGGTCGGCAACTGCTGATCGTGAAGGCCCGCACGCTGGTGCGGCGCATCCTGAACCGTCTCGACTCCCGCACGGCCGGTATCGCGGTGCGGATGCTGGACTCCGCCGCCCGTGACGGTGCCGCTGCGGCGATCGCTGACGTCGGCAGCCAGGTCGCCGTCCGACTGCCGTCGACGAGCGGTGCGGGCGGTGGCGGGTCTGCTGGTGGTGACCGGTGGATGCGGTTCGGTGATGAGCCGTTCGACCTGTCACTGCCGCACGGTGAGCGGGCCGCGCAGGCGATCCGTGACGACATCGTGTCGGAGCTCGCCGACGTCCGCACCCGCATCACTCGTCTCCCCGATGACGTGTACAAGGCGATCGCCCCGCACGGTGCGATCTACCAGGTCATCGACAACGACATCACTCCCGCGCAGGCGCAGGCGATGGCGTGGCGGGTGTTCGTGTCGCAGGGCATCACTGGGTTCACGGACAAGTCGGGCCGGAACTGGTCCCTGTCGGCGTACGTGGAGATGGCGGTCCGCACCGCAGCTCAACGCGCCTTCAACGACTCCCACCTGGCCCGCATGCAGGCGCTCGGGGTCGAGTACTTCACCGTCCCTGACAGCGGCCACCCGTGCCCGAAGTGCTTCCCCTGGCAGGGGCGTGTGCTCACGGCTCGCGAGATCCCGAACCCGACGATCCACGTCGACGGGACGATCGCCGAGGCGGTCGCGGCGGGCCTGTTCCACCCGAACTGCAAGCACCCCCTCACGGCGGTGTTCCCGGGCGTGACGGTCCTCCCGCCTCCGCGCGAGTGGACGGCGGAGGATCAGCGGCTCTACGACCTGTCCCAGAAGCAGCGGCGTCTCGAACTGGACGTGCGGAAGGCGAAGCGGCAGCTCGAGTATGCGGCATCCCCGGAGGCCGCGGCCGATGCCCACGCACAGGTCCGTCGTCGGCAGGCGACGGTTCGCGAGTTCGTCAAGGAGACCGGCTTCGCCCGGCAGTCGCGTCGTGAGCAGCTCGACCTCGCCGACGCGCGCATCAAGCTCCCGACTCCCATCCGGTGAGCCGGGCCATCCCCAAGAAGGAGCACGACATGGCACTTCGTACCACTCCGCGCGAAGGCGCGGCCGCGACGAACGCGATCGAGGCACGCTTCCAGATCGCGCAGAACGGCAAGCCCTCCGACGAGGAACTCGCGACGCAGGCGCACCTGCGCGGCGCGCTCGCGAACATCGGCCACTTCATCGACGGCAACATCGCCGACTCTCGCGAGAAGTCCCTCGCGCTCACCCATCTCGAAGAGGCCCTCATGTGGGCCGGCAAGGCGATCTTCTCCGCCTGACCCGCGGAGCCATCCCCACCACTGACGAGCCTGGCGCTCAGAAGGAGACCCACCCATGTTCATCCGACCCACGCTGCCCCCGTTCCTGATGCTGAACGACGCCGGCGCATCCGGCGGCACGCCCGCACCCGCACCCGCTCCGACGCCTGGCCAGGAGCCCGCCGCTCCGGCCGCTCCTGCCGCGCCCTCTGAGCCGGCGGCGCCCGCGGCCCCCGCGTCGAACCCGGCCGAGAAGGTCGAGGACCTCCCCGACTGGGCGCAGAAGATCATCCGCGACGCCCGCAAGGAGGCCGGCGACTACCGTACGGCCGCGAAGGACGCCGCGACGAAGGCGCAGCAGGAGTTCGGCGACAAGATCGCCGTGGCGCTCGGCCTCAAGCCGGATGCCGCGACCGACCCTGCCGCGCTGGCCGCGAACCTCACGAAGGCGCAGCAGGATGCCCTCAACTCGGCGCGCGAGCTCGCGGTGTTCAAGGGCGCTTCGGCGGCCGGCGCAGACCCCGCGAAGCTCCTCGACCGGGCATCGTTCCTCACTTCCATCGCCGGGATCGACCCGTCCGATGGTGCCGCGATCAAGGCCGCGATCGACGCGGCCGTCACGGCAGACCAGACCCTCAAGGCGACCCGGGCGGTCGGCGCGAGCACTGTCGAAACTCCCGGCGGGCCCGGCGAGCAGGGACAGATCACCGACGCGCAGCTTGCGCAGATGACCCCCGAGCAGATCGCGGAGGCCTACGAAAAGGGACTCCTGAAGAGCCTGCTCACCTAACCCTGAAAGGAGAGCCCCGTGGCTTTCAACAAGTTCAAGCCGGAGATCTGGAGCGCCCTGCTCCTGGTCGCCCTGCGGAAGCAGCTCGTCTACACGGCGTTCTGCAACCGCGACTACGAGGGTGAGATCGCGGAAGCGGGCGACACCGTCCGCATCACCTCCGTCGGCCGCCCCACGATCGGCAACTACGTGCCCGGCCAGACGGTCATCTCCCCGGAGACCGTCGCCGACACGCAGCGCACGCTCGTGATCGACCAGTCCAAGTTCTTCGCGGTGCAGATCGACGACGTCGACAAGCGCCAGGCGAAGGGCGGCATCATGGAGCAGCTCAAGGACGAAGCGGGCTACGCGCTGGCCGACGTGATCGACCAGTACATCGCCTCCTTCTTCACGAGCATCCAGGCCGCCAACCAGCTCGGCTCCAAGACGGTCAGCATCGCGACGCCGACCCAGGCGTACGACAACGTGCTCGTCCCGCTGAAGGTCCAGCTCGACAAGGCCAACGTCGCCACCCAGGGCCGCTCCGTCGCGATCACCCCCGACCTCCACGGCGTCCTCCTCCGCGACCCCCGCTTCATCAAGGTCAACGAGTCGGGCACCAGCGAAGGCCTCCGCAACGGCATGGTCGGCCGCGCCGCCGGCTTCGACATCCTGATCACGAACAACGCCCCGAACACCACGGGCCAGGAGTTCGCGATCATCGCCGGCAACGACCGTGCGATCACCTTCGCGGAGCAGATCAACAAGACCGAGGCGTACCGGCCCCAGTCCTCGTTCTCCGACGCGGTGAAGGGCCTCATGCTCTACGGCGCGAAGAACGTCCGTCCCGACTCGCTGGCGAGCGCGCTCGTCACGGTCACGGCCTGAGAAAGGAGCGCTGACCGATGGCTCGTGCAGCTCTCAACCCCACCACCATCACTCCGAACGCGGGCAACGCCGACCCGGCGGGCACCGCGTCCGTCGCGGGCGCCGGCAACGGCTTCGCGGTCCCCTACCAGGGCGGCAAGCAGCTCCTCCTGCGCGTGTCGAACGCGTCGGGCGGTTCCGGCACCGTCACCGTCCTCGCGGGCTCCCAGCCGTCGGCGATCGCGTCCGGCCAGGGCTCCCTGGTCGACACGGTCGCGAACGGTGCGACCCGCTGGATCGGTCCCCTCGAGTCCGCTCGGTTCCAGCAGCCGGACGGTTCCCTCGCGATCGAGACGTCGGTGATCATGACGATCACCGCCATCGCGATCGACGGACGGTACGTGGGCTGATCATGGCCGACGAGACCGAGAACCAGCCGGCCGAGCCCGAGGAGGGAACGGTCGAAGCGCCCGACACCGCGCCCGAGGTCGCGGTCGAGACCGAGGAGAAGCCCTTCATCTACGTGCAGGGTTTCGCGGGTCTTCCGTTCAAGCTCGATCTGCCCCTCCACGAGGCCCTGGCAGACCAGCTCACGAAGGGGTATCTCCGTCGGGTCGCGAACCTCGACGGCGACCCCTACGTCCCTGAGGAGGAGTCGCCCGAAGTGGCGGCTCTCCCGGAGGAGCGGCCCGCGCTGAACGCCAACAAGAAGACGTGGGTGGGTTGGGCCGTGAAGAACGGCATGACCCCCGACGACGCTGAGGCGCTCACGAAGACGGACCTGATCGAGAAGTTCGGGACCGACAACTGAACAACGGGTGAGGCGGCGTGCTCTCGTGCGCCGCCTCACCCCTCCACACCGAGGAGGCAACGTGAGCATGTTCTACGGCGCCCCGTTCGTCGTGCCGACGTCGCTCGCGACGGCCGCGGACTACACCGACTGGACGAAGACGGCCGCGCCGGCCAACGCCGCCGCGATCCTCCGCGGGTGCACTTCCCTCGTCCTCGAAGCGACCGAGGGCAACATCTACACCGTCGACCCGGCGACCGGTGTCGCCACCGACCCGATCGTCCGCAACGCGCTCCGCGACGCTGTCTGCATTCAGGCCGCCGCGTGGGTTGCGCTCGGCATCGACCCGGCGACGGGTGGTGTGCAGCAGTCGTCCAAGGCGGTGAAGTCGAAGCGGCTCGCGTCCGGCGCTATCGAGTACTCCGACGCCGAGGTGCAGTCGACGGTGAAGGCTCGCGCCGCCGCGTACACGTCCCTCGTCCCCGAGGCGGTGCGTTTCCTCCAGCAGCGGAACCTCCTCGGCGTGAGCCCGGTGCCGTACGGATGAGCGAGCTCGACGACTTCTACGTCCACACGGTGACCGTTGAAACGCTCACCGGCACCGACGGGTACGGCCGCGAGCTCTTCGCCGCCCCCGTCATCCTCACCCCGCCCGACACGGGCGTGTTCGTGGAGCAGAAGCGGCGCATGGTCCGCGACGCGAACGGGGCTGAGGTCATCTCCGAGTCCACCGTTTACGGCCGCCCCGAAGCGGCCGACCTGTTCCTCCCTGGCTCCCGCGTGACCTACCGCGGCGCCACCTCTCACGTTCTCACCGTCGCGCTGAACGACTCCGGCGACCTCGAACTCCCCGACCACATCCAGGTCGCGCTCACATAGGAGGCCCCGTGGCTGACGAGGAGGGCGACTTCATCGCGAAGCTGGAGCTGGTCGACGAGCAGCTCGACGACCTGATCCCCGTCGCCGTCGGCCGCGGCATGGAACACGTCCGCACCGTGTCGACCGAGCTGACGCCTGTCCGCGATGGGCACCTCGTTGGGTCCGCGGACGTCACGGTCCACGGCGATGAGGCGCAGCTCTCCTTCGCTGGCCCCTACGCCCGCCGACAGCACTTCGAGCTGACCTGGAAGCACACGAAGGGGCAGGCTCTGTACCTCGAGCAGCCGATGCGCACCGAAGCGGGCAAGGTCCTCGACATCATCGCTGACACTCTCGGGGAGGCGTTCTGATGGCTTCCACGAAGGAACTGCTCACCGGCATCGCCGAGTTCCTCGCAGGCGCGGGCGTCGGCCTCACCTGGAACCCGGCTGGCATCTACACCTCTGCGCAGACAGGCATCCTCGTGAAGCGGATGCCGGACAACCCCGACCGCGTCGTCACCCTCACGCTCGTCCCCACAGCCGACGATCCGTTGATGCCGCTCGGGTCGAAAATGCTGCAGGTCCGTGGCCGCGGCGCCCGCAACGATCCGCTCGACGTCGACGACCTCCTCGACCCGATCTTCGACGTCCTCCACGGCCGCACGAACTGGCTCATCGGCAGCCAGGTCATCGTCCAGTGCCTCCGCCGGATCTCCGCCCCGATGGGCGAGGACGGCAACTACCGCACCGAGCGCGCCGACCAGTACTACCTCGACGTCGACGCCGCCCCGACACCGCTCCGCCCTGCTGGCGGCGCCTGGTAACAGACCACCCGCCCACCTGGACGGGTGCCCGACCCCGAACCGAGCCGGTGAGGGGCTTCAACCCTGCCCCGATGCCTTTAGGAGGCCATCATGCCCACCGCTCTCGCACGTCGAATGAAGGTCGACGTCTCGGACCTCGCTACCCCGAACTCGTGGGTCCCGTTCAAGGGGATCAACGACTTCAACCCGCCCATCACCCCGAACCTCCAGGCCGCGGACGACTACGACACGGGCGGATGGTCGGCGTTCGAGAAGACCATGCAGGCGTGGGTCGCGACGATCAAGGCGCTCCGCAAGACGACCGCCGGCGTGTTCGACCCCGGCCAGGAGCTGGTCCGCAGCAAGCAGCTCGGATTCGGCGACGCTGGCCGCATCAATGTCCGCTGGTACGACCGCAATGGCGCGCCGGAGGCGTTCCAGGGCGTCGCGATCGTCGGCTGGGTGCCGTCGAAGACCGGTGTCGCGGACCTCGACGAGATCACCTGCACTCTCACCGGTGACGGCACCCTCTCCGCGATCGCGAACCCCTTCGCGGCGGCAGCCGTCCCGGTGATCGTCTCGGCGACCCCGTCGGCGGTCTCGCAGGGCGGAATCGTCAACATCACCGGCTCCGGCTTCGGCGGCGTCACGGGCGCGACAGGGGTCAAGTTCGGCGCGACCAACGCGACGAGCTACATCGTCGTGTCCGACAACACGATCGTCGCGGTCATGCCCGCCGGCTCCGCGGGCGCCGCGAACATCACCGTCACGAACGGTGCCGGCGCCTCGACCGCGTTCGGCTACACGCGCGGCGCGTAACCCACTCCCGGCCGCACGTAGGGGATGCGTGCGGCCGGGCCATCCCCAGAGAAAGGTCCCCGAATCATGACCGAACTGCGCGAGTTCACCGACTTCGCTGCTGGCCCGCTGATCTTCCCCTACAACGGGCGCACCTACACCGCCCCCGAGGTGTCGATCACGATGGGCCTCCGCCTCAACGGCATCCTCAACGAGGGCGAGAGCCCCGACCTGTCCACCGCCGAGCTGTGGCCCGAGCTGCTCGGCAGCATGTGGGACGAAATGGTCGCCGACGGCGTCCCGATGGTGTTCGCGAGCCGCGTCGCCGCGACCGTGATGGCCGACTTCCAGTTCGGCCGCGAGTACGCGACCGTCATGTGGGAGACCGGTGGCGACCCAAAAGCGCTGGCGGAGTACCTGCGCCGCAAGTCGGCCCCGAATCGGGCCTCGAGGCGATCGAACAGTACGGGTGGGGCGAAAAAGACCCGCTGACGGGCCTGTACGAGGGATACGACGTCCCCTCCGGCGTGCTGGAGGAGAAGGGCCGCGCTGTCTCGTGGCATGACGTGCTGCAGCAGTGGACCCTCGTCGAGTTCACCTTCCACTCTGTGCTCGGCGTCGACCTCGAAGAGATCTGGCATCGCAAGAGCTGGCGCTGGTTCAACGTCCGCCTGAGCCATCTCCTGTCCACCGACACGCCCCTCGCGCGCTTCTTCGCGCCCCGAGACAAGCCGGAGGTGCCGAGTGAATGAGGGACCCACCACCGTCGGCTCGATCGTCGCGAAGATCCGCGCCGATCGAGCTGAGTGGAAGGCTGCGGTCGCTCAGACGAAGGAGGATGCGCGCGAGCTCGGCGCGCTGCGCCCCGACATCCACATCAACGACAACGCGGCGGCGGTCACGGCGAAGATGGCCGCGACGAAGGCCGCTGTCGACGCCGTGGACGGCAGCACCGGCAAGCTCGCCGGCACGCAGGGGAAGGTCGCGACCGCGCAGACCCGTCTCACTGCGGCGATGTCCGCCGCCGACACCGCCTACGCGCGCGCCGCGCTCGCGCAGATGCGGCTGAACGAGCTGGAGGAGAAGGGCATCACGACGGGGTCGCGGTACGCGTCCGCGCAGCTCGCTCTCTCCGAAGCGGTGAAGCGTCTGGACTCCGCGAACGACAAGGTGATCGCGTCGGAGCTGGCTCTCGCCGCCGCGCGACAGGCGAACGCCGCTGCCGCGGACCGTGAGGCCGCTGCGACCGTCAAGGCGAACGAGGCGAACAAGACAAGCGTCACCCGCATCGGTGCGATCGCGACGGCCGTCGCCCTCCTCGTGCCGCTCCTCGCGCCCGTCGGCGCGGCGACGATCGGGCTCGCTGGCGGTTTCCTCGGCCTCGGCGTCGCTGGTGTCGCGGCGCTCTTCGGCATCAACCAGGAGATGAAGCGCGGCTCCGACGTCGGCCAGGCGTACCGGTCCGGCCTCGACAGTCTGAAAGGCTCCCTGTCGGGTCTGTCGCAGACTTCCGCAGTCGCGATGCTCGGTTCGTTCCGCCGCGTTGTCGCGGAGACCAACGCGGCCATGCCGATGCTGAACACGCAGACCGCGCAGTTCTCGTCGCTGCTGGGCGAGGCGGGCGCCGCCGCATACTCGGGCACCATCAACTCCCTCCGCGTCCTGAACCCGCTGTTCCTGACCGCCGCGGTGTACGTGCGCTCCCTCATGCAGGGCTTCCAGCAGTGGACCGAAGGCAGCGGGATCGAGAAGTTCGGCGGGTACGCCCTGTCGATGCTCCCGAAGGTGACGGAGGCGCTCGGCGCGCTCGCCTCGTCGATCATGCACATCCTGGAGGCCCTCGCTCCGCTCGGCACGATCGGTCTCGCCGTTCTCACCGGTGTTGCGGAGACGATCGAGGCGATCCCCGTCGATGTGCTGTCGCAGCTCATCGTCACGCTCACGTGGGGTGCGATCGGGTTCAAGGCGTGGGGATTCGTCGCGCCGATGCTGTCGGCCATCGCCGTGCAGATGGGCGCTGTCGGAGCGGCGACGACCATCGCGACGGGACCGATCGGCTGGATCGTTGCGGGCCTGTCCGCCCTCGCCGGCATCTTCGCCGTCGTCATGGCCAACAACTCCGGTGCGACCCGGGCCATGCAGGACTACACGGCCGCCGTCGATGCCGACACCGGCGCGATCGGCGAGAACGTGCGCGCGAAGGCCGCGCAGAAGCTCATCGACGACGGCGTGATCGACGCCGCGAAGCGCCTCAAGCTGTCCACGCAGGATGTGCTCGAAGCGACCCTCGGCAACGCCGCAGCGCAGAAGCGCCTCAACGACGCGATGGCCACCGGCGAGAACGGGTCGGAGAAGCAGCGCGCTCAACTCCAGAGGACCGGCCTCGACCTGGTCGACTACACCCTCGCCGTCACCACCCTCACGCAGGGCATCGACACGAACTCCGCCGCGATCAAGGGGCAGGTCGACCAATACAACGACCTCCACGGGATGCTCACGCAGGTCACCGGCGCGTCGCAGGCGCAGCAGCGCGCCGACGAGGCCGTCGCCGCATCCCTCGGCATCAGCGTGGGCGCGCTGCAGGCGGCCCGCAACGGCCAGGACGACATGAAGGCGTCAACGGAGAAGGCGACCGCGCAGATGTACCTCCAGAACGACGCCGCCGGGCTCCTCCGGGCGTCGCTGGACCTGCTGAACGGCAAGACCATCAGTGCGGAGCAGGCACAGAACCGTTTCGACTCGTCGCTCGCGAACATGGGCGCCCACATCGACAAGACCGGTAAGGACGTGAACCGGGCGACGACATCGCTCGAGGGCATGTCGGCCGCGGCGGTAGCGAACCGTGGGGAGCTGATCTCGTCGGTGCAGGCCGCGCAGGATGCCGCTCAGGCGTACCGCGACAACGGCGCATCGTCGGATGAGGCCCGCCAGAAGCTCATCGACATGAAGACGGCGATCATCGAGCACGCCGTCGAGCTCGGCGAGGACCGGGACCAGGTGCAGGCGTTCATCGACAAGCTGTTCCAGATCCCCGCGGAGGTGCCGAAGACGAAGGTCGAGGTCGACGCCGACGAGGCGAAAGCTGAGATTCAGGGGTTGAAGCAGCTGCTCGACGGCATCAACCGGAACATCAGCATCGCGGTGCAGCTTCACGGAGCCGACAACATCGCCACGACCGGCGGCTACAAGGTCGCGTTCGCGAACGGCGGCACGGCGCGAGGGCTGGCGAACGGTGGCGGCGGGACGGTCACGGGTCGCGGCACTGCCGGGTCCGACTCGGCTGGCATGTACCGTCTCGCGCACGGTGAGGAGGTCGTCGGGAATGTGTTCGGTCAGGCCGACAGGAACCGGACGCTGCTGAAGCAGATCAACGCCGGGTTCACCCCGTCGCCGACGTCGATCACTGCAACCCCGGCGCCCGCCCCGCAGGAGCGCGTCGTCGAGCAGCACTTCCACGTCGCCGGCGTGCAGCAGGAAGACCCGCGAGTGCTCGGGATGATCGTCGGCGGCGAGGTCGCCCGCGCGCTGGTGGGGGTGAAGGCGAAGTGACGACGATCACCCTCGCATCCGACCACGGGTCCATCACGCTCTACGCCGAGAATCAGGGCCGAGACGGGTTCTACCAGGCCGGGCAGCAGTTCTTTCAGGACTGGTACTCGATCTCCGATTCGAAGACCGAGATCCGGGAGCGCCCGTCGGCGCCTGGCGCGTTCGGCATCGACCGGGACTGGCGGTCAGCTCTCCCGCTGAACCTCAACGGCCGGTTCCGCGGCCCGAGCTGGGCAGCGATGCTCCGGGACCTCCGGTCGACGCTTTCGGGCGGCCTGCCGGTGCGCGTCACGGTCTCCGACGATCTGGGCGTCTCGTCGCGGATGGTGTCGGTGCGACGGTTCGTCCCCGCCCCGAACCCGGGCGCTCTGCTCGCCGACTTCCAGCTCGTGCTCACCGCGACGGACCCGCTCATGTACGGGCCGACGCAGTCGGCATCGACAGTCCCACCATCGGGCGGGACTGGGCAGCCGTGGCCGCAGGTGTGGCCCGCGGACTGGGGCACCGGGGGTAACCCGGGCCGCTTGTCGGCGGCGAACGGCGGCTCGGAGGCGACGCCTCTCCTGCTGAGCGTCGCCGGCGGTGTTGATGGTGTCGAGCTCGTCGAGATCACCACAGGCAGCACGCTTCGCCTCGAACGGATCATCCCCGCCGGGTCGGTGGCGGTCTTCGATGCGGCGCTGACCCGCGCGTACCTTGACACCCCAGCGAACGACATCACGGGGTTCATGACCCGCCGGGAGTGGTCAGGCTTCCTGATCGCCGCCCGGTCGACGGCGATCGTCCAGTTCAACCCGCTCGGCACGCAGGTCGGCTCGCCCCTGCTGACGGCCACGTGGTCCGACGCGAACTAGGAGGTGAGCATGCTCCGTTGGTTCATCGCTGACCTCCGCACAGGGCGGCAGGTCCTCGACATCAAGGTCATGAGCTCGTCGACGTGGTCACGCGCGCTCAACGAGCCCGAACGCTTGACGGCGATCCTGGACATGCAGGACCCGGCGACGATCGCGCTGAACCCGCGACAGACGATGACCCCGGGGCGGACGGTCCTCGCGGTCGCCGCAGGCGACACGATCCTCGGCGCGGGACCGATCTGGTCACATCTGTACGACCGCGACCGGAAGACCCTCACGGTAGCCGCGCTCGGCCTGTGGTCGTACTTCGACCACCGGTTCCTGTTGCCCGTCGCCGCGGCGGCCGTCAACCCAGGGACGTTCATCCTGCCCGACCCGTCGGCGGCCGGCAAGACGATGGTCAACACTGCACTCGGCACGTACCTTTCGAACCTGGAGTACGGGACCATCGCGAAACGGTGGGTACAGCAGGCGCAGGCATGGACCGGAGGTGCGGTCCCAGTCGTGTTCGAAGCGGACCGGGCTGGCGTGCACGAGCGCAACCATGACGGAGTCGACTTCAAGAACATCGGCACCCTGCTCTCCCAGATGGCGCAGCTCGAAGACGGTCCCGACATCCGGTTCAAGCCGCGATTCACCGGCGACCGGCTCGGCGTCGAATGGCTACTGCAGACCGGCACCGACGCGTCACGGCTGCTGGCCGACGACGCGGGCCACGCGTGGACCATCGGAATGCCCGGTGTCCCGACGTCACGATTTCAGGTGAAGGTCGACGGGGAACGCCTCGCGTCCCTCGCATGGGCCACCGCTGGCCGCACCGTCGACTCGGTGCTCGTCTCCCGCTCGACTGACACGACGCTCCTCGACCTCGGCTTCCCGATGCTCGAGGCCCTGGACGCCTCCCATTCGACCGTTGCTGTGCAGACCACTCTCGACGGCTACGCGCGCCAAGCTACCGCCGCCGGCCGTGCACCCTACGAGACGTGGGAGTTCACGACTGAGGCCGCGCGGCAGCCGTTCCTCGGCGCGTACTGGGAGGGCGACTGGTGCGACATCACCATTCCCCCGTACGACCCTGCGAAGGGCGTCGGCGACCCCTACCTGGTTGAAGGCGTGAAGCGGAGCCGTCGACGGATTCTAAGCATCGCGGGCAACGCGGAAGGGCTCACCGTGGACCTGACGACGATGGAGCAGATCGGTGGGTAGCGGCTACACGACCCCGCCTCAGGGTGAGTACGGCGATCTGATGAAACTGCTCGGCGAGATGCAGCGTCGCCTCGCCGAGCTGGAGACCCCGACCGGCACGAGCGTGAACTCTCTGGTGGCGCAGGTGCAGGAAGCGATCGCCAACATCACGTCGACGGTCACGGCGGCGATCTCGGTGAACTCGTACACGAAGGCGCAGATCGACGCGAAGGTCGCGAGCCCGGGCGCGATCTCTCCCGCGACGGTGACAACGAGCGGTGATGTCCAGGTCGGCGGGCAGCTCCGCGCGCCGGATGCTGTCACGAATGTGATCACGTCGCCGCGGTACTCGATGTGGATCGAGACCGGGACAGGACGCCTCGGCAACACATCCTCGTCGCGGCGATACAAGCAGGACATCACCGATGCGGAGATCGACCTGGACGAGTTTCTGAGCGTCGTCCCTTTCGTCTTCCACTACATCGCCGAGGTCCGCAAGCGCGATGATCCCGACTTTGAGGAGTACGTCGGCCCCGACTACGTCGTCGCCGACGAATACGGCCTTATGGCCGAAGATCTCCACTCCGCCGGCATGACCCCGTGGGTCTACTACGACGCCGAAGGGCGTCCCGACTCCGTGAACTACACGATGCTCGTCGTCCCGCTGCTCGCCGCGGCGCGAGCTGAGCGCGACGCGCGGCAGCGAGTTGAGGAACAGCTTCACGCGCTCACCGAGCGTGTGCTTCGTATTGAGGAAGGAATCTGATGACCTTGCAGCCCTCCTGGCCCGGCGTGACCGGGCTCACGTCGACGACTGCGGCCCGGAAGGATCTCGCTGGTCTCATCGAGACCGACACGACGGGCACCGTCCGCGCGGGAGTGTTCCCGGCGCATCTGAATGCGCTCGTGTCCGCTCGCGCGGACCTGAACGTCGACATCGCGGCGTTTCAGGCTGCCGCGGTGCAGTTCGGCGGCCCTGTCCTCCTTTCCAACGACGGGACGATTCAGCTGCCGTCACCGCTGGTGTCGCCAACGTCTGGCACGAACTACTACGTCATCTACGTCAAGCAGAACGAGTCGACGTCCCCGGGAACTGACGCAAGCAACACCACGATCGTCGGCGCGGCGCTGTCGACGTCGTCGTTCGCCGCGGCGCGCAGTTCGCTCCCTGCGGGAGCGCTCGAACTGGCGACGGTGCAGATGCCGGCGAACAAGACTGCGACGAATGCGTCGGGCGTTACCATCACGCAAACGTTCCAGTACACGTCCGCGGAGGGCGGGACTGTCTGCGTTCGGAACTCGGCTGAGCTCGCAGCGTGGACTCCTGCGGATGGCGCGACCGCTTATCAGATCGACGCGGGGCTGACCTGGAGTCGGCGCGCCGGGTCCTGGGTGAACACGACGCCCACGTTCTCGGGCGTGCTGTTCGGTCCCGCACTGCCGGCGGGAGCGGTCCTGATCGAGAAGATGGGCGTCACGGGCCTTGTCGCTACCAACGGGTCGGGCGATGCCTCCATCGCATACCCGACGGCCTTCCCGAACGGGGTTCTGTTCGCCGAGGTGCGCCGCTTCGACTTCACGTCATTGGGCGCCACCTCCGAGATCATCAACGCGACGCAGTCGCTGACGCAACTGAATTTCCGGGTTTACGCGTCGAACGGTTCGCCGCTCACGTCGACGCCGAACCTGAAGTACGTCTACCGCGTCGTCGGGTGGTGACGCAGATGGATCTTGTCCCTCTGCGCACGGAAGTGGCCGATGCCTACCCCACCGAGAACTGGGACGGCGGCTGCGCCGGGTTTGCCTACCTCGTCTGCCGCCTCACGGGGACGGTGCGCCGCGCGTACCCGTCGGCCACCGATGCACGCCTGGCCTCCCAGATCGTCTCGGCGGACATGTCCGCGGCCCCCGCGGGGGCTTTCCATCACTGGTCGTACTTCGCGCGCCTGAGCGGCGTCTACAAGGACTGGGGCCACGTCGCCCTGGCCATCGGCGACGGCCGCGCGGTGATGACGAACCCCGAAGCGGACGAGTGGGACTGGGGCATCTGCCTCGGCGAAACCGACGTCGCCTCCTGGACGGCACGCCGTCGCGGGATCGTCGCGTACGTGGGCTGGTCGTACACGTACGGCGAGAACACGGCGACCATCACAACCACCCAGACGGCGGCGACGGCATCAAAACCGTTCACGCCGCAGACCGAACCCGAACCGGAGCCGACAGGAGTTCTTCCCATGCCGAACATCAGCATCATTTACAACCTCGACGCGCCTGGGCAGCAGCAGCAGGTCGCGATCGGCCCTCGAGGTCGGGTCGCCCTGAACGGGCAGACCGCTGACCTCCTGAACCGGTGGATGCGGTGGCAGATCGCCGGCGGTGACGTGTCGAAGGCTGGTGGCATGTCGGTCGCGGAGATGGATCTGCTGATCAGCGGCGTCCTGTCGAAGATCTCGTGAACCTGACAGCACCGTCCTGGTTGGTGGACTTACTGGAGAGCGTGTCCGTCTGGGATGCGCTCTTGTGGGTAATGGCCGCGGGCGCCGGATTCTGGTTCATCAGGAAGAAGGGGTGGCGGGGCGTTGTCGCCTTCGCCCGGGGGATCATCAACGCCGCCGAGATCTTGGCGTCTGTTCAGGGCCTTCCCTCGTACATCGAGCGTGCGGATGCCCGCGCCGAAGCCGCCGACAAGCGCCACGATCGCCTCGAAGGCAAGGTCGACGGTATCTACCACGAGACCCACAACAACGACGGTTCCAGCACGAAGGACGCCGTCGACCGCGTCGAGATCGGCGTGAAGGGCCTGTATGGCCGGATGGATGCGATCGAGGAGAAGGTCCTCGCGCTGTCCGCGGCAGACGAAGAGCTTCGCGCCGAGCTGGAAGACACCCGCAATCCCCACAAAAAGGAGTAACCATGACCACTCGTGCTGAAATCCGTGCTGCCGCGACGCAGACCGCGTATCCGTGGAAGGCGTCGCTGCGCACTCTCGTGCAGGTCGGCATCCCCGCGTTCGTGACGCTGGTCGGCGTCGTGCCGCTGATCATCCAGATCATCTTGGAGGAGATCGGCGAGCAGATGCCCGAGGGGCTGCGGCTGTGGCTGGTCGGCGCGGCGACGCTGCTGACGGCCGTGGCGACGGCGCTCGCCCGGATCATGGCGATCCCGGCCGTGAACGCGTTCCTGACCCGTTGGGGTCTGGGCGCGACGCCGAAGCAGGGCTGACGTGACGGTTGTCAACCTCCGCGGCCTGCACACGGCGCTCGGTGTCCCTGCGGTCACGAGCGGCGTCGTCATGGTCGAGTACTGGGCGGGGTCGGGTCCTGTGGCGCGCGTCGACGGCGCGGATGTGGTGTTCCCGGCGCTGATCACCGCGGCGATCGTCGATGGTGATCCGGGGACGCTGGATCTGGTGCCGACGCGGGGCGTGTGCTGCGTGCGGTGGACGATCCAGTCGGACCATTCCCGGGTGACGGTCACTCGGTTCACGGAGATCCCCGAGACGGGTTCGGTCACGTTCGGTGCGTTGCAGCAGGTCGACCCGGCGACGTTCGTCCCGACGGCGGATGTCGTGGCGGCGTGGGAAGCGGCGATCGACGACGTCGCAGCGCTGCGGGATCAGGCGGTCGGATCGGCGTCCACGGCGGCGGAGTCCGCGTCGACCGCTTCGGCGTCCGCGACGAGCGCTGCAGGGTCAGCTGATGCCGCGGGCGTAGCCGCTACGGCCGCGAGCGGCTCGGCGTCGGCCGCTGCCGGATCTGCGTCGACGGCGTCCACGGGTGCCGCGACAGCGACGACCAAGGCGACCGCCGCGTCGTCGAGCGCCGATGCCGCGGCGACGTCAGCGACGGCCGCCGCAGGCTCCGCTTCTGCGGCGGCCGGATCGGCCAGTGCGGCGGGGCTGTCGAAGACAGATGCCGACGCAGCGCGCGTCGCCGCGCAGACCGCTCAGACGGGTGCTGAGACAGCTCGGGCGGGTGCGGAGGCGGCGCGTGATCTCGCCCTTGCTGGTCAGTTCGTGGGCTCGCCGCTGGGGACGACGGACCTGAACACCATCGTGACCCCTGGTGTCTACCGTCAAGGGTCCGCCGCGTCGCTCGCTCTGAACTACCCGACCACCTACCTGGGCACGCTGTACGTGAATCTCGTCGCGAACGTGAACGGCGGATGGATCACGCAGACGTACTACCCGATCGTTCACGACGGCTCCCAGGGGTCACGGGTCGCGTATTCGCGCTCACGGATCGGGACGACCGGGTGGACGCCATGGCGCGCCCAGGCGTCGCAGCGCGTGGATCAGACCGCAGGCCGCGCGATCTACCCCTGGGACGACCTCAACAACCGCGAACAGCTGATCTACGGCGATACGGGCATTCGAAGCGTCGCGGACTCGGCTGTGGTCAGCGGCGGAGCGATCTACCTGCGCCGCTACGGCGCCATGGTTTCGCTCACGTTGCAGGATGTGGCGCTGGTCGGTAGCCCGACAGGGACGGTCGACCTCACGCTGCTGCCCACGGGATTCCGATCGCAACTGAACCACAACTTCGCGATGTTCATCGGATCGAACCTCAGTCGCGCCTTCGTGGGAGTCAGCACACTCCGGGTTTACGGCGCACAGGCGGGACAGGTTCTGAACGCGCACATCGTGTTCATGACGACCGACCCGTGGCCGACGACACTCCCCGGCACCGCTTCCGGCACGATCCCGAACACGTAGGAGACACCATGCCTGACCTGTCCTCGATGACTGACGAGCAGCTCGCCGATCACCTGAACGCTGTCCTCGCCGAGCAGGAGCGCCGTCAGCGTCTCGCGAACGCTCCTGCTCAGGTCGCGTCGATCGCGGCGGCGTTCATCGCTGATGGTGGTGACCGGACGGCGCTGGTCGACGCGATCCCCGACGCCTGACCCCGCACCACGAAAGCCCCCGGCTTCTCTTCGGAGAGGCCGGGGGCGTTCTGTGTTCCCCCGTGACGCTGATGATCCCACTACCCGTACGCTCACACCATGGGCCGTGTTGAGCAGATCAAGAAGGAACTCCGCCTGAACGGCAGCGTGCAGGTCAGCATCGTCGACGACGACGAAGCCGAAGAGTGGCGTCGCGACGCCCGCCGTGCCGCGCGTGAGCTGGGCCGACCGGTAGAGACGATTCGTCACCGGTCGATCGTCGTCGCTGCCCTGCGTGACTGGCCAGCCAACGAGCTGGAGGAAGAGGTCACGCAGGCGAAGCTCAGGACCGTGATGAACCGGGTCCCAACGCCTGGCCTCTGACGGGCCGCACGAGCGGCGCACCATGCGAGCCCGCTTCGCGGCTGGCACGACCGAGGGCCACACACTCGAGCGCGCCGGGGATCAGGAGCAGCGCGTTGCACAGTGGCGCGGTGTGGGGGCTGTCGTAGAAGCCCGCCCACCCGCCGGCGACGCGCGCGAGGATGTCGAGCCGATCCCCGGCGACCTGGTGCAGCTCGTCGATGACGGGTGCGGGGTCCTTGGTGTACTGGTTGCGTCCGCAGATCGCGGACAGGAGCACGTCGAGGGCGGTGTCGGGGTTGAGGCCTGATCGGGACATGCGGGGAGCGTAGATCGCGCCGCGGACATCAGCCGCCGCGGATGCCGGGCAGCTCGTCGGCTCCGCCCGGCCTATCTGCCCACGGTGACGGGTCCACGTGGCCGCACCCGCGACACACGTACTCGGACCATCCACGGTGCATCACTGTTCCGCACTCGGGGCATCTCGGCTCGGCGAGGTAGTCCTCCATGGGCGGGAGCCTAGGGGCGTGTCGGTGGTCGCGCGCAGACTATCCCCATGCCCGCCCCGACCGTCCAGCAGCTCCTCGACTTCGAGGCTGCGCACGCCGACGGCCTGGGCGACATCGAAGGCGAGATCCGTCGGATGCTCGGCATCCCGCCGGCACGCTATTTCCAGCTCCTCATGCGTGCCGCGGCGACGATGGAGGGGCAGGCGCACGACGCGATCACCGCGCACCGGATCCTCCGCCAGATCGCTACTTCCCGCGCGACTGCTGCACCTTCGCCTGGAAGAGCCGGTCCTCGTGGAGCGCGTTCTTGACCGCCGCCTTGATGACGAAGTAGAGCGCGGCGAGTCCGACCGCTCCGAGGATCACGGATGCGATGAGGTACGAGGTCAGGTCCATAAGCCGGAGTCTATGGCTTGAACGCGACGTCGCACTCGGGGTGCGCCGGGTCAGGGACCGCGATGTTGAAGCAGATGTCGGGGAAGCAGGACGTGTCGTTCACTCCGTCGTTGCTGTTCGCCGACGACCCTGCAGGGCAACGGATCGGCGCGGCGGGCTCTTCCACCGGCTGCTCGACCGGCGCCTGCTCCTCGACGACCTGCTGCTCCACGGGCGCCTCCTCGGCCGGCGGTTCCGGCACGGGCGCGACCGCCTGCTCCACCGGCGGGGGTGTCGGCGTCGCCGAAGGGGTGAGCGTGGGCGACGGTGTGCTGGTCTGCATGATCGGGGCGATCGTGGGCGCCTCCTCCGCGGGGCGCTGCACGGCGCTGGTGGCCGCGTACACGCCGCCGACGATCGCAGCGACAACGACGACCGAGCCCGCAACGGCGGCGACTCTCTTGATATTCATCTCTCTCCTCCAGGTCTGGCCGTGCGGTGTGCTACCACTGAAGTATGGATAGCTCTTTCGACA
>NZ_CP022162.1:2912247-3116992 GCF_003293595.1 Microbacterium sp. PM5 | reverse complement strand
CCACCCAGCAAGCTGAGCTTCACCGTTCGACTTGCATGTGTTAAGCACGCCGCCAGCGTTCATCCTGAGCCAGGATCAAACTCTCCAAAAAGAAAAAATGCATACACCATCGGGAAAACGACAATGCAGCGAGTTCGAAACTGACCAAAAAGGATGCCATCACTGACAATCCATAATGCCGGCACCGAAATACCGGACTTTGATCCAAAGGAATCTCACCCCACCACAAAGGCAGGGACGAGGTAATTTGGCATTTGACAAGTGCACGCTGTTGAGTTCTCAAGGATCGGACGCTCCCGTGCTCCGGCCTCTCGGCCTTCATCGCGGGGCGACTTCTCTTCGCGGGCAAGGTGTCTCCGCCGTCGCGCCCGCTAAGGAACACGACTGGAGTGACAGTCTTGCCACGCCGGCAGTACAGCTTTCGCGACTGCCACAACCCACCACCGTCCTCCGAATGAAACGGAGTGCAGGAGGGAGGTTTCCATCCTAGACCAGAAGTCCTGTTCTCTCTACCGAGAGGTTTGGGATGGGGTTCGGTTCTCCGCTTGAGGGGGCGAGGCCTTCCGGCCCTTCGCTCTTCCCTGTGGGGCGAACAAGTAATAACTTACGCGGCACACCACCATCCGGCAAATCACCCCCACATCCCGGGCGTGTCGCGCTCGGGATGTCACCGTAGGCTCTCCCCATGGAGCCTCGTTCACTGCGCGCGCGGCTGCCCGTCGGCACTCTTGCGACCGACGCCGTCGCCGCCGTCATCGCGGAGGCGTCGACCTTGGTCCGCGTACCCGTGACGGCTGTGGATGCCGAGGCGGTCACCATGGCGTACACGAGCGAGCGGTGGTTCCGCCGAGACGGCGAGGCGGAGATCGGCTTCGCCCCGCTGTCGGGTTTCTTCCGCACACGGGACGGCTGGGTGCGCACGCATGCGAACTACCCGCACCACGAGCGTGCGCTGCGCGACGTGCTCGGCCTCACCGGCGCGGCGCCGGGTGCAAACGATCTCGACCGCGCGCGTGCACGGTTGAGCGCGCTGTCCACCCGCGACGCCGTCGGGATCATCACGCGGGCCGGAGGTCTGTGTGTCGAGGTGCGGCACGAGGATCCCGTCGCGGACGGTCGGCTTCGCGCTTCGCCTCTGGCCACCGTGCTCCGCGTGGCGGACGGCCCGATCGCCACGACTGCCGTCGACGCCTCCTCTCCCCTGCGCGGAGTACGCGTGCTCGATCTCACCCGTGTCATCGCGGGCCCGGTGGCGACCCGCACACTCGCACTTCTCGGCGCCGACGTGCTCCGCATCGATCCGCCCCGGATGCCGGAGATCGCCGCGCAGCATCTGGACACCGGTCACGGCAAGCGCAGCGCTGTCCTCGATCTCGATGCCGCCGACGATCGGCGACGCTTCGACGGTCTGCTCACCGGCGCGGACGTCGTCGTTCTCGGCTACCGCCCCGAGGCGCTCTCCCGGCTCGGGCTCGACCCCCGAGCGCTATGCGCACGGCATCCCAGCGTCATCGTGGCCAGACTCAGTGCATGGGGCCGCGAGGGCGGACGCGGGTTCGACAGCCTCGTGCAGGCGGCATCCGGCATCGCGTGGATCGAATCCCGCGACCGCATCACCCCGGGTGCGCTTCCCGCCCAGGCGTTGGATCACACCGCGGGCTATGCACTGGCCGCCGGTGTGATCGCGGCGAGGCGTCGTCGCCTCGAGGTCGGAGGAAGCTGGCTCGTCGAGACCTCGCTCCGACGCGTCGCCGCGGAACTGCTCGGCATGACCCGGGATCGGGCGGGCCAGCTCGCCGAACCGGCGGATCCTTCGCGCTACCTCCAGCGGTTCGTCGTCGACGGCCACGACATCGTCACCGCCGGATCGGCCGTGGCCTACGCGGGAGCCCCGACGAGGTTCACGCCGCCGGAACCGTGGGGCTCCGCCGATCCGGTCTGGCTCCCCCGATGACACGTCGACGGCCCCCGCTCCGAAGAACGGGGGCCGTCGTGGGCGTGCGGGTCGCTTACTGCGCGGCCTTCACGAGGGCCAGGAGGGTGGGGTTGTTGGCGTAAGCCTCGGCCGCGTTCTCCTTGGTGACGATGACCGGCGGCAGCAGGTACGCCGGGACGACCTTGACACCGTTGTTGTACTGGGTGGTGTCGTTGACCTCAGGCGTCTCGCCCTTCTGGAGCGACTGGATCATCTTGATGGTCTGGGCCACCAGCAGCGAGGTGTCCTTGTTGATGGTGGAGTACTGCTCCCCCGCCATGATCGACTTGACCGACTCGGCCTCGGAGTCCTGACCGGTGACGGTGAACTGCGAGATGTTCTTTCCGGCCTGCTTCACCGAGGTGATGATGGCGCGAGCAAGCGTGTCGTTCGGCGAGAGGACGCCGTCGATGGTCGCCGACGTGTAGTTGGCCGCGAGCAGCGAGTCCATACGGCTCTGCGCGTTCTCGGCCTTCCAGCCCTGGGTCGCCGTCTGCTGGATGTCGGTCTGACCCGACACGACCTTCAGGGTGCCGTCGTCGATCTTCGGCTGCAGCACCTTCATGGCGCCGTTGAAGAAGACCGCCGAGTTGGCGTCGTCCGGCGAGCCGGAGAACAGCTCGACGTTCCACGGCGCGCCGTGGCCCGAACGCTTCTGCAGGCCGTCGAGGAGCGCCTGACCCTGCAGCTCGCCGACCTTGAAGTTGTCGAACGCGACGTAGTAGTTCACGTTCGGCGTGTTCTCGATGAGACGGTCGTAGGCGATCACCGTGACACCGGCATCCGCCGCCTGCTGCAGCTGCGTGCCGAGCTGCTTGCCGTCCTTGGCGCCGATGACGATGACCTTGGCGCCGTTGGTGATCATGGCCGAGATCTGGTTCTGCTGTTCGGCGACCGTGTTGGACGCCGGGGCGTACTGCACGTCGGCCTTGAAGCCGGCCTCCTTCAGGCCGGAGTCGAACAGGCCGCCCGCGAGAACCCAGTTCTCCGACGTCTTGTCCGGCAGCGCGATGCCGATGGTGGCATCGGCCGCGAAGCCTGCCGCCGCGCCCGCCGATGCGGTCGCGTCGCCGCCGCGCCCGGAGCTCGAGCAGCCCGTGAGCGCGAGTGCCGTGACGGCGGCCAGGGAGGCTGCCGCAAGAGCGATTCTCTTCATTGATTCATCACTTTCTCTGGTGAGGGTGAGGCGAGTCGGTCCCGGACCTACCGTTTGGGGAGGTCAGCCGGCTGGCTCGACTCGTTCGTGCCCGACGTCGGAATGACGGCGGGAACTTCTGTGACCACCACGGCGGCCCGGTCACGTCGACGCGTGAGCAGACCGATGATGGAGGGGCCTCCGCGGCGCTTGCTGATCACGTCGACGGCGACCGCGAGCAGGAGGACGAGCCCCTTCGTGATCGACACCGAGTCGGCGCCGGCGCCGATCAGCTGGAGCCCGTTGTTGAGGAACGCCATGACGAGGCCGCCGATGATCGAGCCGATCACCGTGCCGATACCACCCGACACGGCCGCGCCGCCGATGAACACCGCGGCGATCGCATCGAGCTCCCAGCCGTTGCCGTCCTGGGGCCCGGATGCCGTGGCGCGGCCGACGTAGATCATGCCCGCGATGGCGGCGAGCACCGACATGTTCATCATGACGAAGAAGTCGACACGGCGGTCCTTGACACCCGAGAGGGCCGCGGCGAGGCGGTTGCCACCGACGGCGTAGATGTGTCGGCCGAAGACCGTGCGGTTGGTGACGAACGAGTAGATCACAACGAGCACCAGCAGGATCACGCCCGAGATCGGGAAGCTCGTGCCCGGGCGTCCCGTGGCGAACAGCCAGGCGGCCCAGAGGATCGCGGCCGAGAGGATGACGACCTTCACGCCCGACACCCAGAGCGGAGCCGAGTCGGCGCCGATCTTCGCCTGCTGGCGACGCAGCCGCCATTCGTTGTAGACGATCCATGCGACGCCGATGAGGCCCAAGAGCATGGTGAGCACGTTGAAGTCGACCGCGATGGGAAGTTCGGGCAGGTAGCCGGAGCCGATGTAGCTGTACTCCGGGGGCACCGGCGTGGTGGTCGACTGGCCGATCCACTGGTTGCCGCCGCGGAAGATGAGCATGCCGGCCAGCGTCACGATGAACGCGGGGACGCCGACATAGGCGACCCAGAAGCCCTGCCACGCACCGACGAGGGCACCGACGACCAGACCGATCGCGATCGCGAGGGGCCACGGCGTGTTCCACTCGTTCATCGACTTGGCGACGATGATGCCCACGAAAGCCGCGACCGAGCCGACGGACAGGTCGATGTGTCCCATGATGATGACCATCACCATGCCGATCGCGAGGATCAGGATGTAGGACTGCTGGCTGACGACGTTGATGAGGTTCTGCGGCGACAGCGTCGTGCCCCCGGTCCAGATCTGGAAGATCAGGATGATGGCGATCAGCGACGCCAGGATGCCGAACTGGCGGAGGGAGGAGGTTCCCCCGCCGAACATCTTCTTCAGGTCGGAGATGCCGCCTGAACGCTTGGTGGGTACCGTCTCGGTGCTCATCGTTGTGCCTTCTGTCGTGCGGAGGTCATGCTGCGCATGAGGTTCTCGGGGGTTGCGTCGGCGACGGGCAGGTCATCGGTGATCTGCCCCTCGAAGATCGTGTAGATGCGGTCGGAGATGCCGAGCAGCTCGGGCAGCTCGCTGGAGATCAGGATCACGCCCTTGCCCTGCGCGGCCAGCTGCTGGACGATCGCGTAGATCTCGTACTTGGCCCCCACGTCGATACCGCGGGTGGGCTCGTCGAGGATCAGCAGCTCCGGGTCTGTGAACATCCACTTGGCCAGGACGACCTTCTGCTGGTTGCCGCCGGAGAGTTTCGAGACGCCGACATCGACGCTCGGCGTCTTGATGCGCAGCTTCTTGCGGTAGTCGTCGGCGATGTCGTTCTCGGCGTACGGATCGATGACGCCGTTGCGCGCGATCTTCTTGAGCTTGGCCGCGACGATGGAGCGCTTGATCGTGTCGAGAAGGTTGAGTCCGAGCACCTTGCGGTCTTCGCTGACGTAGGCCATGCCGTGATCGATCGCGGACTGGACGTCCTTGATGACGACTTCCTTGCCGTCGATGAGGATCTGGCCCGACTCGTAGATGCCGTAGGAGCGGCCGAAGAGGCTCATGGCGAGCTCGGTGCGCCCCGCGCCCATGAGGCCGGCGATGCCGACGATCTCGCCCCGACGCACGTAGAGGTTCGAGTGCTTGGCGACGAGCCGCTCGGGGATCTGCGGGTGGCGCACCGTCCAGTCGCGCACCTCGAAGAAGACCTCGCCGATGTGCGGCGTGCGGTCCGGGAACCGGCTCTCCAACGAGCGGCCGACCATGCCGCGGATGATGCGGTCCTCGTCGACGGTGCCGGAGGCGACATCGAGGGTCTCGATCGTGCGGCCGTCGCGGATGATCGTGATGGAGTCGGCGATCTGCTCGATCTCGTTGAGCTTGTGGCTGATGATGATCGAGGTGATGCCCTTGCCCTTGAGCGAGAGGATCAGATCGAGCAGGTGCTGCGAGTCGTCTTCGTTCAGCGCGGCGGTCGGCTCGTCGAGGATGAGCAGCTTGACGTCCTTGGCGAGCGCCTTCGCGATCTCGACCAGCTGCTGCTTGCCGACACCGAGATGCTTGATCTGCGTGTCGGGGTCGTCGCGCAGTCCCACGCGCGCCAGCAGATCGACGGCTCGGAGCCGCGCCTGTGCCCAGTCGATGACGCCGCCGCGCTCGATCTCGTTGCCGAGGAAGATGTTCTCCGTCACCGAGAGTTCGGGGATCAGCGCCAGCTCCTGATGGATGATCGCGATGCCCGCGTGCTCGCTCGCGCGGATGTCCCTGAACTGGACGACCTCGCCGCGGTACCAGATGTCGCCGCTGTACGTGCCGTACGGGTACACCCCGGAGAGCACCTTCATGAGCGTGGACTTACCGGCGCCGTTCTCGCCGCAGATCGCGTGGACTTCGCCCGCGGCGACCGTGATGGACACGTCGCTGAGCGCTTTCACACCCGGGAACTCCTTGGTGATGGAGCGCATCTCCAGGATCGGCACTGCATCCGGCATTGTGCGCGACCTCCTCGTCGTCAGCTTGTCTTCGTTGAGCGGGCTTCGTTCCGAAGCTCAATGTGACCGTTCACATCGCTTGAACATCGTGCACCCTCGGAACGAGGTTGTCAATCACGGGAGGGGGCCGTTATCGAAGCGTCATCTTTTCGCCGTGATGGCGACGGCGCAGGACTCTCGCACCACGAGCGAGGGCTCCAGATTCATGCCGCTCACGGCATCCGTCGGCACGTCCGGCTCGCCGATCGCGCGCAGCAGAGCGGCCATGGCACGCTCCCCCAGCCCCGCGAACTGCTGATGGACGGTCGTCAGCGGCGGCCACGCATGCGCGGCGAGGGGGATGTCGTCGAAGCCGACGACGCTCACCTGGCGCGGCACGTCGATGCCGAGATCGCGGAAGCCGTGGATCATCCCGAGTGCCATCGCGTCGTTCGCAGCGAAGACGGCGGTGAAGTCGAGGCGGCGCGAGAGCTCCACGGCGGCGTGGTAGCCGAAATCCGCGGTCCAATCGCCGAGGATCGGCGGACGCGTCGGCAGATCGGCGTCCGAGAGGGCGCGCAGGTAGCCCTGCATGCGGCTCTCCGCCTCGATCCAATCCTGCGGACCGGCCACGTGCACGATCTCGGCGTGTCCCAGCGAGATCAGATGCTCGGTGGCGAGCATGCCGCCGCGCACCTGATCCTCCGCGAGTTCGGCGATCCCCCGCTCGGCGCTGTGCAGCCCGAGGTAGGGGATGTCGACATCGAGCTCGGCGAGCACATCGAACACCCGCACCTGCGGGGCGTGCACGATGATGCCCTCGACGGACTGTCGGCGCAGATGTTCCACGGCGGCGGCGATCGTCTCCGGGCGGGTGTCGCGCAGGTAGGCGGAGTTCACCCAGTACCCGCGCTCGCGCGCGGCATCCTCGAGGGCGGCCAGGCTGGACGACGGACCGTACTCGCCCCGCGAGCCCAGCACGACCCCCAGCGTCTGCGATCTGCTGGTCACGAGGGCGCGGGCCGCCTGATTCGGACGGTAGCGCAGGTCGGCCATGGCATCGAGCACCCGCTGCTTGGTCTCGGGTCGAATCGACGGGTGACCGTTCAGCACGCGTGAGACGGTCTGATACGAGACGTCGGCGGCGCGCGCGACATCGCGGATGCTCGCGCTGCGTGCTTTCTCCTCGCCAGCCGACACGGTGCCCTCGCCTTCGATGTGCACGTTCACATTACCGCGGTGACGCGCAACGCGTCACGCCGCGCGACGCCCGCGGACGGCGATGACCGCGCACAGCACGAGGGTGGCTGCACCCCAGATGGCGCAGGCGGGCGGCAGCACCCGATACGCCAGGTGCTGCACCGTCCAGGCCGGAGTGAAAGGACCGTAGACGGCGAGGCCGAGAAGCCATGCCGCCAGCAGCACGACGGGCAGCGAGAGCCACCACAGATATCGAACGATCGGCGGGATGCCGGTGGTCGCCGACTCCGCACGGCGACCACGCAGCCACAGCGCGGCGGCGAGAGCGAGCACGATCAGTCCGAACGCAGTGGAGCCGTACTGCAGCCACTTGAGCCCCAGAAGCGGCCCCCACTGCGCGTCGAGTGCGGGAAGCAGCCGGGTTCCCCATCGCCCTTCGTGCGTGAAGGCATCCCAGGCGATGTGGGTGGCCACCCCCAGCAACAGCGAGAGGGCCGCGAGCGCCGCCGACTGCCACGCCGGACGCCGCGACCACCACTGCGGCACACCGGGTCGGTCCCACGCGGCCGGCACCCGAGCTGCGATCCATCGCGGCGACAGCGACCGCACGGCGGGACGCAGCACGACGTACCAGATGACCGTCAGCACGGCGGCAATCGCCGTCGAGACCACGAGATTCGTATGAGTGAGCTGGTACGACACGGGCGTGCCGCGGACGAAGAGCGGCAGATCCGGCGTCATCGCGCCGATCGCGATCGCGGCCGGAAGCAGCGGCGTGCGGACGAACGGCAACGCCACCACGGCGTGCGAGACAGTGAACGGCATGCGGCCTCCGGCGCGGTGTCGAGCCGGGTCAGGCCGCAGGTGCGACGAAGAGCCCGGCGAGCGTCTTCTTGCCGCGGCGCAGCACCGCGACTCCGCCCGGCAGCGCCCCCGTGATGGCGGCGGACTCGTCGTCGACCTTGGTCCCGTCGAGGCTGACGCCGCCCTGCGCGATCGATCGCCGTGCCTCGCTGAGGCTCGCACACAGTCCCGTCTCCACCAGCGCCTGCGCGACCGTGGTGCCCCCCACGATCGTCGCGTGCGGCAGCTCTTCCAACGCGGTGCGCAGCGTGGCGGCATCCAGGGCGCCGAGATCGCCGGCACCGAAGAGGGCCTCGGATGCCGCGATCACCGCGGCCGTGGCCTCCGGCCCGTGCACGGTCGTCGTCACCTCGAGCGCGAGACGCTTCTGCGCGGCACGGCGGAACGGCTCCGCCGCGACCGTCTCCTCGTACTGCTGGATCTCTGCGCGCGTCAGGAAGGTGAAGATCTTCAGTCGCTCGATGACATCGGCGTCGTCGGTGTTCAACCAGAACTGGTACATCCGGTACGGGCTGCACATCTCGGCATCCAGCCAGATCGCGTTGCCCTCGCTCTTGCCGAACTTCGTGCCGTCGCTGTTGGTGATCAGGGGCGTGCCGATGGCGTGCACCGACACCCCTTCGACGCGGTGGATGAGGTCGGTGCCGCTGGTGAGGTTGCCCCACTGATCGGACCCGCCCGTCTGCAGCACGCAGCCGTACTGGCGGTGCAGCTCGAGGTAGTCCATCCCCTGCAGGATCTGGTAGCTGAACTCGGTGTAGCTGATGCCCGCTTCGGAGTTCAGGCGCGCGGCGACGGCATCCTTCTTCAGCATCGTGCCGACGCGGTAGTACTTGCCGATCTCGCGGAGGAAGTCGATGGCGCTCATCGGCGCCGTCCAGTCGAGGTTGTTGACCATGCGCGCGGCGTTGTCGCCGTCGAAGCTCAGGTAGCGCTCGACCTGGGCACGCAGGTTGCCCACCCACTCGGCGACCGTGTCCTTCGTGTTGAGAGTCCGCTCCGCCGTGGGCCGGGGATCGCCGATGAGTCCGGTCGATCCGCCGACGAGACCGAGCGGGCGGTGACCAGCCAGCTGCAGACGGCGCATCAGCAGCAGCTGTACGAGGTTTCCCAGGTGCAGGCTCGGTGCCGTCGGGTCGAAGCCGCAGTAATACGTGATGGGCTCGCCGGCCAGCAGAACGCGCAGGGCGTCCTGATCGGTGGACACGTGCACCAGGCCTCGCCAGACGATCTCGTCCCAGACGTTCTCGAACGAGGGGTCGTTGGCGGGAGCCAGTGCACGCGCGGGCGCGGGAGCACTCACGGAGACGGTTTCAGACACGCGCCCAGGTTATCAGCGGCCGATGCCGCGCCCCGATCATGCCGGTGGCGCCGCCGCTGCGACGTCAGGACGCCGTGGGAGACTGACGACATGGATCCCGACACCCAGGCGATCGTCACGCTGATCGGCGTCATCGTGCTCTTCATCGCGCTGTGCGCGGCCCTGATCCTCGTCGTGATCTCCCTGCGGCGCCCGCGGGGCCCGGTTCTGATCGCCGCGGCGGCGATCGTCCTGCTCGCGCTCGTCGCTCTCAGCATCCTGCCGGCGCGCCTTCCCGTCCTGGCCTCGGCTGTGCTGGCCGTCCTCGGCACCGCGCTGGCCATCGTCGGCGGCAACCCGTTCACCCGCTGGGTGCTCACGATCGCCGACGGCGGCCGCACGGCGGAGGGTCCACGCGGCGGCATCCTCGTCGAGATGATGTCCGGTCGCGACAGCGCAGCGGTCCGCGAAGAGGAGATCCTGCGCGGCGGCACGACGATCGGCTACCTCGAGCGGGCGTGCGCGGCCCTCGGCATCCTCGCCGGCTTCCCCGGCGCCGTCGCCATCGTCGTGGCATTGAAGGGCGTCGGACGATTCACGGAGCTGGCCACACCGGCCGCGCGCGAGAGGTTCATCGTCGGCACGATGGCGAGTCTGCTGTGGGCGTGCGCCGTCGCGGGGGTCGTCTGGCTCGCGGTCTGGTGAGGTGATCGCCGCGCGGCTCAGACCTCGGACGTCGGCGACGCGTCCGCGCGCAGCTGCGCGTATCCCTCGACGAGGGCGGCGACTCCGGCGGCGCCGAGGGCCTGGGACACCGCCGACTGGGTGATGCCCTCCGCGGCCGCGAGCTCCGACTGCGTCGCACCGAGCATCCGGCCGTAGGCGAGTCGCCGAGTGCGCGCCGTCATCGCGGTCACGAGTTGGTCCCGAGCGAGGAGATACGCATTGGCGATCCGGACATCCACCGTCGCGCCGGCATCGGCGACGACCCAGGTGCGGGCGCCCGGGATGGTGCGCGCCTGCGCGGCGTGGATGGCATCGATCGCCTCACGCGCGGCCCACCACCCCGGCCCCTCGGCGAGAGTGCCCACCCGGGAGGGGACGTCGCGGTGCGCCCCGATCCCGATGCCGAAGCGACAGTCGAGATCGTCGGGCAACGCGAGCCGCACCAGCAGCAGGGCCGCCATGGCGGCATCCAGAGACGGGTATACGCCCTGCAGCTCGTCCCCCACCGTGGCGGTGAGGGGGCGCTCGGCCAGCGGAACGTCACGTTCCGCACGGGCAATCGTCTCTTCCAGAGCGCGTTGGGCGGCAGCCCGATCGGGAAGACTCCGCGATCCGACGATGTCGGCGATCACCGCAACGTTCATGGAAGAAGCATATCGCTGATATTGGCAAGATATCAGTTATTAGCTGCTATTCGAGATCGATCAGGCTCCGTGCGGCGCTCTGCGAGCGGGCGATGAGCTCGGCACGCTGCTCGGACACACGGATACCGGCCGTGCCGCCGGCGCCGGTGCGGCTCGCGACCGAACCTTCGATCGTCAGCACCTCGCGGACGCTCGGGGTCAGATGCGTCGACACCTCCGCGAGCAGAGCGTCGTCGGCATCCTCGAGGCCGATTCCACGCTCCTCGCACGCACGCACCAGCGACCCGGAGATCTCATGCGCATCGCGGAAAGGCACGCCCTGCTTCACGAGCCACTCGGCCACATCCGTCGCCAGCGAGAACCCGGCCGGGGCCAAGCCGGCCATGCGCGCCGTGTCGAACCGCATCGTCGCCACCATGCCGGCGAACGCGGGCAGCACCGTTTCGAGCGTGAGGACCGAATCGAAGACCGGTTCCTTGTCCTCCTGCAGATCGCGATTGTAGGCCAGCGGCAAGGCCTTCAGCGTCGCCAGAAGACCCGACAGGTTGCCGATCAGGCGGCCCGCCTTGCCCCGAGCGAGTTCGGCGATGTCGGGATTCTTCTTCTGCGGCATGATGCTGGAGCCCGTGGAGTAGCCGTCGTCGAGCGTGACGAAGCCGAACTCGCGGGTGTTCCAGATGATGATGTCCTCCGCGAAACGGGAGAGATCAACGCCGATCATCGCTGCAATGAAGGCGAACTCGGCGACCACGTCTCGCGAGCTCGTGCCGTCGAGGGAGTTCTCCGCCGGCCGGGCGAGGCCCAGCCGATCGGCGACCAGCTGGGGATCGAGGCCCAGGGTCGCACCGGCGAGCGCTCCCCCGCCGTACGGCGAGACCGACGCGCGCGCCGCCCAGTCGCGGAGGCGCTCGAGGTCGCGGACGAGGGGCCAGCCATGCGCCTGCAGGTGGTGGGCCAACAGGATCGGCTGCGCATGCTGCAGGTGGGTGCGGCCCGGCATGATGGCCTCCGCGTGCGCCTCGGCCTGCGACACGATGGCGTCGATGACCCGAAGAAGATCGCGGGCGATCACGCGCGCGTGATCGAGAAGGTACAGCCGCACGAGGGTGGCGATCTGGTCGTTGCGGCTGCGACCCGCGCGGAGCTTGCCGCCGAGCGCCGGACCGACCTCGGCGATGAGAGCGGCTTCCAGAGCGCCGTGGACGTCCTCATCGGCCGGCTGGGCGACCAGTGAGCCGTCGGCGACCGCCGCCGCCAGGGCATCGAGCCCCGCGTGCATGCGTGCCTCTTCGTCGGCGGTGAGATACCCGGCGGCCGCGAGCGCCGCCGCGTGCGCGTGCGACCCGGCGATGTCGTAGGGCGCGAGCACCCAGTCGAAGTGGGTGGAACGGCTGAGGGTCGCGAGCTCGGGTGAGGGTCCCGACGCGAAGCGTGCCCCCCAGAGTGCGCCGTCGTTCGTGCCGTGCGGTGTCGTTTCGCTCACCGCACCAGCCTAGCGAGCGCCGCACCGACACTCCGCTGCACGCCAGGTGTGCACAGATCCGGTCGCCCGAGGAGGTCGCGCACGAAGAGAAGCGCCATCCTGCGATGATGAGTCGTCGCCCGTCGCCGCTGCCCGATAGCCTTCCGGACTCGTTCTCCGTCGCGCAGGCAATGGATGCCGGGGTGTCACCGCGCCGGATTCGCGCACGCGACCTGGCCACGCCCTTCCGCGGCGTGCGATCGCGTCCGCCGGCGGCGAACGAAGGCGCCCGTCTGCGTCTGACGATCCAGCGCGCCGCGCAAGCGGATGCGACACGAGCGGTCCCCGGCGTCCTATTCACCCACGTGACGGCGGCGGTGATCTGGGAGCTGCCACTACCGCTGCGACTGCGGCGCCGCGGCGCGACGCTGCTCCCGCCGCCGCTGAGCAGCTCAGCCGGGGATGACGACCCGCGTGGCGTATGCCACGGCGCGCTCGACGGGACCACGGCCGAGGAGGAGCGCCCACACGGTGCAGAACACGAGCGTCGCCGCGACGAACGGCCAGAACGGCTGCAGGGCGCGGAAGCCCGACAGATCTCCGACGTCGCCCAGAGCGAACGACGCCCACACGGCCCACGCCGCGATCTGGCCGACGTATGCGGTCAGCGGCATCGACCCCACCGCGCGCACCGGCAGCAGCACGATGCGCGCGGGCGTGCGGCAGATCAGCAGACACAGGCCGACGACGGCGAGCGCGAAGCCGCCCGACCCGACCGCCTCGAGCATGCCACCGGAGTGGGCGCCGTCGGCCAGCACACGTCCGAGGAAGGAATCCTCGTCGACGTCGATGACCGTGGATGCCGCGGCCGCCGCGATCGCGCACGCCGCACCACCGACGGCCAGCGCGACGAGAGTGCGCGGGGAGCGCAGGTCGGAGCGTGCGGCTGCCAGGCCCGCGATCAGGAAGGCCGCCCACAGCAGGAAGGGGTAGTGCCAGCCCAGCAGCAGAACGAGATCACCGCCGACGGGCCCGGCGGCCACGAGAACCCGATCTGCGAGCGGCAGCAGCCACGGCGCGCCGACACCGACGACGGCAGCGAGCACCCAGAGGGTGGATGCCGACAGGCGCAGCAGCGGCACCGCGAGGAGGAAGAGAATGCCGTACGCCGGCAGGATCACGTAGACCGGCACGCCCGTCGCGTTCAGCAGCATCCCGATGCCCCAGATGATCACCGCACGCACGACCAGTCGGCGCCGCGCGACGACGAGCGTCCGGCCCGACGCGGGGCTGCTGCCCGCGCTCGCCCGCGCGCCGCTCATCAGAGCGATCGAGACCCCCGCGAGCGTCGCGAACAGGATCGAAGACCGCCCGTTGACGAGATCGACCCAGGTCGCAGGCTGCGCCGCATCGAAGTGCGGGGTCACCAGCAGGTGCGCGGCGAACATCCCGAAGACGGCCAGGCCCCGCGCGAGATCGACGCCGGCGAGCCGGCCCGCGTCATCCAGCGTGCGCGCTCGGAGCGGACGGAGGGCCGTCATCGTCGTCCCGCCGTCCGCATCCGGGTCACTGCTGACGCAGCAGCCAGACCAGAAGAGCCTTCTGGGCGTGGAGTCGGTTCTCCGCCTCATCCCAGACCACGCTCTGCGGTCCGTCGATGACCTCGGCATCCACCTCGTAGCCCCGGTCGGCGGGCAGGCAGTGGATGAAGATCGCGTCCGGATCGGCGAGCTCCATCGTCGCCTGCGTGACCTTGTACCCGCCGAGGTCGTGGACGCGCTGGATCTTCTCCTCCTCCTTGCCCATCGACACCCAGGTGTCGGTGACGATGACGTCGGAGCCGGCGGCGGCCGCGGCGGGATCGGTGAAGAGCGTGACCGAGCCTCCTGTGGTCGCAGCGATCCGCTCGGCGTCGGCGACGACATCGGCGCGAGGAGCGTAGGCGGCGGGCGAGGCGACGCGCACGTGCATCCCCGCCGTCACGCCGGCCAGCACGTAGGAGTGGCCCATGTTCGAGGTGCCGTCGCCGAAGAACGTGAGGGTCAGCCCCTTCAGCTCACCCTTGTGTTCGCGGATGGTGAGCAGATCGGCGAGCAGCTGGCAGGGGTGGAAGTCGTCGCTGAGCGCGTTGATCACCGGCACGGTCGTGCCGCGCGCCATCTCCTCGAGCCCCGCCTGCGCGTAGGTGCGCCAGACGATCGCGGCGACCTGCCGCTCCAGAACGCGCGCGGTGTCGGAGGGCGTCTCCTTGCCGCCGAGCTGGCTGTTCGCCGTCGAGATCACCAGGGGCGAGCCGCCGAGATCGGCGATACCCACCGCGAACGACACGCGCGTGCGGGTCGAGCTCTTGTCGAAGATCACCGCCACGGTCTGCGGGCCCTCGAGGGGCTTCAGCTTCCAGCGGTCCTTCTTGAGCGAGACCGCGAGATCGAGGATCTCGGCCTGCTCGGCCGGGCTGAGGTCGTCGTCGCGGAGCAGATGGCGGGTCATGCGGAGGCCTCCGGGGTCGAGGGGTGGGTGTCGGACGCATCGAGCACGAGGGCGTCGGCGACGGTCGCGAGGGAACGGGTGAACAGGTCGATGAACTCGTCGATCTCGACGTCGCCGATCGTCAGCGCGGGCGCGATGCGGATCGTGCTGTCATTGGCGGCGTTGACGATGAGACCGTGCTGCTGCGCGGCGGCCACGACGGCACCGGCGACGGGATGCCGCAGCGCGACGCCCAGCAGCAGACCGCGCCCGCGGCATCCGTCGATCAGCACCGAGTCGATCTGATCGATCGCGGCACGCAGCTGCTCGCCGCGGACGGCGGCGTTGGCGACGAGCCCCGCGCGATCGATCTCACCGAGCACGGCCAGGGAGGTCGCCGTCGCAAGCGGATTGCCCCCGAAGGTCGACCCGTGGGTGCCCGGGTAGAAGAGGTCGCTGGCGGCGCCGAACGTGATGAGCGCGCCGATCGGGAAGCCGCCGCCGATGCCCTTGGCGACCGTGATCGCGTCGGGCGTGATCCCCTCGTGCTGGAAGGCGAACCAGGCGCCGGTTCGACCCGCACCCGTCTGGATCTCATCGACGATCAGCAGCGCACCGTGACGCGCGGTGATCTCACGCGCTGCCGCGAGGTACCCCTCCGGCAGCGGCACGACACCGGCCTCACCCTTGATCGGCTCGACGAACAGGGCCGCCACGTCGTCGCCGATCGCGGCCTCGAGGGCCTCCACGGTCGAGTCGAGGAACTCGACGCCCGGGACCATCGGCAAGAACGGTGCCTGCATGTACGGTTTGCCGGTGAGGGCGAGCGTGCCCATCGTGCGCCCGTGGAACGCGTCCTTCAGTGCCAGGATGCGGGGGCGCGCGGCACGCGCATCCGTCACCGCTCCGTGCAGGCGCGCGAGCTTGAACGCGGCCTCGTTCGCCTCGGCTCCCGAGTTGGCGAAGTAGACGCGTCCGGTGTCGCCCGCGCCCGTGAGGCGCTTGAGCTCGGCTGCCAGTGCCAGCTGCGGCGGCGTCGCGAAGAAGTTCGACACGTGCGACAGCGTCGCGGCCTGGCGCGACACGGCCTCCACGAAGACGGGGTGAGCGTGACCGAGGGAGGTGACGGCGATGCCGCCGAGGAAATCGAGGTAGCGGCGTCCGTCCGCGTCCCACAGCGACGACCCCTCGCCGCGGACGAACAGAGCCATCCGGTCGCCGGCGTTGCGGACGAGGTCGCGCCCGGCGTCCTCCTGCCACATCGTCGCTGCCGTCGTCTGCTCCTGTACGCCGCTCACCGCGCCACCACCTCTGTTCCGATTCCCTGTTCCGTGAAGACCTCGACCAGCACCGAATGAGGCTGGCGTCCGTCGATGATCGCCGCCGTGTCGACGCCGCCGTCGACGGCGTCGAGGCACGCCTGCATCTTCGGGATCATGCCCGACTCCAGCCGCGGCAGCATCGCGCGCAGCTCGTCGGCGGTCAGATGCGAGACCAACGAGTCGCGGTTCGGCCAGTCGGCGTACAAGCCCGCGACATCGGTGAGCACGACGAGCTTCGCCGCGCCCAGCGCGATGGCCAGAGCCGCCGCCGCCGCATCCGCGTTGACGTTCAGCGACTGCCCGGGGTTGTCCAGGTCGGGCGCGATCGACGAGACCACCGGGATGCGACCGGCGGCGAGCTGGTCGAGCACCGGCTGCGGGTCGACACGGACCACATCGCCGACGGCGCCGAGGTCGTGCTCGGTCCCGTCGATCACCACACCGCGCCGCCGGCCCTGGAAGAGCCCCGCGTCCTCGCCAGACACACCGACGGCGAAGGGGCCGAACGCGTTGATGCGCCCGACCAGCTGCGGATTCACCTGGCCGGTGAGCACCATCCGAACGACGCTGATCGCCTCGGTGGAGGTCACCCGGTATCCGCCCTTGAACTCGCTGGGGATGGCGAGCCGGTCGAGCATCTGCGAGATCTGCGGGCCGCCGCCGTGCACGACGACCGGCTTGACGCCGACGAACCGAAGGTAGGCGATGTCCTGCGCGAACGCATCCTGCAGCTCTTCGGACACCATCGCGTTGCCGCCGTACTTGATGACGATGATCTGGTCGCGGAAGCGCTGCAGCCACGGCAGGGACTCGATGAGGACGGCGGCCTTCTCGGCGGCCTCTTCAGGGGTGGTGTGCTGGATCTTCTCGGTCATGAGCTGTACGCGCTGTTCTCGTGGACGTAGTCGTGCGTCAGATCGTTCGTGAAGATCGTCGCCGCCGCGTCGCCCTCCTTGAGGTCGATGAGCACGTCCGTCGCGCGCGGCGTAAGGTCGACCTCCTCGCGCGGGCGGTCGGGGGCGCCGGCGCTGCACAGTCGCACCCCGTTGAAGCTCACGTCCACGGCGTACGGGTCGAAGGCCGCCTGCGTCGTGCCGATCGCCGCCAGAACCCGGCCCCAGTTGGGGTCGTTGCCGAAGATCGCGGCTTTGAAGAGGTTGTTGCGTGCGACCGAGCGGCCCACCTCGACGGCGTCGTCTTCGGATGCCGCGCCCACGACGCGGATGGTGATGTCGTGACTGGCGCCCTCGGCGTCGGCCTGCAGCTGCCGAGCGAGACTCGTGCACACCTCGACGAGAGCCGCACGGAACGCGTCCGCGTCGGGCGTCACGCCGCTCGCGCCACTGACCATCAGCGTCACCTGATCGTTGGTCGACATGCAGCCGTCGGAGTCGAGTCGGTCGAAGCTCACCCGGGTGGCGGCGCGCAGATGCGCATCGGCCTCGTCGGCCGACAGCACCGCGTCGGTCGTGATGACCACGAGCATCGTGGCAAGGCCCGGAGCGAGCATCCCCGCACCCTTGGCCATCGCCCCGATGGTCCACCCGTCACCGGCGAAGACAGCGGTCTTGGGTACGGTGTCGGTCGTCATGATGGCGCGCGCCGCGTGGTCGCCGCCGTCGTCCGAGAGGGCGGAGATCGCCGCCTCGGTACCGGCAAGGACCTTGCCGCGGAAGACCTCGTCGCCCGTGCCGATGAGCCCGGTGGAGCACACGAGCACGTCGCCGGGGCTGATGCTCAGCAGCTCGGCGGCCTTCTCAGCCGTCTGATGAGTGGTCTGGAAGCCGAACGCCCCGGTGAAGCAGTTGGCGCCGCCCGAGTTGAGCACGATCGCCTCGACAGTGCCGTCCTGAATGGCCTGCTGCGACCACAGGATCGGGTTGGCCTTGGCACGATTGCTGGTGAACACGGCGGCTCCGACCTTCAGCGGGCCGCGGTTGACGACGACGGCGACGTCGGGCCTGCCGGTCGATTTGAGACCGGCCACGACGCCGGCGGCGGCGAATCCTGCAGGGGCGGTGACGCTCACGGTGCCACTCCGTTCACGGTCAGGCCCGTGGCCTCCGGAAGGCCCAGGGCGATGTTCATCGACTGGATGGCGGCACCGGCGGTGCCCTTGACGAGGTTGTCGACGGCCGTCACGACGACGACGCGGTTCGCGGCGCGGTCGACCGCGAGTCCGACGAGGGCGGTGTTGGCGCCCAGAACGTCCGCCGTGCGGGGGAACTGCCCCTCGGTCAGCAGGTGAACGAACGTCTCGCCGCCGTACGCACTCTCCCAGGCCGAACGGATCTCGGCATCCGTCACGCCGTCCGCGATCGGCGCGGTGGACGTGGCCAGGATGCCGCGAGCCATCGGCACCAGCACGGGCGTGAACGAGATGCGGGCCTCGGAAGCGCCGGCCGCCGTGAGCGCCTGCTGGATCTCGGGAATGTGGCGGTGCGTTCCGCCGACGGCATACGGGTTCGCGGTGCCGAGGATCTCGGATGCGAGAAGGTTCGTCTTCAGGCTCTTACCCGCCCCGGAGGGCCCCACGGCCAGCACGCTGACGATGTCGCGGGCGTCGATGACGCCAGCCGCGACGCCGGGGACGAGGCTCAGCGCCACCGTGGAGGCGTTGCAGCCCGGGGCGGCGATGCGGGAGGCGCCGACGAGGTGCTCACGCTGCTTCTGCCCGCCGGCGCCGACGATCAGCTCCGGCACACCGTAGGTCCACGGCTCGTGGAAGGCGCCGCCGTAGAACGCGTCCCACGCCGCCGGCGAGGTCAGACGGTGGTCGGCACCGGCGTCGATGACCAGGGGCGTCTCGGCGAGCGCGTCGGTGTACTGACCGGACTGGCCGTGCGGGAGCGCGAGGAAGACCACGTCGTGGTCCGCGAGCACCTCGGGCGTCGTCGGCTGCAGGGTGAGGTCGGCCAGCGAACGCAGGTGGGGCTGATGCTGGATGAGCGCATCGCCGGCGTTGCTGTGCGCGGTGACGGTGCGGATGTGGACGTCGGGATGGGCGGCGAGGAGGCGCAAGATCTCGCCGCCGGCATAGCCGGAAGCGCCGGAGACGGCGACCGAAAGGGTCATTGTTCAACCTTATTGTGACGTGAGTCGGCAAACGGTGGGCTCGAAGCGGCGACACCGGCGACTCGACCCGTCACGACGACAGGGAGCTCGCGGGGTCGCCTAGAGTCGGCGGCCGTCCTGACGTCGGCGCGCGCGCAGCACCGTGGCAACGGTGACGGGAGCGGCGGCGTGCATGCGGAGACGCTATCGCGCGGCGCGTCGTCGCCGCAAATCGATGCCGTCACTGCGCAAGGGCATCGAGAAGCTCTCGCTCGTCGGCGCGCGTGAGCCCGGCGGAGCGGGGACGGTCCAGTCCCCGTTCGCGCTCATCGGCGAGCACGCGCCGCAGCACGTCCTCCAGCGGCCTGTGGCGTCCGCCGAGAATGCGATAGGTGCCATTGGCGCGAGTCGCGAAACCGGGCACGTCGTCGGGCAGCCACAGCGGCAGCGATCGCTCCCCCACCCAGTACCCCACGCCGTGCGCGACGAGCCACGGCGCGGAGGCCCCGACGAGGCGGCCGGTGTGACCGGCGACGCTGCGAGCGATGGCGAGCACCGCCTCCAGCGGAAGACTGTCGCCGACGGCATTGACCGCACCGGTGAAGTGCGCCGCGCCCACCACGACCACGAAATCGGCCAGGTCGTCGACGTCGATCACCTGCACCCGCGCGCCGGGAGCGTCGGGAATCAGCACGGGCTCGGCCGCCGCGGCGGCGAAGCGGGCGACCCAGTAGCCGAAGCGATCGGTGGGGTCACCCGGGCCGACGATGAGCCCCGGGCGCACCACGGCCGCGCGGTGACCGAGCGCCGCCCGCACGGCGTGCTCGGCGGCGGCCTTCTCGCGCCGGTAGTCGTACGGGTCGCCGGGTTCGGCGGCGACGGCGAGGGCGGCGGACTCGTCGGCGCCCGCCACGTCGTCTGTCGCATAGGCGGAGACGCTCGACACGTACGTCCAGTGCCGCGTCCGCTCCGCGAGCACGGCGGTCGCGGCACGCACGTGGTCGGCGGTGGAGGAGATGTCGACGACCTCGTCCCACTCGCGATCCGCGACGGCGGTGTAGGCATCGTCGCGCTCCCGATCGGCGACGACCAGCCGGGTGCCGGCCGGCGCATCGCGGCCGCCGCGGGCGAGTACCGTCACGGCGGCACCGGCATCCCGCCAGCGCTCCGCGATGCGCCCGGACAGCCATCCGGTCCCGCCGAGGATCAGAACATCGGTCATGTCGTCGGGAAAGCCTTGATGCGCTGGAGAAGGTCAGGACCGGTGCGATCCAGCGTCCGTCCGCCGAGCCACACCCCCAGGGCGGCGGCACCGCCGCCGACGACGATGCCGACCACGAGCGCCACCCATCCCCAGACCGGCGCACCCGTGATGAAGCCCGCGACAGCGAACGCGATGGCCGGCGCTCCGATGACGAGGCAGGCGCCCATCACGACGAACACGAGCAGGCCGGTCAGGAACGTCTGGCCGGGCACGCTCTTGAACGGGCTGTCGCCCGGCGCGGCGACCGGCGTCACGAGCAGCGCGGACGACACCGCCGAGACGCCGTAGCCGCCGAGGACCAGACCGAGCGAGGCCCCGAGGATGCCGGGCAGGTGCGCGAGACGCCCGCTCACCGCCGTCGTGACCACCGCCAGCAGGACGACGAGCGGGATGCCGATGCTCGCCGCCCCGAGCATGCGGCCGAGACGATCGTCGCGCCCGCGGATGCCGGTTGCGAGCACCGACGCGAAAGCCGTGCCGTCGTAGGAGACGTCCGTGTAGCCGGCGAGGCACAGCACCAGGGCTACGAGCACCGCGGAGCCGGAGAACATGAAGCCGTCGATGCCGCCCGTGAACGCGAACAGCAGCGGGAACAGCGGCACGATCAAGAGCTGTCGCAGGTATCGCGGGTCGCGCAGCCAGGCCGTCAGCGACCGCGCCCACGTCGCTCCGACGCCCCCGGTCGGCATTCGCCCGAACAGCCCGAGCGCTCCCGAGCGGGCGACCTTGGCGCTTCGCTGCCGGGGCGCGGTCACGGCACCGCGAAGCACGCGGGCCCACAGCAGCCACAGCACGCCGAGGGTCGCCACCGCAATGAGCAGACGCGCGGCCGCAGCCGCCCACTGCCCGGCCGCGACGTCAGCGGGAACGGCCCACGCGGCGCCGATCGGCGTCCATCCGAGCACGCCCGCGATCTGCGGAATGCGCTCGCGGACGCCGGCCGTCGAGGTCAGGGCGAGCGTGCCGGTCACGATGGGACCGGCCATGATCAGCAGGACGAGCACAATCGTGCCGATGAACTCGCGCCCGCGTCGGTTTCCCCCCACCCCGCGTGAGAGCGCAGACACGAGCCGCGACGCCACGACGCACGTCAGCACTGCCAGAGCGACGCACACAAGCGCGGTGCCCGCGGCGAGCGGCCACCGGAACCAGAGTGCGAGCGTCGCGAGCGCCGCGATCGACGTGGCGATGCCGGGGATGCCGGTGAGACCGGTGGCGGTGAGGGCCAGCATGATCTGCCGCGTGCTGAGCGGGAACGGAGCGAGCTTGTCGGCATCCACCGTCGTGTCCATGCCCGTGACGAGCACGGGGCCCAGCACCCAGCCCAGCAGCAGTGCCGATCCGCCGATGATGGCGACGGCGCGCGCGCCGTCCAGACTCTGGAACACCGCGACGGCGACGAGGCCCGCGACCACGGACGTGAGGATGCCGAGCGCCCAGAGAATGCCGAAGCAGAAGCCGACCAGCTGCCAGGGGCGACGCGCGAGGGTGTTGCCGAGGATGCGGTACCTCAGCCTCAGGACTGTCGCAACCACTGCGGTCCTTCCGACGTGTGGCGACCTCCCACGAGCGAGAGGAAACGGTCCTGCAGGCTCTCACCCGCGCGCACCTCGTCGACCGTTCCGGCGGCCAGGACGCGACCGGCCGCGATGACGGCGACGTGGTCGCACATACGCTGCACGAGGTCCATCGAGTGGCTGGAGATGATGATCGTGCCGCCCGAGGACGTGTAGGAGCGCAAGACGTCCTCGATGTTGGCCGCCGAGACCGGGTCGACCGATTCGAACGGCTCGTCGAGCACCAGGAGACGCGGCGCGTGCACCAGTGCACACGCAAGCGCGACCTTCTTCGTCATGCCCGCGGAGTAGTCGGCGACGATCGTTCCGGCGGCCTCGCCGAGGTCCATCAGAGCGATCAGGTCGGCCACGCGAGGCGCGATCTGATCGCGCGGCACCGAGAACATCATCGCCGTGTAGGTGATGAGCTGCTCGCCCGTGAGCCGATCGAACAGACGAACGCCGTCAGCGAGGTTGCCGATGAGGGCTTTGGCGCGCACGGGGTCGGCCCACACGTCGACGCCGTGCACCCAGGCGCCGCCGGCGTCGGGTCGCAACAGGCCGGTGGCCATCGACAGTGTCGTCGTCTTTCCGGCCCCGTTGGGCCCGACCAGCCCGTAGAACGAGCCGGCGGGAACGTTCAGGTCGACGCCGCCGACCGCGGTCTTGTCTCCGAAGCGCTTCACGAGGCCTGCGAGCTGCAGGGCGGGGACCATCTGCGTATCAGTCATCCCCACCGAGCCTAGCCCGACCTCTGCGGGGTGTCGGAAGGCTCTGGCACCATGACCGCATGCTGCAGACCCTCGCCGTCGCCGGCTATCGCTCTCTCCGGGATGTCGTGGTGCCCCTGGGCGGGCTCACCGTGGTCACCGGCCCCAACGGGTCGGGCAAGTCCAACCTCTACCGCGCTCTGCGTCTTCTCGCAGCCTCGGCGCGCGGCGAGGTCGTCGGCGCCGTGGCGCGCGAAGGCGGGTTGTCGTCCGTGCTCTGGGCGGGTCCGGAGAACGGCGGCACCCAAGGCACGGTGCGCCGCGGACCGATCGCCCTGATGCTGGGCTTCTCCTCGGACGAACTCGGCTACCTCATCGACCTCGGCATCCCGCAATCGGACCCCTCCGTCGCCAACCCGTTCGCCCGTGACCCCGAGATCAAGCGCGAGCAGGTCTTCGCCGGCCCTGTGGCGAAGCCCGCAGCGCTGCTGATCGACCGGCGACGGCACGCGACCCGCGTGCGCGACGGTCGATGGACCGACCTCGACCAGCGCCTCGCGCCCTACGAGAGCATCGTGACCGATCTTGCCGACGGTGACACGGCGCCCGAACTGCTGGCGCTGCGGCGCACGATGAGCGGATGGCGCTTCTACGACCATTTCCGCGTGGATGCGCAGGCCCCGGCCCGCCGACCGCAGGTCGGCACCCGGACTCCGACGCTGTCGCACGACGGGGCAACCCTGGCAGCCACGTGGGCGACGATCGTGGATGCCGGCCACGGCGATGCCCTGCAACGCGCCGTCCGTGACGCCTTTCCGGGCTCTCGCGTCGAGATCGAGTCGAGCGAGGGCCTGTTTCGCCTCGTCCTGCACCAGAACGGCTTGCTGCGTCCGCTGGATGCCGCCGAGCTGTCGGACGGGACGCTGCGCTACCTCTTGCTGTGCGCGGCCCTGCTCCCGGCGCGGCCCGCCCCGCTGCTGGTGCTCAACGAGCCCGAGGCGAGTCTGCACGTGTCACTGCTGACGCCGCTGGCCCGATTGATCCAGCGCGCCGCCGCGCACACGCAGGTGCTCGTCGTCTCGCACGCGCGGGAGCTGGTCGAGGCGCTGCCCGCCGCAGCGCGCGTCGAGCTCCGCAAGGATCAGAACGGCACGGCCGTGGTCGGGCAGGGGTTCATGGAGGTACCCGCGTGGCATTGGGGGTCGCGGTGAACGAACCGCGAACCCCCGGCTACTCGCGAATGCTCGCCGCGTAGCGCTCCGCGGCGACGGCCACTCCGGCGAGCTTCGCGTCGGTGGCCTCGGCGGCCGTGAGCGTGCGATCCGGCGCGCGGAAGCGCAAAGCGAAGGTGAGGCTCTTCGTACCTTCGACGAGGCCCGTTCCGCGGTAGTCGTCGACGAGTCGGACCGCCTCCAGCAGCGTGCCCGCACCCTCGCGCAACGCCGACTCGACGTCGCCCGCGACCACGTCTTCGCCGACGACCAGCGACACGTCCTGGGTCGCCGCCGGGTACCCCGACAGCGATGGCGCCACGTCGGGGGCACCGGCACGGCGCAGCACGCGGTCGAGATCGAGCTCGGCGACGTAGACCTCCCCGTGCAGGTCCGCGTCGGCGGCCACCTGCGGCAGCACCTGGCCCACGTAGCCCACCTCGTCACCGGCGACCGTCAGCACTCCCGCGCGGCCGGGATGCAGCGCGGCGCGCTGCCCCTGGGCGACCTCGATGCGCACTCCCGCTCCGGCGGCGATGGTCTGGACCGCGCCGAGGACGTCCGAGAGGTCGACCGGGATCGGAGCATGACCGGGCTGCTTGGCGACCATGTCACCCGTCAGCAGCACCGCGACGTGGCGCGGCTGCGGCGGCAGGGCGGCGTTCAACGCGGCGATCGTCTCGTCGTCCGGGCGCACCGCCAACGGCGGTACAGTGTCGGTTCCATACGTCACGCCCTCTTCCGGGGTGAACACGAGTCCCGTCTCGAACAGGGCGAGGTCGCCGAAGCCGCGTGACTGGTTGCGGTGCGCGACCTGCAGCAGCCCCGGCACGAGGGAGCGGCGGAGGTACGGCGCCTGACCGTCGAGCGGGTTCGCGAGCTTGACCGATGCCACGGGCTCCCCCGACGCCGACCCGTGCAGGGCGTTCGCCTCCGCCGTGGAGAACGGGAACGAGGGCGTCTCGACGAAGCCGGCAGCGGCGAGCGCGTTGGCCACCCGGCGCCGCCCCTTCTGCACAGACGTGAGGCCGCGGCCGGAGGGCGGCGTGGGCAACACCGACGGAATGCGCTCGAGCCCGTGGATACGGGCCACCTCCTCGGCGAGCGTCCATTTGTCGGTGAGGTCAGGACGCCACGTCGGGGGAATGACGTGCCAGCCGTCCGTCGCACCATCGAGCTCGTCGCCCGGCAGCACCTCGCAGCCCACCATCTCCAGGGCGTCGGTGATCTCGGCATCCGTGTAGTCGACGCCGATCAGCTGCGGTACGAAGGCGCGCGGCAGCTCGATGCCGCCCACGAAGACCTCGCCGAACAGCGCACCCCCGAGGTCGGCGTCGAGAGTGCCGCCGGCGAGCTCGACCATGAGGTCGGCGACGCGACGGGCCGCCACGAACGGCAGGAGCGGGTCCACTCCGCGTTCGAAACGACGCGAGGCCTCCGACGGCAGCTTGTGACGGCGTGCCGTGCGGGCGATCGTGACCGGGTCGAAGATCGCGGCTTCGACGAGCACATTGCGCGTCGAATCCGTCATCTCGGTGGTGCCGCCCCCCATCACACCGGCGAGACCGATGGGGCCGGAGTCGTCGGTGATGAGGAGGTCCTCGGCGCTGAGCGTGCGCTCCTTGCCGTCGAGGGTGGTCAGCTTCTCGCCCTCGTGCGCGCGGCGCACCGTGATGCCGCCCTGAAGTCTGTCGAGGTCGTACCCGTGGATGGGGTTGCCGAGCTCGAGCATGACGTAGTTCGTGATGTCGATCAGGATGCCGAGCGAGCGGATACCGGCGAGGGTCAACCGCGCCACCATCCAGGGCGGCGTCGGCCGAGTCGGATCGACGCCGCGGACCACGCGGGCCACGAACTCGCTGGCTCCGACGCGTCCGCGCAGCGGCAGACGGTCGTCCACGACGACGGCGAACCCCGAGCCGGGCTGCACGTCGTCCCACGCGTGCGCGGCGGGGTCGGTGAAGGCGGCACCGGTCGCGTGCGAGTATTCGCGGGCGATCCCGCGGATCGACAGGGCGTAGCCACGGTCAGGAGTGACGTTGATGTCGACGGCGACGTCGTCGAGGCCCAGCAGAGCGATCGCGTCGGTGCCGACCTCGGGGTCCAGGCCCAGTTCGACGAGCCGCAGGATGCCGTTGTGCTCGTCACCCAGCCCGAGCTCGCGCGCGGAGGCGATCATGCCGTCCGAGACATGACCGTAGGTCTTGCGCGCGGAGATGGGGAAGGGCCCCGGCAGGGTGGCGCCGGGCAGCGAGACGACGACTTTGTCGCCTTCGACGAAGTTCGACGCGCCGCAGACGATGCCACGGACGCCGCCGTTCGCCGCACCGACGTCCACCTGGCACCACCGGATCGTCTTGCCGTTGGACTGCGGCTCTGCGTCGAAGGAGAGCACCTGGCCGACGACGACCGGTCCACTGATCTCGAAGCCGATCGCCTCTTCCTCCTCGAAGCCGACCGACACGAGCGCCGCGAAGACATCGTCGGTCGTGGCGTCCTGGGGAAGCTCGACGTACTCACGCAGCCACGACAGAGGGACGCGCATCAGACCACCATTCCGAACTGCTCACTGAAACGGACATCGCCTTCGGCCATGTCCCGCATGTCCTGCACGTCCGAGCGGAACATCAGCGTGCGCTCGATGCCCATTCCGAACGCGAACCCCGAGTAGACCTCGGGGTCGATCCCGGCCGCGCGCAGCACGTTCGGGTTGACCATTCCGCATCCGCCCCACTCGATCCAACGCGGGCCGCCCTTGAAGGTGGGGTGCCAGAGATCCAGCTCTGCCGACGGCTCGGTGAAGGGGAAGTAGTTGGTGCGAAAGCGCGTCTTCGCCTCGGCGCCGAACAGCACCTTCGCCGCGTGATCCAGCGTGCCCTTCAGGTTCGCCATCGTGATGCCCTTGTCGACGACGAGACCTTCGAACTGGTGGAAGGCCGGCAGGTGGGTCGCATCGAACTCGTCGGTGCGATACACGCGCCCGGGCGAGAGCACGTAGATCGGCACGTCGCGCTCGAGCATCGATCGCATCTGCACCGGGCTGGTCTGCGTGCGAAGCACCAGGTGTCGCGCGATCGGGTCGACGAAGAAGGTGTCCTGCAGCTGGCGTGCCGGGTGATCGATGTCGAAGTTCAGGCCGTCGAAGTTGTACCACTCGTGCTCGAGCTCGGGGCCCTCGGCGATCTCCCACCCCATGCCGACGAACAGGTCGGCGATCTCCTCCTGCAGCAGGGACACCGGATGCCGAGCCCCGACACGCGTCCGCGGTGAGACGGCGGTGATGTCGATGCGCTCGGACTCGAGCTGGGCCGCGGACTCCGCAGCGGCGAGCTCTTCCTCACGGGCGGCGAGGGCCTGCGTGAGACGAGCGCGCGCCTGCCCCACCAGTTTGCCGAAGGCCGCCTTCTGATCGTTCGGCACATGCCGCAGCTGCGCGTTCAGCCGCGCCAGGGGCGAGCCTTCGCCGGCGTGAGCGGCGCGCGCGGCCTTCACCTCGATCGTCGAGCCTGCCGCGGCGATGGCTGAAAGCGCGTCGACGACGGCGGCATCGACGTTCTCTGGAGTGATCTCGGGTGCGTCAGACACAAGAGAGGAGTCTACCGGGGGGCGGACAGCCATCCCTGCCGCGCTGGTCGCCCGCCGATCAGCGCGGACGGCGCGGCAGACGTGTCGGTCCGCCGCCCTCGTTGCCCGTGGAGCGATCGCTCGACTGCTGCAGACCGATCAGCTGGGTATCGGTCGTCGCCCCCACCGGGTGGTGCAGCGCCCCGCCTTCTGCCGCTTGCTGCTGTTGACGACGCTTCGTACGCTGCTCGATGCGGTACGCGACGTAGCTCAACGCCAGGCACATGGCGACGTAGATCGTGCCGCCGATGATGGCCGTTTGGATGAGGGGCGAGCTGTACACCGCATTCGAGCCGAGCAGCTTGATGACATACAGCAGCTCCGGGTACGTGATGATGAAGCCGAGGGCTGTGTCCTTGAGGGTGACGACGAGCTGGGCGACGATGACGGGCATCATGGCTCGGATCGCCTGCGGCAGCAGCACGAGTCGTAGCACCCCGGCCTTGCGCAGACCGATGGCGTAACCCGCCTCGCTCTGGCCGCGCGGCAGCGACTCGACGCCGGCACGGATGACCTCGGCGAGCACCGAGCCGTTGTACGCGACGAGGGCGATCACGACCGCCCAGTAGGGCTCCATCCGGATGCCGACGACGGGCAGGCCGTAATAGAGCAGCATCATGAACACGAGCACCGGGACGGCGCGCAGAACCTCGGTGACCCAGCCGACCGGGATCCGCACCCAGGCACGATCCGACAGGCGCCCGATCGCGAGGATGAATCCCAGCACGAGGGCACCCACCGCCGCGGCGGCGAAGGCGGCGAGCGTGGCCAGGGCCCCGTCGAGCAGACGCTGCCAGATCGTGGCGTAGGTGAAGATCTCCCACTTTTCGGCGGCGAACTGACCGGTGGCGGCGAAGCGCCAGATCACCCATCCCGCCGCCGCCGCGATCACGACGATCGTCAGAACCCCGAGAACGCGGTTGCGGACGATCGCCTTCGGTCCGGGGACGTCGTAGAGGACGGAGCTCATCGCGCGACCTTCCATCTGCGCTCCATCGCCCGCTGCAGCCATGCGAGAAGCAGCACGAGGGCGACGAAGATGACCATGACCCACAGCAGCGTCACGAGCTGGTTCTCGCCGCGCTCGCTGAGGTTGCTGCGGACCGAGCCGAGGTTGAGCACCGAGAAGCCCGCGGCGACGGTCGTGTTCTTCAACAGCGCGATGAGCACGCTCATCATGGGTGGGATGACCGAGCGCGTGGCCTGCGGCAAGACGACGAGGGTCATCACCTGACCGAACGTGAGCCCGAGTGCGCGCGCGGCCTCTGCCTGGCCCACCGGAACGGTGTTGATGCCCGAGCGCAGCGTCTCGGCGACGTAGGTCGCCGTGTAGACCCCGAGGGCGAGCGTGGCCAGCAGGACCGCGTCGATGCGCTCGCGCAGCAGGATCGGCAGGCAGAACGCGAAGAAGAACATGACGAGGGTGAGCGGGGTGTTGCGGATCCAGTTGACGTAGACCGCGCCCACCGCCCGCGCCGCGGGAATCGGCGAGACGCGCATGGCGCCCACGACGAAGCCGAGCACCAGTGCGAGGATGCCGCCTCCGACGAACAGCACCATCGTCCCTCTGAGCGCCTCACCCCAGAGATCGAGGTTGTTGGTGATGATCTCCACCGCGCCGCCTTCCATCGTTCTCGTTGTCGTCGTCTGGATACCGGATGCCGGCGGCAGCGCACTCGTCGCTGCCGCCGGCATGCCTCAGCTCGCGGCGTCGACCGGGGGCTGCGTCGCCTTCACGCCGGAGGCGCCCAGGTTCTTGTCGAAGATGGCCTGCCAGGTCGTGCCACCGTCGGTGAACATCGTGTTGATGAACGCCTGGAGCGCGGTGTCGCCCTTCGCGATACCCACGCCATAGCGCTCCTCACTGAAAGGCTCGCCGACCACCTTGAGCTGGTCGGGGCTCTGCGCCGCGTAGCCGATGAGGATCGCTTCGTCGGTGGTGACGGCATCGACCTGGCCGTTCTTCAGGTCCTCGACGCAGGCCGAGTAGGTGTCGTACTCCTTCGTCTTGGCCGGCGTCTCATCCTTGATCCGCTGGATCGAGGTCGACCCGGTCGCCGAACAGACGGTGTCCTCTGCGGTCAGCGCGTCTTTTCCGGTGATCTTGTCGTTGTCGGCCGCGACCAGCAGACCCTGACCGGTGATGAAGTAGGGGCCGGCGAAGGAGATCTGCTGCTTGCGCTTGTCGGTGATCGAGTACGTGCCGACGTAGTAGTCGATGTCCCCGTTCACGATGGCCTGCTCGCGGTTGGCCGAGGCGATCGGCTGGAACTGGATCTTGTCCTCGGCAACCCCCAGCGATGCGGCGATCCAGCGCGCGATGTCGACGTCGAAGCCGCTGCGCGTGTTGGTCACCGGATCCAGATAGCCGAGGCCGGGCTGATCCTCCTTGACGCCCACCGTGACGGTGCCGGAATTCTTGATCTTCTCGAACGTGGGGCTGCCGTCGAGCGTCACGTCGGTGGCGACCGTCCAGGGATTGTCCGCGGCACCCGACGCGCCGCCGGTGGAGCCCGGCTCTGCACCGGGCGTGCCGCTGTTGCACGCGGTGAGGGCGAGCGCGGCGAGCGCGACCCCAGCGACGCTGGCGGCGATTCTCTTCTTCTTCAGCATGTGATCCTCCTGTTTCGTATCCATCTCTCGTTGACCGCGCCGGTGCGGGGCGCGGACGTCTTCGTCAGTGCGTGATCAGCTTGGAGAGGAAGTCCTTCGCCCGATCGCTCGTGGGCGCCGTGAAGAACTGGTCGGGGCTGGCCTGCTCGACGATCTGTCCGTCGGCCATGAAGACCACGCGATCGGCGGCCCTTCGTGCGAAGCCCATCTCGTGTGTGACCACGATCATCGTCATACCGTCCTGAGCGAGACCGACCATGACGTCCAGAACCTCGTTGATCATCTCCGGGTCGAGCGCACTGGTCGGTTCGTCGAACAGCATGACCTTGGGCTTCATCGCCAGCGCGCGGGCGATCGCGACACGCTGCTGCTGGCCGCCGGAGAGCTGTCCCGGCAGCTTCGATGCCTGATGCCCGACGCCGACGCGCTCGAGCAGGATCTTCGCCTCGGCCTCGGCATCCGCCTTCTTCATCTTCTTGACCTTGATGGGACCGAGCGTGACGTTCTCGAGGATCGTCAGGTGCGAGAAGAGATTGAAGGACTGGAAGACCATCCCCACATCGGCCCGCAGTGCGGCAAGCGCCTTGCCCTCCTTCGGCAGTTCCTTGCCATCGATGGTGATGGTGCCGCTGGTGATCGTCTCCAGACGGTTGATGGTGCGACACAGCGTGGATTTACCCGAACCGGATGGGCCGATGACGACGACGACCTCCCCGCGGTTCACGGTCAGATCGATGTTCTTGAGCGCGTGAAACGCGCCGTAGTGCTTCTCGACACCGGTGACGACGACCAGGGGATCCCCCCGCCGGACCGTGATGTTCGACGTCGCGGGAGCCGGGCTGGAATGAGACATGTGGGCCAGCCTAGGCAGATCCTGTGGACGGCGCCCGACTTATACACAGGATCTTGACCGAGTCGTCACCGACCCGGAACAATACGCGTCAGCGTTCGCCGCGCTGCGCGAATGCCGTTTCGTACAGGCACACGCTGGCTGCGGTGGCGAGATTCAGCGACTCGGCACGACCGTAGATCGGAAGTCTCAGCGAGAGGTCGGCGAGAGCCAGCGCATCGTCGTCGAGACCGCGCGCCTCGTTGCCGAACAGCCAGGCAGTGGGCGCGGACAGCGCGTCGCGTCGCGCGAGGAAGTCCTCTCCCCCGACGTCTGCCGCGACGACGCGCAGGCCGGCCGCGTGCGCGCGCTCGACGGTTGCCGACAGCTCCGCGCCGACGGCGACGGGCACGTGAAACAGCGAACCGGTCGTGGCGCGCACCACCTTCGGGTTGTACGGATCGACCGTCCGCCCGGTCAGCACCACGGCGTCCGCGCCAGCGGCATCGGCGGCGCGGATGATGGTGCCGAGGTTGCCGGGGTCGCGCACCTCCTCGCAGATCGCGATGAGCGTCGGCGAGGCGGCGAAGATGTCCTTGAGCGACGTCGGCGACTGTCGTGCCACGGCGACGATGCCCTGCGGGGTGACGGTGTCGGCCATCGCGTCGAGCACCGCCTCGGTGGTGAAGACGATCTCGAGGCCGGCGTCTCCCGCGGCATCACGGATGTCCTGATGACGCTCCATCGCCGTGGGCGTGGCGAACAGCTCGACGAGGGTGTCGGGGCGGAAGGCGAGAGCCTCTCGGGCCGCCTGGGGTCCTTCCAGCAGGAACAGCCCGGTCTCCTGTCGGGCGCTGCGCTTGGTCAGCTTGGCGACGGCGCGCACACGTGGAGAGCGAGGGTTTTCGAGCACGATCTCATCCTAGGGAATGAAGAAGGGGTGTCCCCCGCTGGGAGGACACCCCTTCTCGTGCTGTGTGGGCAGTGATTACGCCTTGGGCGCGTTCACGTCCGCCGGCAGCGCCTTCTTCGCCGTCTCGACGAGCGAGGCGAAGGTGGCCGGCTCGTTGACGGCCAGCTCGGCGAGCATGCGACGGTCGACCTGCACGCCGGCGAGGCCGAGGCCCTGGATGAAGCGGTTGTAGGTGATGCCGTTCTGACGGGCCGCGGCGTTGATGCGCTGGATCCACAGGCGGCGGAAGTCGCCCTTGCGCTTGCGGCGGTCACGGTACGCGTAGACCAGGGAGTGGGTGACCTGCTCCTTGGCCTTGCGGTACAGGCGCGAACGCTGTCCGCGGTAACCGGATGCGCGCTCGAGGATGACGCGACGCTTCTTGTGGGCGTTGACGGCCCGCTTGACTCTAGCCATTTTCTTCTACTTTCTCGTCTGCGTCAGCGCTCAGATGCCGAGGAGCTTCTTGGCGACCTTCGCGTCGCCGGGAGCCAGGATCTTGTCCGCCGACAGGCGGCGCGTGCGCTTGGTGGGCTTGCCTTCGAAGTTGTGGCGGAGGTTCGCCTGCTGCTTCTTGATCTTCCCGCTACCGGTGACCTTGAAGCGCTTCTTGGCACCCGAGTGGGTCTTCTGCTTCGGCATGTCTCTATCCTTCGTTGTGGTTCCCGCGGGGCGGGAGCTCTGGGGGCCGGGAGGCTGCGCCTCCGGCCTGCGGCCTTACTCCGCGGGAGCGGGCTCGGCGGCGGGGGCGACCTCGGGCTCGGCGCCCGGGGCGCTGCGCGCCTGGCGTGCCGCCTCCTTGTTGGCAGCACGCTGGGCGTTCTGCTCGGTCTTCACCTCGGACTTGTTCTTGTGCGGGGCGATGACCATGACCATGTTGCGACCGTCGATCGTGGGGTTCGACTCGACGGTGCCGTACTCCGCGACGTCCTCGGCGAACTTGCGCAGCAACCGCACACCCTGCTCCGGGCGCGACTGCTCACGACCACGGAAGAGGATCATGGCCTTGACCTTGTCGCCGGCCTGCAGGAAGCCCTCGGCGCGCTTGAGCTTGGTCGTGTAGTCGTGCGCTTCGATCTTCAGACGGAAACGGACCTCCTTGAGAACCGTGTTCGCCTGGTTGCGGCGCGCTTCCTTCGCCTTCTGCGCAGCCTCGTACTTGAACTTGCCGTAGTCCATGATCTTGACCACGGGCGGCTTCGAGTTGGGGGCGACCTCGACGAGGTCGAGATCTGCTTCCTGAGCGAGGCGCAGGGCGACCTCGATGCGGACGACGCCGACCTGCTCACCCGCGGGTCCGACGAGGCGGACCTCGGGAACGCGGATGCGGTCATTGGTGCGGGGATCGCTGATGCGGAACTCCTTAGTCGTACGGGTGGGTGCCACCGGACACAGGGGTGTGTCTCGGGCGGAAGATCGTCACGTCCACCCCGCACGACGCGCACGTCGGCTTCGTTCCTGCACCCTCACCCGCCCCGACTGCTCGGTGCGGCGACCTCGACGGACGAGGCGGAGTGCGTGACCCGGTAGCCTGGAGCGGCAAGCGCGGGTGGGATGTGATCCTCTTTCGTTCCGGAGCAGAACACTCCGGCGCCCGCACAGTCTAGCAGAGAGCAGCACGTGGACACGATTCCTTCCACCCCCGACCCGCACGACGCCGAACGGCTCGCCCGATGGGAGGAACAGGAGCGCGCCTCCGCCGCCGCTACCCGCGACATCGCCGACGTTCCCGCGGTGGAGGTCATCACGACCGCAGCCGTGCACCTGATGAGCGCGGCCGCCGTCAAGACCGGCCTCGCGGACGACCCGGAGACGCAACGGGATCTCGACGAGGCGCGCAAGCTCATCAACGCCCTCGCGGGGCTGATCACGGCCGGCGCACCGGAGATCAGCGACATGCACGCGCGCTCGCTGCGTGACGGCCTGCGCTCGCTGCAGCTCGCGTTCCGGGAGGCATCCGTCATCCCCGACCCGATCGGCAAGGGCCCGGGCGAGAAGTGGACCGGCCCCGTCACGTGAGACGCCGCGGCGATCAGCCGCGGACGAGCTTGACCGTCAGGGAATCGACCAGCACGGCGATGCGATCGTCGGCGGCCCACCGCGCCGCCAACCTCTGCAGGGTGGCGTCCAGCTGGGACTGGTCGAGCCCGTCGACCAAGTGCAGGCGCACGATGAGTTCCGGGCCGCGCAGACGCGCCTGCGGATCGCCCGGCGCCACCGACAGATCCAGCACGCCCAGTTCGGAGCCGACCGACTCCTGCAGCCCCGCGTACACCTCCGGCGAAGTGTGCGCGGGTTCCCACGCCAGCCCCTGCCCGAGGGCCCATACCGCGGGGCGACGCAGCACGAACTCGGTCTCGGATGCCGGGTCGATCACGATCAGGTCGGTGTCGTCGGCAGCGGCGGCCAGGGCGGTGCGGACGCCGTCGGCCGGCACCGGCCGCGCCTTCGGATCCCACGCCGCCATCGTGCGCACCGACGTGAAGACGGGCAGCACACGCCGTCCGTCGGGCGCGGCAACCGTGACGATGGAGAGCTCCTGCGTCTTGTCGACGGTGTGACCGGACGGGGCGATTCCGACGTCGCCGGCCTCGGCGACCAACGGGATCAGCAACCGGGCGGAGCGGTAGGCGTCCACGACCGCGCGCGCATCGCCCTCGCCTCGGCCGAACGCACGCAGCGCCGACAGCAGCGCGGGATCAGCAGAGCCGTCGTCACCGGCGTGCGGATTGGCCTCGAAGGAGCGCCCCGCCCACGGCACGCCGGCAGAGTCGGTAGCGCAGGTGTGCGCCGCGGCGTCGTCGGGACGCTCAGCCTGCGGCGACATCCAGCGCCTCGGCGAGGGTGAAGGCCCCCGCATAGAGTGCCTTGCCCACGATCGCGCCCTCGACGCCGAGGGGAACGAGCTCCCGCAGGGCGGCGATGTCGTCGAGATTCGAGATGCCGCCCGAGGCGACGACCGGCTTGACCGTGCGCGTGGTGACCTCGCGCAGCAACTCGAGGTTCGGACCCTTCAGCGTGCCGTCCTTGGTGACGTCGGTGACCACATAGCGGCTGCATCCCGCGTCCTCGAGGCGCTCGAGCACCTGCCAGAGGTCGCCGCCGTCGCGTGTCCATCCGCGCGCGGCCAGCGTCGTGCCGCGCACGTCGAGCCCGACCGCGATCGCGTCGCCGTAGCGACCGATCACATCCGCTGCCCATTCGGGGTTCTCCAGCGCGGCGGTGCCGAGGTTGATGCGGGTCGCGCCCGATTCGAGTGCGGCTTCCAGTGTCGCGTCGTCGCGGATTCCTCCGGACAGCTCCACCTGCACGCCCTTGAGCTGCTTGATCACCTTGCGCAGCACCGCGGAGTTGTTGCCGCGCCCGAAGGCGGCATCCAGATCGACGAGATGGATCCACTGAGCGCCATCGCGCGCCCACGCCAACGCCGCATCGACGGGATCGCCATAGCTCGTCTCGGTGCCGGCCTCGCCCTGAGTCAGGCGCACAGCCTTGCCGTCAGCGACGTCGACGGCGGGCAGAAGGATCAGTTCGGGGGTCGACGCGAAATCGTTCATGGCTCCAGGAAAGGTTCAGTGGCCGCGACGTGCGGACACGAGGACACACAAGCAGAGAGACTACTACCGGGTGCGGGTGAGCTCCTGCGGAAGCGAGGAGATCCAGTTGGCGAGCAGGCGGATGCCGGCCTCGCCGCTCTTCTCCGGGTGGAACTGGGTCGCCGACAGCGGCCCGTTCTCCACCGCCGCGAGGAACGGCGTGCCGTAATCGCACCAGGTGAGGGCCGGCTCACGGAACGGGCGCGTGACCTCGAGCGACCAATGCTGGGCGGCATAGGAGTGCACGAAGTAGAACCGCTCGTCTTCCAAGCCGCGAAACAGCGTCGAGCCCTCACCGGCCCGGACCGTGTTCCAACCCATGTGCGGAAGCACCGGCGCATCGAGCTCGGTGACCGCCCCCGGCCATTCACCGAGTCCCTCGGTGTCTTCGCCGCGCTCCACGCCGTGCTCGAACATGACCTGCATGCCCACGCAGATGCCGAGCACCGGCAATCCCCCCGCGAGACGGCGTTCGATGATCTCGTCGCCGCGCGTCGCGCGCAGCGCCTCCATCACGGCGCGGAAAGCTCCCACACCGGGGACGACGAGGCCGGCGGCGTCGTCGATAAGTCCGCGATCTGCGGTCAGCCGCGCATCGGCGCCAGCGGCGACGAGCGCCTTGACGGCGGAGTGGACATTGCCCGACCCGTAGTCGAGCACCGCGACGAGGGGACGGTCGTCGAGATCGGCACCGGTCTGGGGGGCGGAGGCGGCGTCGGTCACAAGGCCCCCTTCGTACTGGGGATGCCGTGGACCAGCGGGTCGAGCGCCTTCGCCTGTCGGAAGGCGCGAGCGACGGCCTTGTACTCGGCCTCGGCGATGTGGTGCGGGTCGCGTCCACCGAGCACCGTGACGTGCATCGTCACACCGGCGTTGAACGCGAGCGCCTCGAAGGTGTGGCGCACGAGCGACCCGGTGAAGTGGCCGCCGATGAGATGGTGTTCGAACCCGACGGGCTCACCGGTGTGGACGAGGTAGGGACGCCCGCTGATGTCGACGACCGCCTGCGCCAGCGCCTCGTCCAGCGGAACGAGGGCGTCTCCGTAGCGCGAGATGCCGCTCTTGTCGCCGAGGGCCTGGCGGATCGCCTGTCCCAGGACGATCGCGGTGTCTTCGACGGTGTGGTGCGCGTCGATGTTGGTGTCTCCGGAGGCACGCACGGTGAGATCGGTGAGCGAGTGCTTCGCGAACGCCGTGAGCAGGTGATCGAAGAAGGGCACCGTGGTGTCGATGCGGCTGTGCCCGGTGCCGTCCAGATCGAGGTCGAGTTCGACCGTGGATTCGCTGGTCGCGCGTCGCAGGGATGCCGTGCGGGAGGCCGGGGTGCTCATGAGCCGAGTCTACCGAGAGCCCGCACGGGGCCTCGGCGTGTTACCCCGACGGTGACGGTCAGTGCGCGCCGGAACCGCCCGGTCCAAGCGACGCGAGCGCATCGAGGAAGGCCGTGGACTCCTCCTCCGTGCCGGCGGTGACACGCAGACTGTGGGCGATCCCGACGTCGCGGATCAGAACACCGCGGTCGTAGAGCCCCTGCCACGTCGTCGCCGGATCTTCCACACCCGAGAAGAGCACGAAGTTCGTCCAGCTCTCGAAGGGACGGTATCCGAGCGCATCGAGGGTCGCAGAGATCCGGTCACGCTGAGCGACGATCTCGTCCACCATGGCGAGCATGGCCGGCGCATGACGCAACGCGGCGGAGGCTGCTGCCTGGGTCAGCGCGCTGAGGTGGTAGGGCAGTCGAACCAGACGCAGCGCGTCGATGACGGCGGGGTCGGCCGCGAGGTAGCCGACGCGAGCGCCCGCGAAAGCGAAGGCCTTGCTCATCGTGCGCGACACCACGAGGCGCGGCCGGTCGGCCAGCAGCGTCAGCGCGGACCGGGAATCGCGGGGAGCGAACTCCTGGTAGGCCTCGTCGACGATCACGATGCCCGGCGCCGCGTCGTAGACCGCCTCGATCACATCGAGACCCAGCGGCGTTCCCGTCGGATTGTTCGGCGCACACAGGAACACGACGTCGGGCTGCGCACGGTCGATCTGGGCCGCGGCGTCGTCGGGGGCGAGCGTGTAGTCGACGCCACGCGTCCCGCTGACGTAGGTCGCACCCGTCGCGCGAGTGAGCAACGGATACATCGAATAGGTCGGCGCGAAACCGAACGCCGTCCGTCCGGGGCCGGCGAACGCCTGCAGGAGGTGCTGCAGAACCTCGTTGGATCCGTTCGCGGCCCAGATCTGCGCGGCTGAGAGGCCGTGACCCAGATACTCGGCGAAGCCTTCGCGCACGGCGGTGAACTCACGATCCGGGTAGCGGTTCACCTCCCGAAGAGCGCGCGCGATGCTGTCGAGGATGTCGTCCGCGACCGCTTCCGGCACCGGATGAGTGTTCTCGTTGACGTTCAGCGCGACGGGCAGCGGAGCCTGCGGGGCCCCATACGGCGTGAGGCCGCGCAGGTCATCTCTGAGAGGAAGGTCATCGAGTCGAACGCTCACCCTCACCATCGTAGGGGTCGCCGCGAGACCCGGACGAGGTCGGTCAGCGGCCGCTCAGCGACCGGCGGAGTACTCGGCCGGGATCGCGATGCTCTGCCCGGCGTCGAGGCTGCCCGAGTCCAGCGCATTGAGCCGCACGATCGCGTCGACCGCGTCCCGCGGGTCGACGTCGGGAGCGACCGCGCGCGCGATCGACCAGAGCGTATCGCCCGGCTGCACCGTGACATGGGTGAACGTGACTCCCGACGCCCCCTCGTTCGAGGCCAGCGCACCGCCTCCGGACACGATGCCGATGCCGAGCGCGACGACGACCGGGACCGAAGCGAGGAAGGCGAGCACCCGGCGACCGCGAACCGTCAGGCGCAGACGGGTGACCGGGGCCGCCGCGATGACACGGCCACGGGGCGAAGCGCCGAGGATGTCGATCGTGGTCATGAGTTCCTCCTTGAAACGTGTCCCGCTCCGGGGCGTCGAGTTGAAAGCGTCACTTCGAAGATTCGATTCGAGATTCGCATCCGCCTCTCGGCCGGGAGAGGTGGATGCGAATCTCTGTTCCGAATCTATCTTCGATAGTGTTCGAGTGTCAAGCCCTGCCGTTCTCGCAGATGAATCGAACCCGACACGCGTACACGTGCCGGACGACCGTGCGAAAACCGGATACGGTTTCGACAAGATGACCCCATCACCAACCTCCGACATTCGAAGGCGCTGCCTTCCGGGGACGCGATCGAAGGAGCGCGCGACATGGCCGACAAGCCTCAGACACGCAGGCGTAAGAGCCTCAGCGACAAGCAGCTGAAGATCCTCGAGGTGATCCAGACCTCCATCGCGCGCTTCGGCTACCCGCCGAGCATGCGCGAGATCGGCGACGCCGTGGGCCTGAAGTCGCTGTCCAGCGTCACGCACCAGCTCAACCAGCTGGAGCTGAGCGGTTATCTGCGCCGCGACGCCGGCAAGACGCGCGCGATGGAGGTCCTCATCGACCTGCCGGGTGCCGCCGCGGAGAACCCCGCCGACCTCACCCCCGCGCTCGGTGACGCCGCGCTCGTCCCCCTGGTCGGGCGCATCGCGGCAGGCGTACCGATCACGGCCGATCAGCAGGTCGAGGAGATCTTCCCGCTGCCGCGTCAGCTGGTCGGCAAGGGGGATCTCTTCATGCTCAAGGTCAGCGGCGAGTCGATGATCGACGCCGCCATCTGCGACGGCGACTGGGTCGTCGTGCGTTCCCAGCCGACGGCCGACAACGGCGACATCGTGGCGGCGATGCTGGACGGCGAAGCGACGGTGAAGACCTTCCGACAGCGGGACGGTCACACGTGGCTGCTCCCCCGCAACTCCTCCTTCGAGCCGATCCTCGGCGACGACGCCGTGGTTCTCGGTCGCGTCGTGGCCGTCCTGCGCGCGGTCTGAGCATGTCGCGGGCGCGCGCCGTCGTGTCGGCCGTCGCGGTCGTCCTGGCCGTCGTCTGCCTGCCGCTGTCCATCCTGAGCGTGTGGGCGAGGGTGCAGCTGGTGGATGAAGAGGCTTTCACCGCGACGCTTGCGCCGCTGGCCCGCTCGGCCGTCGTCCAGGACGCGGTGATCGCGGCATCCACCGACGCCGTCGACGCGAAGCTCGACACGAGCGCTCTCGCCGGCTCGATCGTCGACGGCATCATCGCCCTCGGCGTCGGCGATCGGGCTGCTGACGCCCTGCGACGACTGCAGGCGCCCGCCGCTGCGGCCGTGCAGACTCTCGTGCACGACGCGATCGCCGAAGCGATTCGCTCCGACGCCTTCGCAGCGGTCTGGGGCGAGGTTCTTCGGCAGTCTCACCGCGCGCTGACGCTCGCCGCAACCGCCGATGGCGCCGGCCTCGTGGTGCAGACCGATGCCGGACTCGGTGTGCAGGTCGGCGCCGTCGTGGCGGGCGTGAAGGAACGCCTGAGCGCGCGTGACGTCGCGTGGGCGACGCTCATCCCCTCGGTCGACCACGTCGTGATCATCGGCTCCGGGGATGCCCTCGCTGCCGTCCGAACGGGCTATGCGCTCGGCGTGAACGCGGGATGGTGGATGCCGGTCGCCACCGCGATCCTGTTCCTCGCCGGGATTGCGCTCGCTCGGCGACGCGTCGACACCCTCCGGTGGGCGGCGCTCGGGGCGGCGGCGGCTCTCGGAGCACTGCTGATCGCAGCGGCGGTCGGCCGCGCGGCGGTGTCGACCGCCGCCGCCGGAACGGCGCTGACACCGGCCGCAGCCGTCGCGATCTACGATCAGCTGCTATCGGCGGTGGTCGGCGCGTCCGGCGTAGCTCTGGCGATCGCGCTCGCCGTCGCCGCCGGCGCGTGGCTCGCCGGTCCATCGACGCCGGCGGTGGCGGTTCGCCATGCGTGGCGCCGCTGGGGGCTTCGCCGCGCGGCGGCAACCGCGTCCTCCGACTGAATGCCCCCTACGAGCGCCGTTCAGGGATCAGCCCCGCGGTGCGCAGCACACCCAGAACGGTCTCGTGATTGTTGAAGGCGTAAAGGTGGACGCCCTCGGCGCCGCCAGCCACCACGGCCCGGGCGAGCGCGGCGGCATGGGCGAGACCGACCTCGCGCTGCGCCGCGGCATCCGGAGCGGACTCCAGTGCCGCGGCGAGGGAGTCGGGGCGCGCGTCTCCGGTGAGCTCGAGCACACGGCGCAGGCGCCCGGGCGAGGTGATCGGCATGATTCCGGGGACGATCGGAATGACCACCCCGGCCGCCCGGGCACGAGCGACGAAGTCGAGGTACTCGTCGGCGTGGAAGAAGAGCTGCGTGATGGCTGACGTCGCCCCGGCGGCCTGCTTGGCCAGAAGCGCGTCGATGTCCTCGTAGCGATGACGCGAGCGCGGGTGACCGTTCGGGAACGCAGCGACCGCGATGTCGACGCGGTCGCCGTCGATGACCCGAACCGCTCCCGGAACGCCCGGGATCTCCCGCTCGCGGTACGTCGACCGCTCCGCGTGCACACGTCCGATGAGCTGCACGAGCTGAGCCGCCGACTCCAGATCGCCGAAGACGATGTCGTCCTCTCCGACGCCGAGCGGCGGGTCGCCGCGCACGGCGAGGAAGCGGGTGATGCCGGCGTCGAGGAAGTGGCGGATGACCGTCGTCGCCTCGGCATAGCTGCTGCCGACGCATGTCACATGCGCGACGGGGGGAACCCGCGTTTCGCGGAGGATATGCGTCAGCACGGCGAGCGAGCGATCGGTGGTCGAGCCTCCGGCGCCGAACGTCACGGAGATGAACCGCGGCCCCGCCTCGGCCAGCACGCGGATGGTCTCGTGGAGCGCAGGCAACTGCGCCAGCGTGCGCGGAGGATAGATCTCGAACGAGAACGGAACCTGCGGCGATGCCTCGCCGCCGGCCCGCGCAGCAGCGATGTGCGGTTCGTGAGACGTCATCGCTCGGTGCCTTCTCTCGCGTCGGGGTCGTGCAGCCGGCGTACCGCAGCCTCGGTGCCACCACTGTAGAGCCACCTTGCCGCCCGTCCCCGCGTGTGACGAGACGTGTCCTGCGACGTCGACTGACGCAGGCGCGTAGCGTGGCAGGCATGGTCGATGTGCACCCCTATGGATCCTGGCCCTCTCCGTTCACGGCCGCGTGGGCTTCCGCGTCGTCACCCCGCATCGACGGTGCCGCGCTCGTCGGCGACGAGGTGTGGTGGGCGCAGACGGTGGCCGACGAGGCCGGCCGCACCGCGGTGTTCCGGCGCGATGCCACCGAAAGGGTGCACCCCGTCCTGCCGGCGCCGTGGAACGCCAGATCCGGCGTGCACGAGTACGGCGGGGGATCCTGGGCGGTCGACGAGGCCGGCCGACTGTTCTTCGTCGAACGGCGAGACCAGCAGGTGTGGGTGCGCGAACCCGGCTCGGAGCCGCGTCGCCTGACGAACGACGCGGACGTCCGCTACGGCGGGCTTCGCGCGTCCGGCGGCATACTGCTGGCCATCCGCGAACGGGCGGGCCGTGAACGGGCGATCGTGCGCATCGACCTGCAGGGTGAGGGAGCGAGCGATCTCGTCGCGGGCAGCGACTTCGTTGCTCAGCCCGCACTGTCGCCGCGCGGCGACCGTCTCGCGTGGGTGGCCTGGAATCACCCCGACATGCCCTGGGACCGCACGAGACTGCGTGTCGGTCGCCTGGAGGACGGCGCCGTGGTCGAGTGGACCGACGTGACCGACGGCAGCACGGCAGCGCTCCAGCCCGAGTGGTGTGACGAGGACGACCTGCTCTACCTGGACGACGCGACCGGCCGATGGAACCTCTGGAGACTGCGCCTCGATGCCGATCTGCCGCGGACACCTTTCGCGCCGGCCGATGCAGACACGGGAGGCCCGCTGTGGTCGCTCGGCAGCCGCTGGTTCGGGGTGACCTCCGACGGCGGGGTGATCGCTGTCCGCACCAACGGCTCCGACGAACTCGTCTGGCGCACCGCCGCGGGCACCGAGACCGTGATCCCTCTGCCTGCCACGGCATCGCTCTGCGTCGAAGCGGTCGTGGGGCGTCGGGCGCTGATCTCCGGGCTGGCGCCGGGCATGAGCGGGATCTGGCTCGTGGAGATCGATGAGGAGGCCGCGACGATGCGCGTCGATCTGGTGATCGGGCAGCGTGCAGAGGTCGACGGCGAGGATCTCGATGCGTGGCTTCCCGACACACGCCCGTTCTCGCTCGAAGGCCCGACGGGCACGGTGCACGCGTTCGTGCATCCCCCGCGACATCCGCGGGTGGCGGCACCCGAGACGGAACGCCCGCCGTACCTCGTGCTGGTGCACGGCGGGCCGACCGGCCACGAGGGCGGCGTCGCCGACGCGAAGACGCTGTTCTTCACGAGTCGCGGCATCGGGGTGCTGGAGGTGAACTACGGGGGCTCGACGGGGTACGGCCGCGCATACCGTGAGCGGCTGCGCGGCCAATGGGGCGTCGTCGACATCGCAGATGTCGCGGCATCCGCCACGGGCCTGGCCGCCACGGGCGCGGCCGACCCCGCGCGCCTCGCGATCAAGGGCGGATCAGCCGGTGGCTGGACCGTGCTCGCCGCGCTGGCCCGCACCGACGTTTTCGGCGCAGGCATCTCCCGCTACGGCGTGGGCGACGCCCGCACCCTGGCCGCCGATACCCACGATTTCGAGTCCCGGTATCTCGATGGGCTCATCGGAGCGCTACCCGAGGCCGAGGAGCTCTACATCCAGCGCTCCCCGTTGACGCACATCGACGGCTTCCAGGTGCCGGTGCTGCTGCTGCAGGGCGCAGACGATGCCGTCGTGCCGCCATCGCAGGCCGAAGCGATCCGCGACGCGCTCGCGGCCCGTCATATCCCGCACGCCTATGTGCTCTACGAGGGCGAAGGGCACGGGTTCCGCGGCGCCGAGGCGGTCGTGCACGCGCTGCAGAGCGAGCTCGCGTTCCTCGGCCAGGTGTTCGGGTTCACGACGCCCGGCGTGCCGCCGATAGACCTGGCAGGCTCCTCACCACGTCAGAGCGCGTAGGGCGCCAGCTCCGCCGCGAGTCGCTCGGAGACGTGGGCGTGCACCGCGGTGCCGCCCTCTTCGTGAGCGGTCGAGAGGATGTGGCCGGACTCGTGCACGGCGTTGATGAGGTCCCCGCGGTCGTACGGCACGAGCGCGCGCACTTCGACCGCCGGCAGCGGGAGGGCGTCCTCGATGACGGTGCGCAGCTGCGCGATACCCTCCCCCGTGCGCGACGACACGAACAGCGCGGAGGGCTCGAGCCCGCGCAGCACGAGTCTGGTGTCGTCGTCGACGAGATCGGCTTTGTTGAAGACGACGATCTCGCGCGTCGAGCGCGCACCCACGTCGCCCATCACGTCGCGCACGGTCGCGAGCTGCGCGGCGGGGTCGGGGTGGGAGCCGTCCACGACGTGAACCAGCACGTCGGCGTCGCCGACCTCTTCCAGCGTCGACCGGAAGGCCTCGACGAGCTGATGAGGCAGATTGCGCACGAACCCGACCGTGTCCGTCAGGGTGTAGACGCGACCGTCGGCCGCTTCGGCGCGACGTACGGTCGCGTCCAGGGTCGCGAACAGCGCGTTCTCGACGAGCACACCGGCGCTCGTGAGCCGGTTGAGCAGGCTGGACTTGCCGGCGTTCGTGTAGCCGGCGATCGCGACCGACGGGATCGTGTTGCGCTTGCGTTCGCTGCGCTTGGCCTCGCGGGCGGGTGCGAAGTCACGCAGCTGCTTGCGCAGCTGGGCCATCTTGGTGCGGATGCGGCGGCGATCGAGCTCGATCTTCGTCTCACCCGGCCCGCGTGAGCCCATGCCGGCGCCGCCGGCACCCACCTGACCACCGGCCTGACGGCTCATCGACTCGCCCCAGCCACGCAGGCGCGGCAACAGGTACTCGAGCTGGGCGAGCTCGACCTGGGCCTTGCCCTCGCGGCTCTTGGCGTGCTGGCTGAAGATGTCGAGGATCACGGTGGTGCGGTCGATGACCTTCACCTTCACGACGTCCTCCAGTGCGCGGCGCTGGCTCGGAGCGAGCTCCGTGTCGGCGATGACGGTGTCGGCGCCGACGGCGGCCACGAGGTCGCGCAGCTCCGCCGCCTTGCCGCGGCCGATGTAGGTCGCGGGGTCGGGATGCGGACGCCGCTGCAGCACGCCGTCGAGAACGACGGCACCGGCCGTCTCGGCGAGCGCGGCGAGTTCGCGCAGCGAGTTCTCGGCATCCTCCTGCGACCCTTGGGGGTACACGCCCACGAGCACGACGTTCTCCAGACGCAGCTGGCGGTACTCGACCTCGGTGACGTCTTCGAGCTCCGTGGACAGACCCGGTACGCGCCGCAGCGCCGCGCGTTCCTCGCGATCCCACTGATCGCCGTCGGCGTCACCGGAGGCGACGGTTGCGGCATCCTGCAGCGCCTGGGCGCTACCGAAGACGCGCACGCCAGAGCGGCCCTCGGCACGTGCCAGCACGCGATCCACCGGGTCGAGCGGCGTCTCTTCGCCGTGCTCGTCGGTGGTCTCGGTGGTGTGGGTCATGGATTCCTTCCAGGTCAGCCTTGCAGTCTAGCCTCCCGCGCGGGCGGGTGGCTCCGGTACGCTCGCAGGATGGGGAGTGACCACTACTTCAGCGCCTCCCCGTCCAGCGCCGAGAACCTCCGTCGCATCCGCGTGTCCCTCGGCGGGCGCAGCGGCGAGGTCACGACCGCGGGCGGGGTGTTCAGCCCCGACCACGTCGACGGCGGGACGGCGGTGCTGCTCGCGAATACTCCGCCGCCGCCACCGGGCGGCCACCTGCTCGACCTCGGCTGCGGCTGGGGGCCGATCGCGCTCAGCATCGCCGTGCAGTCGCCCCATGCCACGGTGTGGGCGGTGGACGTCAACGATCGCGCCCTCGACCTGGTGCGCCGAAACGCGCAGGAATGGGGTGTCGGCAACATCAACGCTGTGCGTCCCGAGGATGTTCCGGACGACGTCCGCTTCCGCAGCATCCGCTCCAATCCGCCCATCCGCGTCGGCAAGAACGAGTTGCACGGTCTTCTGGAGACGTGGCTGCCCCGCTTGGACGAACGAAGCGATGCCTGGCTGGTCGTGCAGCGAAACCTCGGGTCCGACTCGCTGCAGAGGTGGCTGGCGGCGACGTTCGACAACGGATACTCCGTGACGCGCGCGGCGACCGGACGCGGCTTCCGCGTGCTCAAAGTGCGCCGTCACGGTGCGGTGCGCACCGGCGCCATCGAACTGCCCTGAGGCTCCAGACCCGCCCTGGGTTTCCAGACCCGCCCTGGGTTTCCAGACCCGCCCTGGGTTTCCAGACCCGCCCTGGGTCCCCCGCGATCGACGCCGCGTCAGGCCAGGCGCACCTCGCCGGAGTAGACGAGAGCCGCCGGCCCCGACAGGAGCACGTGGTCGCCGTCGCCTTCGGCGACGATGCGAACGCCCAGGATGCCGCCGGGCACCTCGACGCTCCAGTGATCGGGCGCCGCGGGACCAGCCCAGTGACGAACGGCGAGGGCCGCCGCCGCGACACCCGTGCCGCAGGAAAGCGTCTCACCCACACCGCGTTCGAAGACACGCATACGGATGCTGCCGACGCCGTTCTTCACGAGCGGGTCGGCCGGAACGACGAACTCGACGTTCGCCCCGGCGACCGGCTCCGGATGCAGCAGCGGCTGCACGGTGAGGTCGAGCTCCTCGAGCTCAGCCGTGCTGGAAAGCGCCACGACGACGTGCGGGTTGCCGACGTCGATGCCCTGACCGGGCCGGGCGACGTCGAGTCCCCGCGCCTTCACGACGGTGTCGCCGTCGATGGCGAAGACGCCGAGGTCGACCTCGAAGCCCAGGTCGCTGCGCGTCAAGGTCTTGATGCCGGCGCGCGTGCCGATGCGCAGCGGTGCGGCGTCGATGTCGGCACGGCCGGTGTCCACCAGGTACTTCGCGAAGACGCGCGTGCCGTTGCCGCACATCTCGGCGGCGGATCCGTCGGCGTTGCGGTAGTCCATGAACCACTCGGCGTCCCCGCTCGCCGCACCCTCGGCGATGCGGGCGCTGCGAACGACGCGCAGGATGCCGTCGCCGCCGATGCCGAAGCGGCGATCGCACAGGGCCGCCACCTGGGCGGCGCTCAGGTCGAGGGCGCCCTCGTCATCGGGCACGATCACGAAGTCGTTCCCGGTGCCGTGGCCCTTGGTGAATGCGATGGACTCTCCCACCCGGTCAGTCTACGGTTTGCAGGCCGCGCCTCGGCCGGCCGCGCGCGAGCGACGTGGCAGGATCTGAGGGTGACAGAACCCGCTCTCTCCTCTCACGCGCTCCCCCTCGACAGCGATGCTGCCGCCGCGATGTGGGACGCCTACCGCGCCGCGCGGCCCGAAGCGGTGCTCGCCGGGGGCGAGTACACCGTCGAGCACTTCGGTGACAACGCCCGGCTCGCCGACGAACTCCTCGACATCGTGCTGTCGGGGCGGAAACGGGCGACGGCAGAGCTCGTGGCCGACTTCGTCGCTCGGGGCGATCTCGTGCCGCGCATCGGATCGCACTGGATCGCGTGCGACAGCTCCGGCGCACCGCGCATCATCATGCGCACGACCGAACTGAGGTTGGGTCCTTTCACCAGCGGCGACGCGGCATTCGCCGCCGACGAGGGCGAGGACGACGGATCGCTGGAGAGCTGGCAGCGCGAGCACCGCCGCTACTGGACGCGCGTCGCCGCAGCCCGCGGAGCCGAATGGTCGGAGGAGGACGAGATCGTCTTCGAACGCTTCCGCGTCGTCTGGCCCCCCGAGCACGCCGACTGAACGACGAGGAGCGGCTCGGGCTGCACGGTGAGTGTGCGGACTTCGCTCACGCCACCGATGCTGCCAGGACGACCGCGTCGACGTCGGGCGCGACCCAGCGCACGTCGGCATACCGGCGAAACCACGACACCTGGCGCCGCGCGTAGCGTCGGGTGAGCGCCTGCGTCTGGGCGATGGCCTCGGACGCATCGAGCTCACCCGCCACGTGCGCCAACGCCTGCGCGTAGCCGATGGCCCGGCTGGCCGTCACGCCCTGCTCGAGACCGCGGTCGCGGAGGGCTGCGACTTCGGTGAGAAGGCCCTCGCGCCACATGCGGGTCACCCGCTCGTCGAGGCGCGCGACGAGGGTTGCACGCTCGACCTCCACACCGATGAGGGTCGTCGGCACGTGCCAGAGCACGGGATCTGCGGGCAGGACGGCGCCGTGACCGCGGTCGCCCTGCACGGCGACCTCGAGGGCGCGCACGATCCGCCGAGCGTTGCGCGCATCGATACGGTCGGCGGTCGCCGGGTCCAGTGCGCGCAGACGCTCCAGGAGCGGCCCGGGGCCGCCCTCTTCGAGATCCGCTTCCAGCTGTGCGCGCAGGATGTCGTCGTGCGGCGGGAAACGGAAGTCGTAGACGACGCTGGAGACGTAGAGGCCCGAGCCGCCGACGAGGATGGCGTCCGCTCCGCGGTGGAAGATCTCTGAGATGACGGTACGGGCCGCTTCCTGGTACGCGGCGACCGCGGCCTCATCCGTGACCTCGAGCACATCGAAGAGATGGTGCGGGATGCCGCGGCGCTCGGCGACCGACAGCTTGGCGGTGCCGATGTCCATCCCGCGATACAGCTGCATGGCGTCGGCGTTGACGATCTCCGCCGGGCGACCGCGGGCGGTGAGCGCTTCCGCGAGCCGCAGGGACAGATCGGACTTGCCCGTGCCCGTGGCGCCCACGACGCCCCACAGACGCCCGGTCACCCGAGGCGGAGCGTCGGCAACCCGAGCGACACCGCGCGGGGTGCGCCCGTCTCGCCCGCGACGCCCGAGGATGTCGGCACGCCGCATGACTCCGCCTGGGTGCGATCCCAGGCATCGCCCGCGCGCGTGCGCCGAATGCGCAGCGGCGCTCCGTCGGGGCTATCGGCGAGCAGGTGGAACGGAGCGGCGTGAGTCACGGTCACTGTCACGACGTCTCCGGGGCGCGGAACGGCCGAACCCCGAGGCAGCTCGAAGTGGACGAGCCGATTGTCTTCGGCGCGGCCGGTCAGGCGGTGGGTCTCGGCATCCTTCTTTCCCTCGCCGGTCGAGACCAGCACCTGCAGCTCGCGGCCGATCTGGGCCTGGTTCTCTTCGAGGCTGATGCGCTCCTGCAGGGCGATGAGCCGCTCGTACCGCTCTTGCACCATGACCTTCGGCACCTGGTCGGGCATCGTCGCGGCGGGGGTGCCCTCACGGATCGAGTACTGGAAGGTGAAGGCGCTGGCGAACCGTGCCTGCGCGACGACGCGCATCGTGTCCTCGAAATCCTCATCCGTCTCACCGGGGAAGCCGACGATGATGTCGGTGGAGATCGCCGCGTGCGGGATGCGGTCGCGGACCCGCTCGAGGATGCCGAGGAAGCGGTCACTGCGGTAGGAACGCCGCATCGCCCGTAGGACGCGATCGGATCCGGACTGCAGCGGCATGTGCAGCTGCGGCATGACCTGAGGAGTCTCGGCCATGGCATCGATGACGTCATCGGTGAAGGCGGCCGGGTGCGGACTGGTGAAGCGGATGCGCTCGAGCCCCGGGATCTGCCCGGCGGCACGCAGCAGCTTGCCGAACGCCTGACGGTCACCGAACTCGACCCCGTAGCTGTTGACGTTCTGACCCAGGAGGGTGACCTCGACGGCGCCGTCCTCGACGAGGAGCCGGATCTCGTTGAGGATGTCGCCGGGGCGGCGATCCTTCTCCTTGCCGCGCAGGCTCGGCACGATGCAGAAGGTGCAGGTGTTGTTGCATCCGACGGAGATCGAGACCCAGCCGCTGTGCACGGCGTCGCGCTTGGTCGGCAGGGTCGAGGGGAAGACCTCGAGCGCCTCGAGGATCTCCAGTTCTGCATCGCCGTTGTGGCGCGCCCGCTCGAGGAGGCTGGGCAGCGAGCCCATGTTGTGGGTGCCGAAGACGACGTCGACCCACGGCGCCTTCTCGAGCACGGCCTCTTTGTCCATCTGAGCCATACAGCCGCCGACGGCGATCTGCATGCCCTCGTGACGATCCTTGCGACTCTTCAGATGCCCGAGGGTGCCGTACAGCTTGCCGGCGGCGTTGTCGCGCACCGCACACGTGTTGATCACGACGACATCGGCCTCGGAGCCCGCCTCCGCTCGCACGTATCCGGCGCTCTCCAACGAGCCGGAAAGTCGCTCGGAATCGTGCACGTTCATCTGGCAGCCGAAGGTGCGCACCTCGTAGGTCCGGGCACGTCCGTCGGCGGCGACGGCGGCGTCCGAGGGCGCGATCAGCGTGGGGGCGGCGGACGGAGAAGTCATGATGCGTTCATTCTACGATCCGTCACCATGCACGAACCCGAGGCCCCGCGCACCGGGAAAACGGCTCACTCGAAGCGCACGGTTCCCGCCGGCGCACGCCGAACCGGTCGCCCGAGTTCTTCGAGGGCCTGCCGCGCTGCGGTCAGCGCGCTCGCACCGTACCCGCGCCGCGCGAGTTGGCCCGACAGCCGCCGCAACGCCGTATCGCGATCGAGGTCGCGCATCGTCCGGGCTTTCTGCCGCGCGAACTCGAGAGCACGGTCCGCATCATCGTCAGGCAGCGCATCGAGGGCCTCGTCGATGACCTCGCGCGGGATGCCGCGGGCCGACAAGGTCTGCACGAGCATCGCGCGCCCCTGTCCCTTTCGTTCCACGCCACTGTGCACGAGCTGCTCCGCCAGTGCCGAGTCGTCGAGATATCCGAGGCTCCTCATGCGGTCGATGACGTGGTCGATCGCCGCATCGCCGAGCTCGCGTTCGCGCAAGAATCGCGATGCCTCCCGTTCGGACAGGGAGCGCGTTCGCAAGCGCTTGATCAGCGCGGCCTCCGCATCGTCGACGACGGTCGCGATGTCGTCCTCCCACACCGCGTCGACGGGCTCCTCCGTCCAGGTCGGATGCCAGCTGAGATCACCCACACCGCCTTCATGCCCGGACGGACCAGGGAACACGGTGGGTGACCCGGGTTGCGGGTCGCGCGGACCTGCCTCATCCGGTGGCTGGTTCGCAGAGGCGGAGGAGACGCGTGCGTCGGCGGCATCCCCGCCGAACAGCGGGATCACGGGGGCGAGCCGCTCGGACTCGCCCCCGTGTCGCGACGTCGTCATCAGGCCGGTCGGCGCGCGGCCAGATCATCGGCAGGCGCGACCTCTGCCCCGCCGCGCGGCTGACCGATTCCCAGCTTCTGCTTGATCTTGGTTTCGATCTCCGCCGCGATGTCGGGGTTCTTCAGCAGGAAGTTGCGGGCGTTCTCCTTGCCCTGACCGAGCTGCTCACCGTCGTAGGTGTACCAGGCGCCGGACTTCTTCACGAGGGTGTGCTCGACGCCGAAGTCGATGAGCGAGCCTTCGCGCGAGATGCCGGTGCCGTAGAGGATGTCGAACTCGGCCTGCTTGAACGGCGGCGCCATCTTGTTCTTGACGACCTTGACGCGCGTCCGGTTGCCGACCGCGTCGGTGCCGTCCTTCAACGTCTCGATGCGACGGATGTCGAGACGCACCGAGGCGTAGAACTTCAACGCCTTTCCGCCGGCGGTGGTCTCGGGTGAGCCGAAGAAGACGCCGATCTTCTCACGCAGCTGGTTGATGAAGATCATGGTCGTGTTGGTCTGATTGAGACCACCGGTCAGCTTGCGCAGCGCCTGAGACATGAGGCGAGCCTGCAGGCCGACGTGGGAGTCGCCCATCTCGCCTTCGATCTCGGCCTTGGGGACGAGCGCAGCGACGGAGTCGATGACGACCAGATCGATCGCTCCCGAACGAACCAGCATGTCGGCGATCTCCAGCGCCTGCTCCCCCGTGTCGGGCTGCGACACGAGCAGCTGATCGATGTCGACACCGAGCTTCTGCGCGTAGTCGGGGTCGAGCGCGTGTTCGGCGTCGATGAAGGCGGCGATGCCGCCGGCTCGCTGCACGTTGGCGATCGCGTGGAGCGTGAGCGTCGTCTTACCCGAGGATTCGGGACCGTAGATCTCGATGATGCGCCCGCGGGGAAGACCTCCCACGCCGAGAGCGACATCGAGGGCGATCGAACCGGTGGGGATGACTTCGACAGGGGCACGGTCGTCGCTGCCCAGTCGCATGACCGAGCCCTTTCCGAACTGCCGGTCGATCTGGGCGAGGGCCGACTCGAGGGCCTTCTCGCGGTCAGCGGGTGAGGGCATGACGTGCTCCTTGTGCTCTGCCGTGGACGGCGCTGCCGGCCTCGGGATTCCGTCGCCTGTAGGCTGTCACGCCCCCTCCCGGCGGGAAGGATGCTGCGACAAGGCGGAGGTGTCGTGATGACGGTGTCCACGCTAGAGACGGTCTCCGACATCGGTCGGCGACAGGCCTCGAATGTGGACAAACGTCCCGAGTCACCTCATGTGCAGGAGCCTACGCCCATCGAACAGAGTTTCGATCACGCGACACGCCGCGCGTCCGTCGCGGATCAGCGTCGGCGCGGCTCCATCAGTCCGACGCCGTGGCGCCGCGAAGCGGGGACGTCCGTCTCGTCGCACAGAGCAAGCCAGATCTCGCGCGGCTCGACGCCGTCAGCGAGGGCTTCGGCTGCGGTCCGGTGACCCACACCGGGCAGAGCGAGGTCGGCGACCAAGCTCGATGCCCGCGCGCCGAACTCGTCCGCGACGGCTCGCGTGAACTCGCTGCGCCGCACGTCAGCGCAGCGACAACTCGGGCTGGACGAGGCCGTCCTCGAGCCCGGCGAGATCGTCGGGAACGACGTCGGGGAAGACCTGCAGGCCCTCCAGCACCGACAGCCGGTCACCGACCTCGCGCATGATGGTCGAGATCGGAACGTCCAGCGCCTCGGCGACCGCCGCGAGGATCTCGCTCGAGGCCTCCTTCTGACCGCGCTCGACCTCGCTGAGATATCCGAGGGCGACACTCGCGCGTCCGGCGACCTGGCGGAGGGTACGACCCTTCTGCAGGCGGAAGTCGCGAAGCACTTCGCCGATCTCCTGACGAACCAGGATCATGTTCGGGCCCCCTCCTCTACTCGAGATTCCCACCGGGTATCGGTGCCCGGGTGGACAACAGTACCCCACGTGCTGGCCACGATAGCCCTCTCGTGCTGGGTAATGAATGGGAATCGCTGTCATGTAACGGCGTCGACACGAGCGGTATTCCCCGCGTCATCTGAGGGCTCAGAGCGTGTCCAGCACCAGCCGGACGGCGCGCGCCGCCGTCTCGGTGCGGATGGCGGCGCGGTCGCCGTCGATCAGCACGGACTCGACCCGTGAGCCCAGCGGAGTGGCGACGGCGATATGCACCGTGCCGACGGGCTGGCCGTCCGGTGACAGCGGGCCCGCGATGCCGGTCGTCGCCACGCCCACGTCGGCGGGCACGCCGTCACGTCCGAGCGCGCGGCGCACGCCCTCCGCCATCTGGCTGGCGACCCGGGGATGCACCGGCCCGTGCGCGTCGAGCAGATGCTGCTCGACGCCCAGAAGGCTCGCCTTCACGTCGGTCGCGTAGGCGACGATCCCGCCGCGGAAGACGCGCGAGGCTCCCGATACCGAGACGATGGATGCGGCGAGCAGTCCCCCGGTCAACGATTCGGCCGCCGCAATGCTCCAGCCGAGGTCGGCGAGTCGGGCGACGAGGCGCTCCGGCTCGCTACTGCGACGACCCGCGGAGACCAGGGTGCTCTCGAGGTCGTCTCCCTCGGCATCCGGATGTTCGTCGTGCGCGCCCCCACGCCGGGACGAGGCGCTCATCGACGCGTGCCCGTCACGGTGCCGCCGCGGGCGGCTCGGGCTCCACGGATCTCGGTGACCACGTAGTCGACGCCGCTCGCCACCGTGAGGACCACCGCGATCCACATCGTCGCGGTGTTCACGACGTGGACCCACTCACCGACCACGTTCCACAGCGGCAGCAGCGCGAGGGAGAGCGCGACCGCCTGCGCGACGGTCTTCAGCTTGCCCATCCACGCCGCGGCGACCACGTGACTGCTCGCGACGATGAGGCGATGCACGGTGATGCCGACCTCGCGGACGAGAACAACGATCGTGACGGCCCAGGGGAGCTCGCCCAGGAGGGAGAGCCCAACGAAGGCACAGCCGGTCAGAGCCTTGTCTGCGATCGGGTCGAGGAGCTTGCCGAGGTCGGTGACGATCTCGTACTTGCGCGCCAGGTAGCCGTCGATACCGTCCGTCGCGATCGCGACGATGAACAGCACACCTGCCCACCACCGCAGCGGGCCGTCGCCGCCCTGATCGGCCAGGAGCATCCAGAGGAAGACCGGCGCGCACAGGATGCGGACGATCGTGATCGCGTTGGGGAGCTGCCGGGGAATCGCCACGAGGCGAGCCTACTCGGGGCCGGTGGTCCGCACGGGCCCCGAGGCGAGCTCAGTCGCGGCCGGTGAGGCTCCACGCGTCCTCGGACCCGTCGTCGCCATCGACCACCGGAAGCCCGTCGAACTGGGCACCGACCGCATCCGGCCCGTACGGGTCGTTCGCCGGCGCCGCGTGGGTAGCCGGGGGGTCGTCGCCGCGCAGGCGGGCGAGCACCTCGGGAAGCTGATCCGGCGTGACGAGCACGTCGCGAGCCTTCGACCCCTCCGAGGGACCGACGATCTCTCGCGACTCCAGCAGATCCATGAGACGACCGGCCTTCGCGAAGCCGACGCGGAGCTTGCGCTGCAGCATCGAGGTCGAGCCGAACTGCGTCGAGATGATCTGCTCGGCCGCCGCCAGCAGCAACTCGAGGTCGTCACCGATGTCGGCGTCGATCTCCTTCTTCTCGGCGACCGCGGCGACATCGGCCCGGTACTCCGGCCGAGCCTGGTTCTTGACGTGCGTGACGACCTTCTCGATCTCGCTCTCCGCCACCCACGCGCCTTGAACGCGCAGCGCTTTGGACGCACCCATCGGCAGGAAGAGACCGTCGCCCTGACCGATGAGTCGGTCGGCACCGGGCTGGTCGAGGATGACGCGCGAATCGGTGACGCTCGTGACGGCGAACGCCAGGCGCGAGGGCACGTTCGCCTTGATCAGACCCGTGACCACGTCGACGGAGGGCCGCTGCGTCGCGAGCACGAGGTGGATGCCGCTGGCGCGGGCGAGCTGGGTGATCCGCACGATCGAGTCCTCGACGTCGCGCGGGGCGACCATCATGAGGTCGGCGAGCTCGTCCACGACCACGAGCAGATAGGGGTAGGGCTTGAGCACGCGCTCACTGCCGACGGGGAGGTTGATCTCCCCCGCGACCACCGCGCGATTGAAGTCGTCGATGTGGCGGAAGCCGAACGACGCGAGGTCGTCGTACCGCATGTCCATCTCCTTCACGACCCACTGCAGCGCCTCCGCGGCCTTCTTCGGGTTCGTGATGATGGGCGTGATCAGGTGCGGGACGCCGGCATAGCTCGTGAGCTCGACGCGCTTGGGGTCGATGAGCACCATGCGCACCTCGGAGGGCTTGGCGCGCATCAGCAGGCTCGTGATCATCGAGTTCACGAAACTCGACTTGCCCGAGCCGGTGGAACCGGCCACAAGCAGGTGGGGCATCTTGGCCAGGTTCGCGACGACGTAGCCGCCGCCGACGTCCTTGCCGACGCCGATCGTCATCGGATGCGTCTGACTGGTCGCCGCCTGTGAGCGGAGCACGTCGCCCAGGGTGACGATCTCACGGTCGGTGTTGGGGATCTCGACACCGATGGCGCTCTTGCCGGGGATGGGCGCGAGGATGCGCACCTCGTTCGACGCGACGGCGTACGCGATGTTGTTGGTGAGCGCGGTGATGCGCTCGACCTTGACGCCGGGGCCGAGCGAGATCTCGTACTGGGTCACCGTCGGCCCGCGCGAGAAGCCCGTGACGCGCGCATCGACACCGAACTGCTCGAAGACGCCTCTGATGGCCGCGACCACGCGGTCGTTCGCCTCCGATCTCGCCTTCGGCGGGTCGCCTTGGGCCAGTGCGGCGACCGAGGGAAGCCGATAGGGCGCCTGCGGCGGCTGTCCATCGTGGTCGTCGCCCAGGGCGGAGATACCCGGGAGGATCCCGTCGTCGAGGATGATCTCGCCGCTGTCCTCGCGGATGCCGGTGTCGGCACGACGGGCGGCCTTCTTCGCGTGGGCGATCACCGCCGGATCGATGATCTCGGTCGGCGCCTCCGGCAGCGGGGGCACCGGAGGAACGGCCGCCGGCATCGCGACGGCCTGCTCGAAGCCGCCGTCGCCGCTGGTGTCCAGGAGCGCCGTCAGGTCATCGGAGCCCAGGTGGCCGTCGACGTCCTCCTCCCGGCCGAACTTGTTGCGGCGCCACCACGGCAGGTCCTTCTCCGCGGCATCGTCCGTCTCGCCGAAGGCGACCGTGGGTGCGTCGGCCGCGGGCGCGTCGGGGCGCTCGGCGCCGAACATCCACGCGTACAGGTCTCCGAGACGGCGGCCGATGCGGTTGGGCGGGGTCTTGGTGAGGATGAGAATGCTCAGCAGTGTCAGCGCACCCAGGAGGATGTAGGCGCCGATCGGCGTGAGCAGCGACAGCGGCTCGCCGATGGTCCACCCGAACAGACCGCCCGCGGCGCTGAGCGCCGGCATGCCCTGCGACGGCTGCGGCCGACCGCCCGCAACATGGCAGAAGCCGGCGATCGAGAGCACGAACAGTCCGAAGCCGATGCCGATGCGCCCGTTGTCGTGGATGGACGGCGGGTGCCGGAACAGCCAACCCGCCAGCACCAGCAGGAGCACGGGCATGATGAAGGCGACGCGGCCGACGAACAGCCCCACGGTGTAGGCGCTGATCTGCGTCGCGGCGTCGTTGCCGATGAAGAACCACTCGTTGACGGCGCCGAGCGCGGCCAGCACGACGAGCAGGAACGGGAAGCCGTCGCGGCGCTGGTCCTTCTCGAGCGTCTCGAGGCCGAAAGCGCGGAACATGCCGCCGACGGCGTGCGCGACGCCGAGCCAGGCGCGGACGGCGAGCGGCGGGCGGTCGGTGTCGTCGACGTACTTCGTGGGAGCCGGCGCGGGCTTGCGGGCACGGGTCGATGAGCCCTTCGCGGACGCGCGGGCGTTCGTGGGCGTGCTCGTGGATCGTGCCATTACTCCACGGTAGGCGCAGAGGTCCCCGGATCCGCGGATTGACGCGGCCCGAGACGGGCCCGGCATCCGCCGCGCCTGGTCAACGCAGGCGCTTGACCATGGTGTCGCGGCCATGACCGGCCTGCGTGACGGCGAAGCCCTCACTGCGGTAGAGCGTCTGGGCGTAGTTGCCCCGTTCCACCGACAGGCTGATGCGAGCGTATCCCTGTGCGCGCGCGTGCTCGCAGAGCCGCTGCAGGAGGGCACGCCCCACCCCGTGAGCCCGCCAGATGGGCCGCACCCCGATGATGAGCTCCGGCACGCCCGTGCCGATGTACCCGAAGCCGGGATCGGTGCGCGGCAGCATCCGGTACCACGCGGCACCGACCGGACTGTCCTGCGCGTCGATCGCGACGAAGCCGGCGTCGCCGGGACGCATCCACCCCGAGATGTAGCGATTGTGATCGGGGTGCGTCAGCACCTCGTGCCGCGGCCGCGCGCCCCCTTGCCGCCAGTTCGCCGCCTCGACGACCATGTCTCCGAGGAACGCGCCATCGGCCTGTGTCGCGGGGCGCACACGAAAGCTGACGGGCATGGAGCCGATCGTAGCGCTGCGCCGCGACTGCTCAGGCTTCGATGACGAGGGGGACGATCATCGGGCGACGACGCAGCCGCTGGTTCACCCACCGACCGATCGTGCGGCGCACGACCTGCGACAGCGCGTGGGTGTCGCGGACGCCCGATTGAGCCGCCTCCGTGAGGGCCGCGGCGATCTTGGGCTTGACGTCGTCGAACACCTTGTCGTCCTCGGCGAACCCTCGTGCGTGGATTTCGGGGCCGGTGATGATCCGCCCCGTCGTGGCATCGACGACGACGATCACCGAGATGAAGCCCTCCTCGCCGAGGATCCGGCGATCCTTGAGGTCGGCGTCGGTGATCTCGCCCACCGTCGATCCGTCGACGTAGACGAAGCCGAGATCGAGCTGGCCGACGACGCGGGCAACGCCGTCCTTGAGGTCGACGACGGTGCCGTTCTCGGCGATGATCGTGTTCTCCGCGGGGATGCCGGTGTCCTGCGCGAGCTTGGCGTTGGCGATGAGGTGACGGTACTCGCCGTGCACCGGCATGACGTTGCGTGGCTGGAGGATGTTGTAGCAGTACAGCAGCTCGCCCGCCGCCGCGTGACCCGAGACGTGCACCTTGGCATTGCCCTTGTGCACCACGTTGGCTCCCAGCTTGGTGAGCCCGTCGATCACGCGATAGACCGCGTTCTCGTTGCCCGGGATCAGGCTCGAGGCGAGGATGACCGTGTCACCCGGCCCGGGCTCGATCGCGTGGTCCAGGTTCGCCATGCGGCTGAGGACCGCCATGGGCTCACCCTGCGACCCGGTCGACATGTAGACGATCTTGTCGTCGGGCAGATCCTGGGCCTTCTTGTAGTCGATCAGCACCCCGTCCGGGACGCGCAGGTAGCCGAGGTCTTCGGCGATCGTCATGTTGCGCACCATCGAGCGGCCGAGGAACGCGAGGCGGCGTCCGTTTGCCGCCGCCGCATCGATGACCTGCTGCACACGATGGACGTGGCTGGAGAAGCTCGCGACGATGACCCGTCGAGGTGCCTTGGCGATCACCTGGTCGAGAACCGGACCGATGTCGCGCTCGAGCGGTGTGAAGCCCGGCACGTCGGCGTTGGTGGAATCGACCAGGAAGAGGTCGACGCCGTCCTCGCCGAGGCTGGCGAACGCGCGCAGGTCGGTGAGGCGTCCATCCAGCGGCAGCTGGTCCATCTTGAAGTCACCGGTGGCCAGCACCGTCCCGGCGTCGGTGTGGATCGCGACGGCGAGCGCATCGGGAATCGAGTGGTTGACCGCGACGAACTCGAGGTCGAACGGACCGACCTGCTCATCCTGCCCCTCCTCCACGGTGAGCGTGTAGGCCTTGATGCGATGCTCCTTGAGCTTCGCTTCGACCAGGGCGAGGGTGAGTTTCGAACCGATCAAGGGAATGTCGTTCTTCAACCGCAGCAGGTACGGCACCGCGCCGATGTGATCCTCGTGGCCGTGCGTGAGCACGACGCCCACGACATCGTCGAGCCGATCCTTGATCGGCTCGAAGTCGGGGAGGATGAGGTCGACGCCGGGCTGGTGCTCCTCGGGGAACAGCACGCCGCAGTCGACGACGAGGAGCTTGCCGTCGTATTCGAAGACCGTCATGTTGCGACCGATCTCGCCCAACCCGCCGAGCGGGATGACGCGAAGGGTCTGGGGGGCGAGCGCGGGAGGCTCGGAGAACGTCGTGGGCATCGTCTGCCTTTCGTGGATGCCGCGGCATCCACCGGTATCGCGGTCGCTCAGCGGGTGGTGCCGTGGACCTTGGGAAGCGCGCCGCCGGCGGCGGCGTTGCGGTCGGGACGGAAGTTGGAGAAGTCGGCGCCGTCGACGCCCTTCACGAGTGCGAGCTCATCCTCGATGAGGGCGGCCTCCCACTCTTCGGGGCCGACGAGCGGGAGCCGCACCCGAGGGCTCGAGATGCGGCCGAGTCCGTGCAGGATGTACTTCGCGCTCACGGTCCCGGGCACGTGCGTCATGACGGCGCGCACGAGCGGCTCGAGCTGCTGGTGGGCGGCGGTCGCCGTGGCCAGGTCTCCGCGGTTGACGGCATCCACGATGACGCGGTAGGGCGTCGCAGTGATGTTCGCCGTCACGCCGATGAGGCCCGACGCGCCGATCGACAGATGCGGCAGGACGTTCGCATCGTCACCGGAGAAGTACATCAGGTCGGTCTGGTTGAGCACCCGGCTGACCTCGCTGAAGTCGCCCTTCGCGTCCTTGACCGCGAGGATGTTCGGGTGGTTGGCGAGCCGCAGGATCGTCTCGTACTTGATCGGCACGCCGGTGCGTCCCGGAATGTCGTAGAGGATGACGGGAAGGTCGGTGGCGTCGGCGACCAGACGGAAGTGCGTCAAGATGCCGGCCTGCGTGGGCTTGTTGTAGTACGGCGTCACGATCATGATGCCGTCGGCGCCGGCCTTCTCACTGGCTTTGTAGAGCTCGATCGCGTGCGCGGTCTCGTTCGAGCCGCCACCGGTGATGATCTTCGCCCGCCCGCTGGAGACGGACTTGCCGACCTCGACGAGCTTCAGCTTCTCGGGGTCGGTGAGTGTGCTCGTCTCGCCGGTCGTGCCCGTGACGACGATGCCGTCGGCGCCGGCGGTGATGACGTCGTCGATGTGCTTCTCGACAGCGGGCCAGTCCACTTCACCGTCGGCCGTCATCGGAGTGACGAGAGCGACGAGGACCTGTCCGAAGGGATTGCCCGAGTGCGTCATGCTTCCAGGCTACCGGCTCGCGGCGACCCCGTCGGAGCAGACCGCGGGTGGGTCACGGCCGAGTCCTCAGCGTCCGGTGCGCGCCAGGCGCGCGGCCACGGGGCCCGGCAGCACACGCATCGCCGCCACCAGCACCTTGTAGCGCAGAGAGGGAATCGAGACGGCCTTGCCCCGCGCGGCGTCGCGCAGCCCTTCGCGGACGACGTCCGCTGCGTCGAGCCACATCACCGCGGGAATGCCCTCCCGCCCTGGCGGCAGCCCCAAGCGCTCGTGGAAGTTCGTGTGCGTGAAGCCCGGGCACAGCGCCGTCACGGTGACGCCGCGCGGCGCGTACGCGATGTTGGCCCATCGACTGAAGGAGATCACCCAGGCCTTGACCGCACCGTAGGTGCCTCGCGGAAGAAAACCCGCGACCGAGGCGACATTGACGATCCGGCCGTATCCCCGCTCGAGCATGGTGCCCAGCGCGGCGTGGGTCAGATGCATCGTCGCACGCACGTGCAGATCAAGGTGGCGCTGCTCGTCGGCGATGTCGCCCGCCGCGAAGTCGAGGTCGAGTCCGAATCCCGCATTGTTGACGAGGATGCCGATCGGTCGCTCGCGGTCGGCGACGCGGGCCACGACCGCGGCGAGACCGTCATCGGCGACGAGATCGGCGGCGAGCACCTCGACCTGTACCCGGTGATCTGCGCGCAGTCGCTCCGCGATGTCCTCGAGCGCGTCCTTGTCTCGGGCGACCAGGACGAGGTCGGCTCCGCGTGCCGCCAGTTGACGCGCGAACTCCGCGCCGAGGCCCGAACTGGCGCCCGTCACCACCGCTGTCTTGCCCATTCTGAGCTCCCTGTCGTCGTCGCCGCTCGAGACACGAACCGTTCAGGGACGGATCAGAGTCAGAAAGCGATAGGGGACGCCGGTGCGCGAGAGCGACCAGCCATCGTCCGGGTCGATGCGCGCCACGGCCCACCCGTCCCGCCGGGGGGCGTACGTGTCACCGTCGACCTCGAGATCGAGCTCGGTGACCTCCAGCACATCGGCGCGCGCGATCGCCTCGGCGAACAGCCCCGCTCCCCCGATGACCCAGGCCGCCTCTTCCCTGTCGACGAGCTCCAGCGCACCATCGAGCGAGGCGGCCCGCTCCGCGCCGTCGTCCCGCCAGGACTCATTGCGGGTGACCACGACGTTGCGTCGCCCCGGAAGGGGCCGGAAGCGGGGCGGGAAGGACTCCCACGTCCGGCGCCCCATGATGACCGGATCCCCCATCGTCGCGGCGCGGAAATGCGCGAGGTCCTCGGGCACGTGCCACGGCATGCCGCCGTCCTTGCCGATGACGCCGCCGCGCGCCTCGGCCCAGATCAGGCCGAGCCGGGTCATACCGCGACCGCGGCTCGGATCGTGGGGTGGTGCTGGTAGTCCTCGACGAGGATGTCGTCGTACGTGTAGTCGAAGATCGACGCGGGCGTCCGCGCGAACGAGAGGCGGGGATACGGATACGGCTCCCGCGTGAGCTGCTCGCGGACCTGCTCGAGGTGGTTGTCGTAGATGTGGCAATCACCGCCGGTCCACACGAAATCGCCGGGCTCGAGCCCCGTCTGCTGGGCGATCATCATCGTCAGCAGCGCGTAGGACGCGATGTTGAACGGCACACCGAGAAACATGTCGGCGCTGCGCTGATACAGCTGGCACGACAGCTTGCCGTCCGCGACGTAGAACTGGAACAACGCGTGGCAGGGAGCGAGTGCCATCTGCGGGATGTCGGCGGGGTTCCACGCCGACACGATGAGCCGGCGCGAGTCGGGGTTGGCACGGATCTGCTCGATGACCTGTGAGATCTGGTCGATCTGCTCGCCGGACGGCGTCGGCCACGAGCGCCACTGCACACCGTAGACCGGCCCGAGCTCGCCGTCGGCATCCGCCCATTCGTCCCAGATGGTCACACCGTGCTGCTGGAGCCACGAGACGTTCGACTCACCTCGCAGGAACCAGAGCAGTTCATAGGCGATCGACTTCATGTGCACACGCTTTGTCGTGATGAGCGGGAAGCCCTGCGACAGGTCGAAACGGATCTGGCGTCCGAACACACTCGTCGTGCCGGTGCCGGTGCGATCGTCCTTGTGCACGCCGTCGGCGAGCACCTCGCGGAGGAGGTCTTCGTAGGGGGTGGGGATGGATGCCGCGCTCACGCCAGCCACCCTACCCTCGCCCGCCGACGCCGGGACTGTTACGCACGGCCCGTCATCGGAGCCGGTGCACCTCCGGAGGCGGTATCGTGGCAGACCGTGAACATCGTCGATGCCGTGCTCGTGCTGACCGCACTGCTCGCCGTGACCCTCGCCGTCGGACTGCTCCTGCGGTGGACGCAGAATCGTCCCCGCCGGGCCTCGACCGATGAAGTCGTGGAACCGCGACGCCTCGGAGCCGACGCCCTCGGCGAGCGGGCCACCCTGCTGCAGTTCAGCACGCAGATGTGCGCACGCTGCCCCGGCGTGCACCGCGTGCTGGGGTCGATCGCCGATGCCCACGACGGCGTGATGCACCTGGACGTCGACCTCACCGACCGTCCCGACATCGCGAAGCACTTCCACGTGCTTCAGACGCCGACGACGTTGATCCTCGACCGCGACGGGGTCATCCAGACCCGCTTCGGCGGTACTCCCAGCCGCAGCGCGATCGAGCTGGAGCTCGGGCGCGTCACCGCCACCCCCGCCACCGTCTGAGGGTCTGCGCCCGCGCCGGCCGCACCGGTTCCGCGGGAGCCTGGGCCCGTCTAGGCTCGGATGCACACCGCCGATACGCGGCCCGCATCCGACACGAGGAGCACACATGAGCGTCACGAGCGAAGCGTCCACGAGCTGGAAGGGGTCCCTCACCGACGGGTCCGGCGAGATCGCCCTGGAGAGTTCCAACCAGGGTCCGTTCGCCGTCGACTGGAAGGCGCGCAGTGAGGGCTCCGCGTCGGTCACGACCCCGGAGGAACTGCTCGCCGCGGCGCACTCCTCGTGCTTCAGCATGGCACTCTCGCACGCGCTCGCCGGCAACGGGACGCCCCCCGAGAGCATCGAGACAACGGCGTCTGTCACCTTCATCCCGGGCACCGGCATCACCGGCTCGCACCTGAACGTCAACGCGGTGGTCCCGGGGCTGTCGGCCGAGGACTTCGCCCGCATTGCCGGCGAAGCGAAGACGGGATGCCCCGTCTCGGCCGCGCTGGCAGGCATCGAGATCACCCTCGAGGCCACGCTTGCCTGAGAACGACTCGTCGCGCGCCGAGGGGCGCGTCGTCGTCGCCGGAGCCTCCGGCCTGATCGGCCGTGCCCTCGTGGCGAGCCTGCGCGCCGACGGCATCGCCGTGACGCGCCTCGTGCGCCGCCCCAGCGCCGCGCCGGACGAGCTCTCCTGGGATCCGGCGAGCCGACCGCTGCCGCCCTCCGCCCTCGAAGGGGCGCGGGCCGTCGTCGGTCTCAACGGAGCCACCCTCGGGCATTTCCCGTGGACGCGGCGGTACAAGCACGACCTCGTGTGGTCGCGGATCGCGCCGACCCAGGCATTGGCGGCAGCCGTGCGCGTCCTCGGCGATGACGCCCCGCACTTCGTGTCGTCGTCCGCGGTCGGCTACTACCCGTCGGCGCCGGAAGTCACCTTCACGGAGTCGTCGCCCCGCGGAGACTCCTTCCTCGCAGACCTCTGCGGCGAGTGGGAGACGGCCGCGACGCGCGGCGCCGGAGATCGTGCCCGCGTGTCCCTGCTGCGGACCGCGCCGGTGGTGCACGCCGACGGTGTTCTCAAGCCCCTTCTGCTGCTGACCAAACTCGGCCTGTCGGGCCCCATCGGGCGCGGAACGCAGGTCTGGCCGCTGATCTCTCTCGACGACGAGGTCCGCGCGATCCGGCATGTCATCGACAACGCCCTCACCGGCCCTGTCAACCTCGCGGGCCCCCAGCGGACGACGGCCAACGACCTCGGTCTGGCGCTCGCGAGACGGATGAACCGCCCCTACCTGCTGCGGGTGCCGGAGTGGGCGCTGAAGCTGGTGCTCGGGCGCGATGCGGCGGAGGGACTGCTCACGTGCGACATGAACGTGGTTCCCGAAGCGCTCACGGCATCCGGCTTCGTCTTCTCGCACCCGACGGTCGAGGATGCCGTGGCCGCCGCGGTGCCGGCGTGATCAGCGCGTCGTCGGCTTCTTCTCGAGCGTGATCGCCCGCCGAATGGCTTCGCGGGCGCGGCGTCGGTCGCCGGCGCCGTCGTAAGCCAGCCCCAGCCGGAACCAGGCTCGCCAATCGGTCGGGTGCGCCTCGACATCTTCTCGATAGTGCGGGAACACGGCGTCGGCCTGCGCACGATCGGGACGGCCGCTCACACGGACATCCAGCTCCTCGGTCGGCAGCGCACCCTCGGCCTCCAGACGCCGTGCGAGTCGCTCGGCACTGCGCCCGAATGAGAGCTCTCGCCAGAGCGCCCACCCGGCGATGACGGGCAGGACGAGCAGCGCCACCCCCATCGCGACGCCGATGATCTGCCCCGAGGTCAACAACAGCCACGCGCGCTGTGCGACGAGGACGATGTAGAGGACGAGCAGCGCCGCCATGACGGCGACACCCGCGCGGGCCCTCATGCCCCGGTGACGCGGGCGACCTGGCCCGGAACGGCGCCTTCGTCGATGACCTCGCTCGCCGACACGGCGTCGCGCGGCGTACCGAGTCCCAGATCGATGAGCGCGTCGAGGCCGATCGTGACCCCGCGCGCGTCGCGCGCGGCTGCGAGGGCGACGCGGATGCCGGGTGCGTAGGCACGTGCCGGCTCGACCGTGTCGTGGACGATCGTCAGCGACTCCCCCGGCCCCGACAGGATCGTCTCCTGCTTCGCGATGACACCGGGTCGTCGCAGAGAGTGGATGGGAACACTGGCGACCTGCTGGCCGCGCGCCCTCTGGTCGACGTGCGGCGATTCCACCGGGCCGACCCCGACGCGGGCGTCGGCGATCAGTTCGGCGGTGCGCACGGCCGTGCCGCTGGGTGAATCCACCTTCGTCTCGCGATGGGTCTCGACGATCTCGATCGAGGGGAACAACGCCGCCGCCGCCGCCGCCAACGCCGTGGCGACGACAGAGCCCAGGGAGAAGTTGGGAATGAAGACCGCGCCCGTGCCCGCCGCCTCGACGAGGGGGCGCACCAGCGCGATCCGTTCGGTGGACCACCCGGAGGTGCCGACGAGCACGTTCTTGCCGCGTTCGATCGCCGCCCGCACCACATCGATCGACACGCCGGGTGTCGACGCGTCGACGACGAGATCGGCCGCGTCGATCTCGGCGAGATCGCTCGCAGAGCCGAGAACGGCGACCGTCTCGAAGTCGTCGAGCTCATCGATCACGCCGGCGATGATCGCACCGAGCTTGCCGGTGCCGCCCACGAGGGCCACTCTCGTCGTCATGGTTCCAGCCTAGGCCGTGCGACCGACACGGTTACGCTCGAGGGATGGTGCTGCTCCACGCCCTCGCCGCCGACGACCCGCGCGCACATGCCCTCCTGGAGGAGTACTTCCAGATGCGCGCCGACGCCTTCCCTCAGGGCCAGGCCTACCGTCCCGTCTTTCCCACGGCATCCGTCTTCACCTCGCCAGCAGGTGTCTTCCTCGTCCTCGTCGACGAGGACGGGGCGGACGTCGGATGCGGCGGCATCCGACGGATCGAGGACGCGCCGACGGGCGTGCGGTACGAGGTGAAGCACCTCTACCTGCAGCCGCGCACGCGCGGTCGCGGCTGGGGTCGGCTGCTGCTGGACGGGCTCGAGGAGCGGGCTCGCGCCTTCGGCGCGGCCGAACTGGTACTCGACACCCACCACACGCTCGAAGCCGCCGGCGCGCTCTACGCACGCTCGGGTTTCACCGCCATCGAGCCCTACAACGAGAACCCCAACGCGACGCGCTGGTACGGCAAGGTGCTCTGAGCTCGGGCGGCTGCATCGACTGACCGGCCGAGGCGCGTGGAAGGATGTCGACATGCCCGCTGGGGAACACGACGTCACCGAACTCGTGGCGGCCGTCGCCTGTTGGCGCGCCGATCTGCCCGGCGCACGAACCCTGCTCGCCGACGCGGCGACGGCGGCGCTGATCGCCGGCAGAGACGGCTACGACCTGGTGCAGCTGGCGCTGATCGATGAGACCGCGAATCGGTTCGACGTCGACGAGTTGATCGACCGGGCAGCGGGCGACGCGGGTATCACCGAGGCGGTTCACTCGGACCTCGAACCGGTCGTCGTGCATCGACTGTGCCACCTCGTTCTTCATGACGAGGTGAGCCCGCGTGCGCTCACGCGGTGGGCACACTCCCGCTACCGTCACGGCGCCGACGACGAGTCGATCGATCTGCTGGCGGTGCTCGACGACGCGTATGACGACGTCGCGGAGGTCGACGGCGATCTTGCGCCGATCGTCGCGGAGATCCGCCGCATCGCCACGCGGATCGTCGCACGCAACGACTGACCAGCGGCGCGGACTGTTCCCAACTCCGGAGAATCGTCGACGTGCGGCCGGAGTTTCCGCGCGGCGGTGCGGGCGCCCCGACAGCCCGGCGAGACTGTCCGGAGTTGTGAACGCCGACCAGCGAGCGCAGGCCGTCGGATACCGCCCGCCGGACGCGGCCGCCGCATCCTGCCGACTCAGACCGGGGGAACCTCGGGCAAGCCCGTGCGCAGCTCCATGGGCAGATGCGCGAGGTCGTTGTGGGTCACGAGAGCCCACGGACGCCCCTTGCGCTGCGCGAGCACGGTGAGGCCGCAGTGCGCCTGATTGATCGTCATCCACCGCCAGTCGGGGGCATCGAGCACCTCACGCACGAACCAGGCGATCACGGCGTTGTGGGTGATGAGCAGTTCGTGGGCGGCGGGCTTTCGCACGAGGAACTCGGCGACCGCGTCGCCCATCTGCGCGCGCCCCGCTTCCATCTCGGCCTCGGTGTAGGAGCCGAAGAACGGCTCGTAGATCGACGGCGTCTCGGGCAGCATCCCGGTGGGGATGCAGTCGAACAGCAGTGCGGACGGCTTCGGGGTCACCGAGGGAAGGCGGCCCGACACGGCGCGAGCCGTCTCGGCCGCGCGCTCCAGGGGCGAGTGCCACACAGCATCCAACGGCACGCCGGAGAGGCGGTCGGCGAGAAGCTCCGCCTGGCGTCTCCCCCGCGGCGACAGCGGCCCGTCTTCCAGACCGTGCTCCGCGTCGAGATGTTCTCCGTGTCGCACGAGGTACAGGTAATGCGTCACGTCATACTCGTCTCGCCTGGGGGTGGGGCAGCTCCCAGCCTACGTCAGGCGGTCGACGTCAACCCGGGTCTTGACACGCGACGCCGCGCCGCCTCTACTGCGTGGCGCGCGAGATCTCACCCAGGTGCGAGCGACTGAGCCGCGCGCCCACACCCTGCACGAGTTCTTCGACGTGGGTCACGGCAAAGACGTTCACGATGGGGGCGACCACCGCGCGCTGCGCCAGCAGCCAAGCGATGGCGACGGCGGACGGCGGCACCGACAGTTCGTCACCGATCCGGTCCAGCGCACGCAGCGTACGCGATCCGCGCCGGTTCATGGCCGCAGCCAATTGGATGCCGCGTACCGAATACGCGACCTGCGCACGGTCGCGGTGCACACCGGCGAGATAGCCGTGCTCGAGCGCCTGCGAGGGCGTCACGGCGATACCCTGCGCGCTGGCCACGAGACGCAGATCGCCATCGAACTCGGACTGCCGAAGGATGTTGTACGGGACGTCCAGCACCGTGAGGCGGGGGTAACCCGCCGATGCGAGAATCCGGGCTTCGACCAGCTGGGCGGCCGTGTGGCCGTAGGCTCCCACGGCGCGCACCTTTCCCGACTCGATCAGCCATTCCACCGTCGCCAGGGTGTCTTCGAGGGTTGTCGCGTCATCCGACAGCGGGTCGAGGTAGAGCAGGTCGATCCGGTCCGTGTGCAGCCGCGTGAGCGACGCCTCGACCGCGCGGATGAGGTTCACCGGTCCGAGCCCGGGGTGGTCGGGGTTGGCTCCGACACGAACGGCGACGACGATGTCGTCGCGGATGCCGCGGCGCTGCAGCCACTGCCCGACGATGTGCTCGCTGCGCCCCGCCGCATATCCGTCGGACGTGTGCACCGCGTTGCCACCACGCGCGTGGTACGCGTCGAGAATCGCGTGCGCGGCGGTGAGATCGACATGCCAGCCGAACTCGGCGGCACCGAGGAGGAACGGAAAGACCTCAAGCCCGGACTCGCCGAGCGGAACGCGGATGCCGGCTCCCACGGGTGCCCCCTGAACGGGAATGGGAGCGGAGGGGTGCGCGGGCGGCGCGGTTCTGACGGCCGTCGGTGTCGCGCCGATACCGAAGTAACCCATCCGTTCACCCCCTTCACGAACCGCGGATGCGGTGTCGCTCTTCTTGTCTACCCACCCCCCGATGCGTAGTTCCGAGGGTAGGGCAGACGCGGGTACGGTCCGCGCATTGAGCCCAACGAACGGTAAACATTCCATAACGCTTGCGTCACGGCGTCGCTGTGCGCGGGGGCGGTGTCCCCCATCCGGTGGACACCGGATGAACGAACGGATGCCCGCCCCTCCGAGACGGGAGGAAGCGGGCATCCGTGTCCGGGTCGCCGCCGCGGCACGCTCAGGGTGGATCCCTCAGCGCCGGGCGACGAAGCACTCAGCCTTCGGCGGGAGCCTCCGGGCCTTCGCTGGCCGCCGCACGGCCTTCCTGGTCGGCGGCCTCTTCGAGCACCGGCTCGAGGGACAGCTTGCCGCGGTCGTCGATCTTGGTGATCTTGACGAGCAGCTTCTGGCCGACGCCGAGCACGTCTTCGACGTTCTCGACGCGCTTGCCACCGGCGAGCTTGCGCACCTCACTGATGTGCAGCAGGCCGTCCTTGCCGGGCAGCAGCGAGATGAAGGCACCGAACGCCGCGAGCTTGACGACGGTTCCGAGGAACTGCTCGCCCACCTCCGGGTTGGTGGGGTTGGCGATCGCGTTGACCTGAGCGCGCGCGGCCTCCGCCGACGGGCCATCGGTCGCGCCGATGTAGACGGTGCCGTCCTCCTCGATGGAGATCTGCGCGCCGGTCTCGTCCTGGATCGCGTTGATCGTCTTGCCCTTCGGGCCGATCAGCTCACCGATCTTGTCGACGGGGATCTGCACGCTGATGACGCGCGGCGCGGTCGGCGCCATCTCGTCCGGTCCGTCGATGGCGGCGTTGAGGACGTTCAGGATCGTCATGCGCGCGTCCTTGGCCTGCGTCAGCGCGGCCGTGAGCACCGACGACGGGATGCCGTCGAGCTTCGTGTCGAGCTGGATCGCCGTGACGAACTCGCTCGTGCCTGCGACCTTGAAGTCCATGTCGCCGAGGGCATCCTCGGCGCCGAGGATGTCGGTCAGCGCCGCATAGCGGGTCTGGCCGTCGACCTGGTCGGAGACGAGGCCCATCGCGATGCCGGCCACGGGGGCGCGCAGCGGCACACCCGCGTTGAGCAGCGACAGCGTCGAGGCGCAGACCGAGCCCATCGACGTCGAGCCGTTGGAGCCGAGAGCCTCGGAGACCTGACGGATCGCGTAGGGGAACTCCTCGCGGCTGGGCAGCACCGGCACGAGGGCGCGCTCGGCGAGGAAGCCGTGCCCGATCTCACGACGCTTCGGCGAGCCCACGCGGCCGGTCTCACCGGTCGAGTACGGCGGGAAGTTGTAGTGGTGCATGTACCGCTTGCTCGTCGTGGGCGACAGCGAGTCGATCTGCTGCTCCATCTTCAGCATGTTCAGCGTGGTGACACCCAGGATCTGGGTCTCGCCGCGCTGGAAGATCGCCGAACCGTGCACGCGCGGGATGACCTGCACCTCGGCATCCAGCGGACGGATGTCCGCCAGGCCACGGCCGTCGATGCGCACACCCTCGGTGAGGATGCGGCTGCGCACGATGAGCTTGGTGACCGACTTGTAGGCGCCGCCGAACTCGGCCAGCGCGCTCTCGGGCAGCTCGCCCGCCTCGACGGCGGCGACCAGCTGCGCCTTGACGTCGTCCTTCACGGCGTCGTCGGCGTTCTGACGCTCGATCTTGTCGGCGATCTGGTACACCGGCACGAGGCGGTCGTAGGCGCGACCGGCGACGAAGTCGTAGGTCTCCTTCGCGTACGCCGGGAAGACCGGGTAGGGCTGGATCTCCTTGGCCGCGGTGTTCGCCACCACGTTCTGCGCCGCGACGAGCTCCTTGATGAAGGGCTTGGAGGCCTCCAGGCCCTGCGCGACGATCTCCTCGCTGGGCTTGACCGCGCCGGCCTTGATGAGGTTCCAGCTGTTCTCGGTGGCTTCGGCCTCGACCATCATGATCGCGACGTCGCCGTCCTCGAGGACGCGACCGGCGACCATCAGGTCGAACACGGCCTCCTCGACCTGAGCGGCCGTCGGGAACGCGACCCACTGGTCGGCGTGCTCGCCGTGGCCCGGGATGAGCGCGAGGCGGACACCGGCGATGGGGCCAGAGAACGGCAGGCCGGAGATCTGCGTCGACAGCGATGCCGCGTTGATCGCCAGCGCGTCGTAGAACTCGCCCGGGGCGATGCTCAGGACGGTGACGACGATCTGGACCTCGTTGCGCAGGCCATCCACGAACGACGGGCGCAGCGGCCGGTCGATGAGGCGGCACACGAGGATCGCCTCGGTGGAGGGACGGCCCTCGCGGCGGAAGAACGATCCCGGGATCTTGCCGGCCGCGTACGAACGCTCTTCGACGTCGACGGTCAGCGGGAAGAAGTCGAAGCCCTCACGCGGGTGCTTGCCCGCGCTCGTGGCCGACAGCAGCATGGTCTCTTCGTCGAGGTAGGCGGCGACGGCACCCTGTGCCTGCTGCGCCAGTCGTCCGGTCTCGAACCGGATCGTGCGGGTGCCGAATCGGCCGTTGTCGAGAACGGCTTCGGCGGCGGTGATTTCTGGACCTTCCAAGAGGTCTCTCCTTCTTTGTTTAGACTCGCGCGCGCGTTTCGCGCACGAGATCGTGCGAAGGAGCAGGAACAGGCAGATCCAGACGCGCGGCGGCTCCGCGTGCGGCGCCGCCGGGACGATCAGCGCTGGCCACCAGTAGAAAGCCACCGTTCGCATCGGATCGTGTCGAACGGGAACCCACCACAGGGGACCAGCTTCCTGCCGGCCTGCTCCGGATGCCGCGGAAGATCCACGGCAACCTGCTCAACCCTATCAGTCGCACCTCGGCGTGCGTATGGTTGATGCCATGAGCACCGACGACACGACGGCATCCGAGGAGATGAAGCGCAAGTTCAAGGAGGCGCTCGACAAGAAGAACGCGCAGCGTCGCACCGGAGAGGCCCACCTCGACGGCGACTCCGCGGTGCACGGCACCCACGGCGCGGTCACGAAGCGGGAGTTCCGACGCAAGAGCGGCTGACGTTCGCTCCTCACGGCTGCGCCGCGCGCGTGCGCGCGGTGGATCCTCCGGCCGGCAGTTCGATGTAGTCGGTGTGCTTTGCGGTGATCTCGTCGCCCGCTGTGCGTCCGCGCAGGCGCCGCCAGACCCAGGGCAGAGCGTCGCGCAGCAGCCAGGTCCCGGAGACCGGACGGTCCTCTTCCGCGTGCAGGGCGGCATCGAGCGCCCCGAGCGTTTCCACATCGGGCAGCCCGAGCACCTCCGCGGCGCGATACGAGACGAAACGGTGGCCCCGCGAGCTCAGGTGCACCTTGTCGTGCGCCCACTTCTCGAGTTCCCCGACGTCCGGATCGCTGTCGAGGTCGAGCAGGAACGCCCCGTGGGCCGACGCCGTCTCGCGCAGCCGCTCGGCGAAACGGGCGAACCGGCGCGCGAACAGACCCGATGCGCGACGAGCGGGAAGAAACGGTGTCACGAGCAGCACGTCGCTGCCGGCGGCCCGCAGCGCGCCGACGGCCTCGTCCAGGCGATCGGCGAGCGCGTCGGGATCGGCGCGATGCGACACGAGGTCGTTCGCGCCGATCAGCACGGTGGTCAGATCCGGCGCGAGCTCGAGAGCCCGTGGCAGCTGCTCGTCGAGGAGATCCCCTACTCGGCGGCTGCGGACGGCGAGGTTCGCGTAGCGCACCGTCGACGACGACCGCTGTGCAAGGAGCGTCGCCAGACGGTCGGCCCAACCGCGGTATTGCCCCTCGGGCATCCGTGACGTGTCGCACAGGCCCTCGGTGAGCGAGTCGCCGAGCGCCACGACGCGGCTCCACGACCGGGGTGAGGGCGCGGGCGCGAGGGATGCCGGGTGCGGCCCCGGTGTGCGCGCCGCGTCGGCGGCATGCAGCTGCTGCGCCTCGAGGTAGTAGCCGTGGAGCACGTCGACGAGTGCCGGCCAGGTGCGTCCTTCGACGCCGGCGCGCGCCGCCGTACCGAAGGCGCGCCGCTTGGTCACGTCTCCGACGAGGTCACGCACGCGCTCACGCAGATCGCCGAGGTCACCGGGCCGGTAGAGCCAGCCGTCCACGCTGGAGCGGACCAGGTCGACGGGGCCGCCACGTCCGGTGGCCACCACGGGAACCCCGCTGGCGTGCGCCTCCTGGATCGTCTGACCGAACGTCTCGCTCTCCCCCGGGTGCACGAAGACGTCGAAGCCGGCCATCGCCTGGGCGAGCTCCAGACCCGAGAGGTGGCCGAGGAAAACCGCGCCCGGCAGCGTGCGCTCCAGCCGTGCACGCGCGGGCCCGTCGCCGACGATGACCAGCCGCACGCCCGGCATCCGGGCGATCGCGGCCAGATCCTCCACCTGCTTCTCGGGGGCGAGGCGCCCGACATAGCCGACGATGACCTCGCCGGGAGCGATCCAGTGGCGCCACGCGTCACTGCGGCGGTCGGGGTGGAAACGCTCGGTGTCGACGCCGCGACCCCACAGGCGGGTGCGATCGACGCCGAGCTCGTGCAGCTGCGCCAGCGCCGACGACGACGGGGCGAGGGTGAGAGTCGCACGCGCATGCAAGCGGGCGACATGCGCCGCGGTGAGGGCCGTCGCCCGCGGCAGACCGTACTTTCTGGCGTAGGCGATGACGTCGGTCTGGTAGACGGCCACGGTCGGCAGGTCCAGGCTCGCCGCCGCTGCAACGGCACGCCAGCCCAGCACGAACGGCGAGGCGAGGTGCACGACGTCGGGACGGTAGTCGCGCAGGATGCCGGCCAGGGTTCCGGTGCGCCCGAGCGCCACGCGGACCTGTGGGTAGCCCGGCAGCGGCATCGAGGGCAGCAGACGCGTCTGCTGGTCAGAGCGCGCGCCCGGAGCGCCCGGGGCGACGACGAGGGCCTCGTGCCCGCTCGCGGTGAGATGGCGGACCGACTGCAGCACCGAACCGGTGACCCCGTTCATATGAGGCAGGAACGACTCGGCGACGAACGCGACTCTCATGGGTCCAGCGTTGCGGCTGCAGCGCGTGCGACGGGGCCGAATCGGCCTCGGGAACGCAGTGTTCGCCGAACGGTCCCGCGGCGGCCATCCCGACGTCACCGTCGCACGCGCCGTTCCCCGCGCGTTCATGACGGCATGCTATTCCGAAGGCGTGACCGACGCGTGGCTGCAGGCCCTCGCCCAGAGTCCCTGGGCCCTCCCCGCGATGGCCGCCCTCGTCGTCGGCGACGCCTTCCTCGTCGTCATCCCCGGCGAAGCCGCCGTCACGACGCTCGGGGCGCTCGCCGTCGCGGAAGGCTCTCCCCCGCTCGCCGCCGTCATCGTCGTCGCGGCGGCAGCCGCACTGACCGGAGACCTCGGCTGCTACCTCGTCGGCCGCACCGCGGGCCTCGAACGATGGCGCTGGATGCGCGGTCCGAGAGCGGCGGCGGCTCTCGGCGGGGCGCGCAGCGCCTTGGACCGCCGCGGCGCGACGTTGATGTTCACGGCCCGCTTCATCCCGTTCGCCCGCCTCGCCGTGAATCTCGTCGCGGGCGCCTCGCGGATGCCGATGCGGCGATACCTGCTGCTGGCGGCGCCGGCGGCGAGCGCGTGGGCGCTCTATCAGGCCCTGCTGGGGGCGGCCGTCGCCGCACTGATCCCGGGCGGCACCGTCGCCGCGGTCATCGCCTCGGTCGTCGTGGCGATCGTGCTCGGCGCGGCGGCGGACGCGATCGTGGCCCGCGCACAACGGCGCCGCGCCCCCGACGCGTGATCGGGGGCGCGGCGCCGTCGTAGGCGGTTCGGGTCAGCGGACCCCGGCGCGCTCGCGGGCACGCTCCTGCTTCGCCTCGGCTTCGGCGATCGCCGCCTCCTCCAGCCCCTGGGTGCCGACCGCCGCGGTGTCGGTCGACATGCCATCGTGACCGTCGCCGGTGAGGGTGGCCTCGTCGAAGGGGATGCGGCCGGCGAGCACATCGCGCACGCGGTCACGGTCGATCTGCTTCGTCCAGGTGCCGATGAGGAGAGTGGCCACCGCGTTGCCGGTGAAGTTGGTGACCGCGCGACCCTCGGACATGAAGCGGTCGATGCCGACGATGACCCCGACACCGTTGACCAGATCGGGGCGGAACGCCTGCAGACCGCCGGCGAGGGTCGCCAGGCCCGCACCGGTGACGCCCGCGGCGCCCTTGGAGGCGATGATCATGAACACCAGCAGGCCGATCTGCTCGGGGATCGACATCGGCATCCCCATCCCCGTCGCGATGAACAGCGACGCCATCGTCAGGTAGATCGCGGTGCCGTCGAGGTTGAAGGAGTAGCCGGTGGGCACGGTGATGCCCACGACGGGCTTGGACACACCGATGTGCTCCATCTTTCCGATCAGACGCGGCAGAGCCGACTCGGAGGAGCTGGTGCCGATGATGAGCAGGTACTCGCGCGCGAGGTACTTGATGAGGCTGAAGATGTTGACCCGGGTGACCGCGTACAGCAGCGACCCGAGCACGCCGATGATGAACACCGCGCACGTGATGTAGAAGGCGATCATCAGGATGCCGAGGCTCACGATGGCCGAGACGCCGGTCTTGCCGACGACCGCCGCAATCGCGCCGAAGGCGCCGATCGGAGCGAGCCAGAGGATCATTCCGAGGATGCGGAACACCAGCACCTGCAGCTGCTTGACGGCGAACATGATCGGCTCGCCCTTCTTCCCGAGCTGCTGCAGGGCGAAGCCCACCAGCAGCGCGATGAAGAGCACCTGCAGGACGCTCGGGCCGGTGAAGGCGCTGAAGAACGTCGTGGGGATGATCCCGAGCAGGAAGCTCACGGTGTCGGTGGCCTCTCCGGACTTGCCGGCGTCGTACGTGGCACCGGCCATGTTCAGCCCTTCACCCGGGTGGATGATGTTGCCGACCACGAGGCCGATCGCGAGGGCGAAGGTCGACATCACGAGGAAGTAGAGCAGTGCGAGGCCCCCGATCTTGCCGACCGTCGCCGCTTTCGCGATCGATCCCACCCCGACGACGATGGTGCAGAAGATGATCGGCGCGATCATCATCTTGATGAGGTTCACGAAGGCCTTGCCGACCGGCTCGAGCCCCTTCGCGAACTCCGGCCAGACGAGGCCGACCACCGCGCCCAGGACCACAGCGATGATCACCGCGACGTAGAGCCAGGTGTGCTTGTCCCACGAGCTCTTGCCGCGGCGCCAGTTGTAGCCGGGGAGCTTGAAAGATGATGTGAGGGCCATGTCCGCCTCCAGGTGTGAACGGGTCGTTGTTCGGGTGGCGCCGACGCTGGCGGCCACACGCACAGAGTGCAGCGTCGGCTGCCTCGTGGTTCACTTGTGGTCGTATTGGTCCCGGCGGCCGCTCCGATACCCGTCGGGACGGCCGACGACCCGCCATCGACCGCCGAGGACGCCATGACCCGAAGAATCGGACGCAGCGCCGCGTCCCGGATCTTCCTGTGGCTGGCCGGCGCCGCTCTCGTGCTGGCTCTGGCCACCGCCGGACTGCTGGTGCTGGAGGCGCAGCGCACGGCACGCGCCGAGGCGGAGCGTGTGACGCAGGCGGTGTCGGCCACCCTCGCCGACCTGGAGGAGGTCTCCACGGCTCTCGCGCACGGCGACGACGTCGCCGCCAGCCAGGCGCTGCAGCCGATGGCGACGGCGGTCATGTCGGACGCGGGTGTCGACTTCGTCACGATCATGGATGCCGACGGCATCCGCGTGACGCACCGCGACCCGGCGCAGATCGGAAAGCGCTACATCGGCACCATCCCGAACACCCCGACAGCCCTCACCGAAGAGTTCAGCGGGACCCTCGGACCGTCGCTGCGCACGATCATGCCGGTGGAGGCGGACGGACGCCTCGTCGGCTGGGTCTCGGTCGGCGTGACGATCCGAACGGTCACCGCGCAAGTGGTGCCGCGGCTGCTCGTGGTCGCCGCCGTCGGCCTCGTGCTCGTCGGCGCCGGGCTCGCCGGCGCGGTGCTCGCCCGCCGCGCGACGCGGTTGGTCGCCGGCGACCTCCCCGCCGGCGCCATCCGCGACACCCTGGCATCCGCGGAGTCGATGCGCACGCTCGGCGAGGCCCTGCGCGCACAGACGCACGAGCACGGCAATCGCATGCACGCTGCCGTCGCACTCATCGAACTGGGACGCACGGATGATGCGATCGGCATCCTGACGGATTCGGCGCGTCAGAGTCAGGCGCTGGTGGACCAGGTCGCGGCCCGCACCGAGGGCGATCCCACCGTCGGGGCGCTGCTGCTCGGCAAAGCCTCGCAGGCGATGGAACGCGGGATCGACTGGTCGACCGACATCGCCCCCGACGCTCCCCGCTCGTTGCTCAGCCCGATCGACGCGGTCGCGCTGGTCGGCAACCTCATCGACAACGCCCTGGACGCTGCCGCGAGCGGTCCGGCGCCGAGGTGGGTGCGCGTGCACATGTCGCGCACGGCGGAGGACGAACTGCTGCTCACCGTCTCCGACTCCGGGGACGGCCCCGACGAGGAGGTGCGTGCACGAATGTTCGAGCGAGGATTCTCGACCAAACCGGCCGGCAGCGACGGTCGGGGCGTCGGGCTGGCGCTGGTGCGTGCCGTCATCGACGAGATCGGCGGGACGATCACCGTCGAGATCTCCCCGACGACGTTCCGCGTCGTCCTGCCGACGGTGCGGTCATGATCGGCGTCCTGCTCGTCGACGACGAGGCGCTGACGCTCGAGCTGCACCGCTCGTACATCGAGCGGGTCGACGGTTTCGAGGTGGTCGCCGAGTGCGCGGGCGCGCGGGCCGCTGTCTCGGCGATTCTGGACGCGCCCGACCGGGAGCGCATCGACCTCGTCCTTTTGGACATGACCATGCCCGACGGCTCGGGCCTGGACGTCCTGCGCCACGTGCGCGCACACGCCGCCGACGTCGACGTCATCGCGATCACCTCGGTACGCGACGCCGACGTCGTCCGTCAGGTGGTCGCCCTCGGCGCGGCGCAGTACCTCGTCAAGCCGTTCACCTTCGCGACCTTCCACGACCGGATGGAGCAATATCGCGCATATCGCGAGCGCGCCCGCGCGACATCGGGGGCAGCGACCCAGTCCGAGATCGACGCGATGCTGGGGGCGCTGCGTCCGACGGGCACGATCGGACTGCCGAAGGGGCTGTCCCCCGCGTCGCTGGAACGGGTGTCCCAGGCCGTCCGCGAAGGCGGCGGACTGTCGGCGACCGAAGCCGCCGACGCCTTGGGAATGTCGCGCGTGGCAGCCCGGCGCTACCTCGAGCACCTCGCCGAGGCCGGCCGCGTCGAGCGCACGCCCCGCTACGGCACGCGCGGACGGCCGGAGACCGAGTACCGCTGGAGATGACTCAGGAAACGCCCCACCCGTGGGGACCGTCCGATCCGGCAGGGTAGTCATCCATGGGCACGTCGCCGCGCCGCCACGCGTCGCGGACGGGCTGGATGATGCGCCAGCACTCCTCGGCGGCGTCGCCGCGCACGGCCAGCATGGCGTCGCCGTCGAGGATCGCGGCGAGAACCTCCGTGTACGCGGCGTGGGTGCCGAGGCCGAGGTCGGCCTCGAGCGTCGCGCGGTGCAGAGCGAACGGCTCGTCACCGCCATTGACCGAGATCTCCATCGTGAGCTTGTCCGGCCCGAGTCCGAAGCGCAGGACGGCACCACTCGCATCGCCGGTGAACCCCAGCGGCAGGTGGCGCACGGGACGCAGGACGACGTCGACCTCTGCTCGCTTGGCGGCCAGGGCCTTCCCGGAGCGCAGGGTGAACGGCACGCCCGCCCACCGGGCGTTTCGCACCTCGACGCGCACCTGGGCGAGCGTCTCGGTCTCCCGCGCGGGATCGACGCCCGGCTCGTCGACGTACGACGGCATCCGTTCCTCGCCCGCCGTGCCGGCCGTGTAGCGCGCGCGGTGCGAGGAGCGCACGGCGTTGTCGTCCCAGACGTGCGTCGCCCGCAGCACCGCCGCGGTGGCGTCACGCACGTCCGTCGCGGTGAGGGCCGCGGGGGGCTCCATCGCGACGACGGCCATCACCTGCAGCAGATGGCTTTGGATCATGTCGACGAGTGCCCCGGCGTGATCGTAGAAGCCCGCACGCCCCTCCAACCCGAGGGTCTCGTCGAAGCGGATCTCGACCCGCTCGATGTGCTCCGCTGACCAGATGGGCTCCAGAAGCCGGTTCGCGAACCGGGCGCCGAGCACGTCGAGAACGGTGGAGCGGCCGAGGAAGTGATCGACGCGGAAGACCTGCTCCTCGGGCAGCAGCTTCAGCAGTACCGCATTGAGTTCACGCGCGCTGGCTTCGTCTTCACCGAACGGCTTCTCCAACGCGAGGATCGTCCCCTCGGGCAGATCGGCCGGAGACAGCGCCGCGCAGGCGGCCGCCGCCGCAGCGGGCGGCACGGCGAAGTACAGCACGAGCCGCCCCTCCGGGACGGCGCCGATCACCGCGCGCAGGCCCGCGGCGGTCGTCGCGTCGGCCGTGATGAACGGCGTCGATGCGACAGCGGAGAAGGCATCGTCCGCTCCGGCTTCCCGGAACGCGGTCCGCACACGTCGCCGCCACTGCGCGTCGCTGATCTCGGTGCGACCGACACCGACCAGATGCAGCTGCCGTTGCGGTTGTCCTCGCAGCAGATCGGCGAGCGCCGGCAGCAGCAGTCGCTGTGTCAGATCGCCGCTTGCCCCGATGATCACCAGTGTCGACACGTCAGCCATGTGCACACCCTATGTCGCCCGGTGCGGGGCGGCGAGGGGGCAGAATCATTCCGTGGCAGATGCATACGCGGGCCGGATCTCTTCCCCCACGCCCATCGAGGATTACGCGCTCCTGAGCAGCTGCCGCACGGCGGCGCTGGTCTCGCGCGACGGATCGATCGACTGGCTGTGCCTGCCGCGGTTCGATTCGGCATCCGTGTTCGCCGCCCTCCTCGGCGACGACCATCAGGGACGATGGGCGCTGCGGCCCGCCGATCCCGACGCGCGGGCGACACGGCACTACGACGGCGACACCTTCACCCTCATCACGCGCTGGGAGAGCGCGGACGGCGTGGCCGAGGTGCACGATTGTCTGCCCGTCGATCCCCGGCATCTCGACGTCGTGCACCGCGTCGACCTGGTGCGCCGCGTCGTCGGCATCAGCGGCCGCGTCGCGTTCGAGCAGCAGGTGCGGCTGCGCTTCGACTACGCCCGCGCGCTGCCGTGGGTGCGCCAGACCGGGACGGCCGACGCCCCCGAGGTGACGGCGATCGCCGGACCGGATGCCGTGGCCCTGCGCGGTGCACCGTTGACGGCCACCGACCACGTGCACCGCGGCACGCTGAGCGTCGCCGCCGGCGAGCACCGCGACCTCACGCTCACCTGGCATGCCTCGCACCGCCCTGTTCCCGCCCCGCTCGACGTCGAGGATGCCCTGCAGTGCACGCGCGAATGGTGGAGCGCGTGGGCCGAACGCATCGACGTGCACGGGCCGCACCGCGACGTCGTCGTGCGTTCGCTGTTGACCTTGCGCGCGCTCACGCACCGCGACACGGGCGGCATCATCGCCGCACCCACCACGTCGCTGCCCGAACAGTTCGGCGGCGAGCGCAACTGGGACTACCGCTTCGTCTGGTTGCGAGACGCTTCGCTGACGATCGAGGTGCTGCTCGGCCAGGGCTTCGCGCACGTCGTGGCGCACTGGCAGCGCTGGCTGCTGCGGGCGATCGCGGGCGACCCGGCCGACCTGCAGATCGTCTACGGCATCGCCGGCGAGCGCGACCTCATCGAACGGGAGCTCGGCGACCTGCCCGGTTACGGGGGTGCCGCGCCCGTGCGGATCGGCAACGGCGCGGCGCAGCAGTACCAGGCCGACGTGACCGGTGAGGTCATGACGTGCCTGTTCGCCGCGCGTGCGGCCGGCATCGAGCAGTCGGCGATCTCGTGGCCGCTGGAGCGCGCGCTGCTGCGCCGTGCCGAGGAGCGCATCGACGAACCCGATCAGGGCATCTGGGAGATCCGCGGTGCGCCGCAGGTTTTCGTGCACTCCCGGGCCATGGTGTGGGCGGCATTCGATCGCGGCGTGCGCTCGGTGCGCGAACACGGTCTGCACGGCCCCGACGCGCACTGGGAGCAGCTGCGCGACCGGGTGCGCGCCGACATCGACGCTCACGGAGTCTCCCCACGAGGCCATTTCGTGCAGCACACCGCGACGGACGCGGTCGATGCCTCGCTGCTGTTGCTTCCGACGGTCGGATTCTGCGCCGCGGACGACCCGCGCATGCTGGCCACCGTGGCCGAGATCGAGCGCACCCTCATGGTCGACGGCCTCGTGCTGCGCTATCGCACCGAGTCGGGGGTGGACGGGCTGGAAGGCACGGAGAACCCGTTCCTGGCGTGTTCGTTCTGGCTCGTCGAGCAGTACGCGGCGAGCGGCCGTCTCGCCGACGCGCGGGCGCTCATGGACCGCGCCTGTGCCCGCGCGAACGATGTCGGCCTGCTGTCCGAGGAGTACGACGTGGCCGAGAAGCGGCAGGCCGGCAACACCCCGCAAGCGCTCTCGCACCTGGCTCTCGTGCGCGCGGCATCCGCCCTCGCCCGCGCCGAGGCCGCAGCCGGCTGAGACGGCGATGCCCCCGACCGCGCCGGAGCGTGATCGGGGGCGTCGTCAGGAGTCACTCCCCGGCGAGACCGCCGAGCAGGTGACCGAAGGAACGTCCCTCTCCGAGGTAGTTCGCGGGGTCGAACGGGTCGTCGCTGCCGGCGGGCTGACGGCGCGCGACGGCCTCGGCCAGTTCGCGGGCACCGCGCTCGACGCGCGAGCTCAGCGGCGCGACCTGATCGGCTGCGGCGCCCCAGTCGCTGGATGCCGCGAACACACCCGTCGAGACGGCTTCGGCGTGCAGGTAGGCGAACAGCGGGCGGATGGCGTAGTCGATCGCGAGCGAATGACGCGCCGTGCCGGCGTTGGCGCCGATCAGCACGGGCTTGCCCGTGAGCGCGTCGGGGTCGAGCACGTCGATGAACGACTTGAACAGCCCCGAGTAGCTCGTGGAGAAGATCGGGGTGACCACGATGAGGGCGTCAGCCGACACGACCGTGTTGATGGCCGACTCCAGCGCGGGTGGAGCGAAGCCGGTCAGGAGGTTGTTCGTGATGTCGTGTGCGAGATCGCGCAGTTCGATCGTGTCGACGGTGGCCTGGATGGGCGCGCCGTCAGGACCCGTCAGCTCAGCCAGCGCCGCGACCGTCGCCGCCGCCAGGCGGTCGGCGAGCATGCGCGTGGACGAGGGATTCGACAGGCCGGCCGAGACCACGGCGATGCGACGCGCGCTCATCGGGTCGCCCCCACTCCGAACGCGGCACCGGCGGGGGCGGGGGCGTCCTGGTAGGGCGAGGGCCCGCTCAGGTTGTCACCGCGGTTGGCGCGCGGCGTCGCCTGGCGTGAGGGTCCGTCGCCGTAGGCGGCGCGGACCAGAGAGGCGTGCGTCGGGGCGTCCGGCACGTTCTCGGGACGGTCCTTCGCGAACTCCTTGCGCAGCACCGGCACGACCTCGCCGCCGAGGAAGTCGAGCTGCTCCAGCACCGTCTTCAGCGGCAGGCCGGCGTGATCCATGAGGAACAGCTGGCGCTGGTAGTCGCCGAAGATGTCGCGCATCCCCGCGTAGCGGTCGATGACCTGCTGCGGCGAGCCGACGGTCAGCGGCGTCATCTCGGTGAAGTCCTCCATCGACGGGCCGTGGCCGTACACCGGGGCGTTGTCGAAGTACGGACGGAACTGGTTCACGGCATCCTGCGAGTTCTTCGCCATGAACGCCTGGCCGCCCAGGCCCACGATCGCCGTCTCCGGTGCGCCGTGGCCGTAGTGCTCCCAGCGCTGGCGGTAGAGACCGATGAGGCGCTGGTAGTGCTCGGCCGGCCAGAAGATGTTGTTCGCAAAGAAGCCGTCGCCGTAATACGCGGCCTGCTCCGCGATCTCGGGCGTGCGGATCGAGCCGTGCCAGACGAAGGGCGCGACGCCGTCGAGGGGCCGCGGGGTCGCGGTGAAGCCCTGCAGCGAGGTACGGAACTTGCCCTCCCAGTCCACGACGTCCTCACGCCACAGCTTGTGCAGCAGCGCGTAGTTCTCGATCGACAGCGGAAGGCCCTGACGGATGTCCTTGCCGAACCAGGGGTAGACGGGCCCCGTGTTGCCGCGGCCGAGCATGAGGTCCATGCGGCCACCGGAGAGGTGCTGCAGCATCGCGTAGTCCTCGGCGATCTTCACGGGGTCATTCGTGGTGATCAGCGTCGTCGAGGTCGAGACGATGAGCCGCTCGGTCTGGGCGGCGATGTACGCCAGCGTCGTCGTGGGCGACGACGACCAGAACGGCGGGTTGTGGTGCTCGCCGAGCGCGAAGACGTCCAGGCCCACCTCTTCGGCGTGCCTCGCGATCTCCACGGTGGCGCGGATGCGCTCGGCCTCGCTCGGCGTGTGGCCCGTGGTGGGGTCCTGCGTGATGTCGCTGACGGTGAAGATGCCGAACTGCATCTGCGGGCTCTTCTCGTTCACGGTGTCCTTCGCCTTCCGGATGCCTCGGCATCCATTCCATGCAAGTGAATGTATCTCGTACAACACCGCGGTGTCCAGGTTATTCCCGACCCGCATACCGGTAACCGGACGCAACATGCCGCCGGCGCCGGCACCAGGACGCCTACCCTCGCCTCATGAGCGATCCCACTCTCCCCGTGCTCGACCTCTCGCTGCTGGACGCGGGGCCGGCGGCGGCAGCGCGCTTCCGCGACGAGCTGCGATCGGCGACGCACGACGTCGGGTTCTTCTATCTCACCGGCACCGGCGTCACCCCCGAGCTGGAACAGCGCCTGCATCGCGCAGCGCGGGACTTCTTCGCCTTGCCGGAGGCCGACAAGCTCGCGATCGAGAACGTGACGAGCGCGCACTTCCGCGGGTACACGCGGGTGGGCGGGGAACGCACCCAGGGAAAGGTCGACTGGCGCGAGCAGATCGACATCGGGCCAGAACGGGAGGCGGTCACGGACCCCGCCGCTCCCGACTTCGCGCGACTGATCGGCCCGAACCTCTGGCCGGCGGCTCAGCCAGAACTGCGCGAGGTCGCCGCGCTGTGGCAGGAGCACCTCACCGGCGTCGCGCGAAAGCTGCTGCGCGCGTGGGCGCTCGCCCTCGGCGCCTCCGAAGGATACTTCGACGACCACTTCGGAGATCCCTCGACGCTGCTGAAGATCGTGCGCTACCCCGGCTCGGCCTCCCCCGAGCCCGCGCAGGGCGTGGGTGCGCACAAGGACTCTGGCGTCGTCACGCTGCTGTGGGTCGAGCCCGGCAAGGGTGGGCTCCAGGTCGAGCGCGACGGCGAATGGGTCGACGCGCCGCCCGTGCCGGGAGCATTCGTCGTGAACATCGGCGAGATGCTCGAGTACGCGACCGGCGGCTATCTCATCGCCACCAATCACCGAGTCGTCTCGCCGCGGCATCCGGACGATCGCATCTCGGTGCCCTTCTTCTTCAACCCCGCCCTCGATGCGCGGCTGCCGCTCATCGAACTGCCGCTGGAGATGGCCGCGCAGGCGCGCGGGGTGACGCAGGACCCGACGAACCCGATTCACGGCCTCTACGGCGAGAACGCCCTCAAGTCGCGCCTGCGCGCGCATCCCGACGTCGCCGAGCGCTGGCACGCCGACCTGCTCGCCGCCCGCGCCTGACGCCGGCGCCGGGCGTCAGCGCCTCACGATGCCGTGGAATGACGAGAGCCTCCCCACACCGTGGGGAGGCTCTCCAAGAATGTTTTGCGCGATTGAACGCTGGGCGCGAAGCCTTAGCGGCGCAGACCGAGACGCTCGATGAGCGAGCGGTAACGGTTGATGTCGATGTCCTGCAGGTAACCCAGCAGGCGACGACGCTGACCGACGAGCAGGAACAGGCCACGACGCGAGTGGTGGTCGTGCTTGTGCTCCTTGAGGTGCTCGGTGAGGTCCTTGATGCGCTGCGTCAGCATCGCGACCTGCACCTCGGGGGATCCGGTGTCACCGGGGTGCGTCGCGTACTCTTCGATGATCGCCTTCTTGACGTCTGCTTCCAGTGCCATAGGTGATCCCCTTCCTCTTCGTTGCGCGGCGCCCGACGCCTGATGCGTGGGCTCTCTTTATCCGCGGCCGATCGAACGGCAACCTCAGGAGTCTACCAGCGCCGAGCCCGTCCCGGAAACTCGGCGCCGCGGCCCGGGCCAATCCTCTTAGGCTCGAGGCGTGCAGTTCTCCGTCCACGTCAAACCCGGCAGCCGCAAGGGCCCCCTCGTCGAGCAGGATGCCGAGGGCCTCACGGTCTTCGTGCGCGAGCGCGCCGTCGACGGCGCAGCCAACGACGCGGTGACGCGCGTACTCGCCGATCACTTCGGCGTGGCGCCGCGCGACGTCACGATCCTCCGCGGACACGCCTCGCGTCACAAGCGCGTCGAGGTGGACGCATGAGCGGCAGCCACCTGATCGATCTGACGCCGTTCCGGCACAGCCCTGCGTTCGCGCGACTGTGGATCGGCTCGACGCTGTCGGGGCTCGGCGGCCAGCTCACGATCATGGCCGTCATGCTGCACATGTACGCACTGACATCGTCGACGTTCGCCGTCTCGATGATCGCCGTGGCGGGTTTGGTGCCGATGGTGCTCGCGGGCATCTACGGCGGCATGCTCGCCGACGCCTTCGACCGGCGCACCGTGGCTCTGACGGCCGCGACCGTCACCTTCGCCTCCACGCTGCTGCTGGCCGTCCTGGCCTGGACGCAGCAGGAGGCCGTCTGGTCGCTCTACGTCCTCAGCGTCGTCAACGCGGCCGCCAACTCCATCGTGATGGCGAGCCGCTCCGCGATCATCCCGCGCCTCCTCCCCCGCGAGCTGCTGCCCTCCGCAGCGGCCCTGCAGGGCGTCACGGTGGGCATCATGGTCATGGCCGGTCCCGCACTGGCGGGGATCCTGGTGGCGACCACCGGATACGCCTGGACCTACTCGATCGACGTCATCCTCATGCTCAGCCTGTTCCTCGGGCTCTGGACGCTGCCCGCCATGCGCCCCGAGGGCGAGACGGTGCGCCCGGGGCTGGAGTCGCTCAAGGACGGGATCGCGTTCCTGAAACGTGCGCCGAACATCCGCCTGCAGTTCGTGATGGACATCGTCGCGATGACCTTCGGGCAGCCGCTCGCACTGTTCCCGGCACTCGGGATGGTGCTGCTCGGGGGCGGGCCGGTCACGGCCGGCATCCTCACCGCCGCGATCGCGGCCGGCGCCTTCCTCTCGAGCCTGTTCTCCGGGCGCGTCGGCGGATATCGCTGGCATGGACGAGGCATCGCGCGCGCGGTCGAGGTGTACGGCGCGGCCATCGGCGCCTTCGCTCTCGCGTTGGTGCTCGCCGCGGTCGGCGTCGGCGCCCCGGATGGAGTCGATGCCGACCATGCGAACATCGCGATGATCGTCGCCGCCTGCGTGGCGCTGGCCGTCGGCGGCGCCGCCGACAACGTGAGCGCGATCTACCGCTCCACCATGCTGCAGGCTGCGGTGCCGGATGTCGTGCGGGGACGGCTGCAGGGAATCTTCATCGTCGTCGTGGCCGGCGGCCCCCGCATCGGAGCCCTCTACGCGGGGACGCTCGCCACGATCACCACGCTCTGGTTCCCGCCGCTGGTGGGCGGCATCCTGATCATCGCGATCGTCGCGACCCTCGCTCGCCTGTACCCGGGGTTCCGCAGCTACGACGCCGAGAACCCCGTTCCCTGACGCCCGATCCCTGACGCTCGATGCCGCGACCGATTCCTGCCAGGCTTCGGCGGGTTTCGGACGTGGCATACCGCGGGCGCCGACGGCGTCCGCGGCCGCCGCTAGAGTCGGCGCGTGACCCGCTCGCCCGCTCCCACCCCGGTTCGCCCGGGGCCCTCCTCGGCGGCGATCGCCGTCCAGTTCGTCCTCATGGGGATCATCTGGGGATCGAGCTTCCTGTTCATGAAGGTCGCCCTCGGCGGCATCTCTCCCGCGCAGGTCGCGTGGGGGCGTCTCGTGCTGGGCGCGGCCACGCTCGGCGTCTTCGTCCTCGTCCGTCGCGACCGACTGCCCGGCCTGGGCCGCGAGGACGCCCGAGTGTGGGGCCACATGACGGTGCTCGCGGTGAGCTTCTGCGTCGTGCCGTTCCTGCTGTTCTCGTGGGCCGAGCAGCACGTGTCGTCGGGTTTGGGAAGCATCTACAACGCGACGACGCCGATCATGACCGCGATCATGGCGGCGCTCGTGTTCCGCGTGGAGCGCCTGAAGCCGGTGCAGATCGCGGGCATCGCCGTCGGCATCGGCGGGGTGGTGGTGATCATCGCTCCGTGGACCGGCCTCGACCTCACGCAGAGCCTGCTCGCCCAGCTCGCCCTTCTCGGCGCGACCGCGTGCTACGGCTTCAGCCTCGCGTACATGCGCCGCTTCCTTGCGAACTCGGGCATGAGCCCTCTCGCCTTCTCGTTCGTGAACATCGGGATCGCCGCGGTGATCATGACGCTCGTGGCGCCGGCAGTGGCCCTCACACCCGTACGACTGGACCCGTGGATCGTGGCGAGCATGGTGCTGCTGGGCTGCCTCGGCACGGGCGTGGCCTACATCTGGAACCAGAACACGCTGCGGGCCTGGGGGCCCACGGCGGCGTCGACCGTGACGTACATCACGCCGGTCGTGGGCGTGGCGCTGGGCTTTCTCGTCCTCGGTGAACGCATCGGCTGGCATGAGCCGGTCGGCGCCGGGGTCGTCTTCCTCGGCATCCTGCTCGCGCAGAACCGACTACGGATGCCGCAACGGCGGCCGTCCCGCGTGAGCGGGGACGACCGCCGTAGGGCGAAGGGGGTCAGGCCTGAAGCGAACCCTGCAGGTCGAGCGTGATCGTGACATCCTTGCCGACGAGCACGCCGCCGGTCTCCAGCGCGGCGTTCCACGTCAGACCGAAGTCCTCGCGGTTGATGACGCCGGTGGCGGTGGCGCCGGCCTTGTAGTTGCCGTAGGGGTCGGTTCCGAAGCCGCCGAACTCGAGCTCGAAAGTCACCGGCTTGGTGACACCGTGCATGGTGAGGTCGCCATCGACGAGGAAGTCGCCGTCCTGGTAACGAACACCGGTGGAGACGAACTCGATCGTCGGGAACTGCGCCACATCGAAGAAGTCGGCGCTGCGCAGGTGGTTGTCGCGGTTCTCGTCGTTCGTGTTGATCGAGGCGACGTCGACGGTCGCGCTGACCTTCGCCTCGAGCGGGTTCTCCGGAGCCTCGATGGTGGCGCTCTTGAGCCCGAAGACGCCGCGCACCTTCGAGATCATCATGTGGCGGAGGCTGAAGGTGACCTCGCTGTGCGCGGGGTCGAGCACCCAGGTGCCTGCCTTGTAGCCGGGGATCTCGGGAATCGTGGTCGTCTCGGTCATGTCTGCCATCCTTCGTCGGGGAAACGGTCTGCGGCTAGTCAACACGCGAAATCCGTATGTATTCCCACACATGGAAAAACTCTCGAGGAACAGTCCGGGAGAGACGAGGAGGGGGTGGATGCCGCGGCATCCACCCCCTCCTCACGAAAATGTCTGATCAGCCGACCTTGAGCAGATCGATGATGAAGATCAGCGTCTTGCCACCGAGGAAGTGACCACCGGCGGGGCCGTAGGCCAGGTGGGGCGGGATGATCAGCTCGCGACGTCCGCCCACCTTCATTCCGGGAATGCCGTCCTGCCATCCCTGGATCAGTCCGCGCAGCGGGAACTGGATCGACTCGCCGCGACCCCACGAGGAGTCGAACTCCTCGCCAGACTCGTACTCGACGCCGGCGTAGTGCACGGTGACATTGTCGCCGGGCTTCGCCTCGTCGCCGTCACCCACGATGATGTCGCGGATGACGAGGTCGGTGGGAGCAGGTCCTGCAGGGGCGTCGAACTCGGGCTTGGTGCGCTCTTCGGTCATACCTCCATCCAAGCATGCGCGGATGGGCCGGGCACCCTCTTGACACCCTCCGAGAGCTCGGAACACAATGAATGCAGGCCAACTCAGCGCCCGGGAGACACGCAGGCATCGCCGCGGCACCGGGCGCTGAGTCTGTGTGTGGGCAGAATCTGTACGGCAGATGCGCGGTGACCGAAATCACCAAAACCTGCGGAGTTCATCGCCCCGCACTACCCTGGAGGGATGCGTTTCGCCCACGTCCTCCTGCCCGAAACGGACGATCCGCAGCTGGTCGTCGTGGTCGCACCCGGACGGATCGCCCCCGTGGCGGACCTGTTCGACGCGGCTCCGCGCACGCTGCAGGCCCTGATCGAGGGGGGCGACGAGCTCCTCGCTCGCGTGCGCGAGGCTGCCCGCGATGTCGACGGCATCCCTCTGGACGGCCTGACATTCGGCCCCGCGGTCGACGCGCCGCCCATCGTCCTGGCCGTCGGTTTGAACTACGCGGCGCACTCCAGCGAGCTCGGCCTCAAGGCCGACACCGCTCCGACCGTGTTCGTGCTCTGGCCGAACTCGCTGTCCGGACACGACGCCACGACCTCGTGGCCGCGATCGCTCAGCGAGTCGGTCGACTACGAATCGGAACTCGGGGTCGTGATCGGTACGCCCGCCAAGGACGTCGCCGCAGAGGACGCGCTGGCCCATGTCTGGGGGTACACGGTGGTCAATGACATCACCGCGCGCGACATCCAGTTCTCGGAAGCGCAGTGGTCACGCTGCAAGTCGTTCGACGGCTTCACCCCCAACGGTCCCTTCGTCGTCACCGCCGACGAGATCGCCGATCCGCAGAACCTGCACATCTGGGCGGTCGTCGACGGTCAGACCGTGCAGGACGCCTCGACGGGACAGATGATTCGCTCGGTGGCAACGCTGATCGCGCATCTGTCGCAGTCGGCGACACTGCTGCCCGGCACCCTGATCTCGACCGGAAGCCCGGGAGGGGCGGGGTATTCTCGCGATCCGCAGATCTTCCTGCGCGACCGCTCGATCGTGACAGTGGGTATCGACGGCATCGGTGAGCTCACCACTCACTGCCGCATTCTGGACTGACACGCACGACGCCCCGGCGATCCGCACGCGCGGACGCCGGGGCGTCGTCTGCAGGCGGCTCAGCCGCCGTTGCAGGTGATGGTCTTGCCGTTGAGCTCGTAGATGCCGCTCGGGTTGTTCGCGCAGAACTGGATCAGGTCACCGGCCGTGTTGGCAAGCACGACGGCGATGATGATGCCGACGATGATGCCGACGACGATCAGCACCGAGCTGACGATGATGGCGGCGACCGCCATGCCGTTCTTCGCGCCCGCCTTCTTGGACTGCACCAGGGCGACGATGCCGAGGATGAGACCGATCAGCTGCAGCCCCACCGGCACGATGGCCAGAACGAGGGCGACGATGCCGAGCGTGCGCCCGGGAACGGAGCCGGAGGCCGCCGGGCCGCCGTTGTAGGCGGGAGCGGACGGGTAACCGGCCTGCTGATACGCCGGCGGTGCGACCGGCGGTGCCGCCGGCGGCGTCTGCGGATTCACGGGGGGCTGAGTGGGGTCGGTCATGCGTCTCTCCTCGGTCGGCCGGTGCGGCGCGTTGCTGACAGTGACGCTATCGGCCCGCGTGCGTCTCGCGCAAAGGGTTCGTCAGCTCTCGACGAGGTTCTCGGCGGGCTGTACGACGGGAATGGCCTGCGTGATCGCCTCCAGGCCCGACAGCCGCGCCGGAGAGAGCTGCTTGTCGACCTCGTCGCGGGTCATGAGCCCCGCCTCGACGACGAGGTCGCCGACGTTGCGATGGGTCAGCAGCGCGGTCTTGGCGAGCGCTGCCGAGGCGGCGTAGCCGATGAACGGCGTGAGCGCGGTGACCACTCCGACAGATGAGCCCACCATCGCCCCCAGACGCTCACGGTTCGCGGTGATGCCGTCGACGCAGTTGATCCGGAAGGTGCGCATGGCGCGGCGCATCCACGTGATCGATTGGAAGATCGAGTGGGCGATGATCGGCTCGAACGCGTTCAGCTGCAGCTGCCCGCCCTCGACGGCCATCGTGACGGTGAGGTCGGCGCCGGCAACGGAGAACGCCACCTGGTTGACGACCTCGGGGATCACCGGGTTCACCTTGCCGGGCATGATGCTCGATCCGGCCTGACGCGCGGGCAGGTTGATCTCCCCCAGGCCCGCTTGCGGACCGCTGGAGAGCAGGCGCAGGTCGTTCGCGATCTTCGAGAGCTTGATCGCGTTGCGCTTGAGGGTCGAGGAGAACGACATGAACGACCCCGTGTCGCTCGTGGCTTCGACCAGATCGTCGGCGGTCGCCAGGTCGAGGCCCGTGATCTCCCGCAGGTGGCGTAGGACGGCGGGCGCATAACCGGGGTGGGTCGTGATGCCGGTGCCGATCGCGGTGGCGCCCATGTTGATCTCGAAGAGCAGGTACGCGTTCTCGGTCAGGCGTTGGTGGTCGTAGCCGAGGGTCGTCGCGAACCCGTGGAACTCCTGGCCCAGGGTCATGGGCACGGCATCCTGCAGCTGGGTGCGACCGATCTTGAGGATGTCGTGGAACTCGACCGCCTTCGCGAGGAACGATTGGCGCAGGAGGTCCAGCTCCTCCAGGAGGGTCTTCAGGTCGAGACTGAGCCCCACCTTCACCGCGGTCGGGTAGACGTCATTGGTCGACTGCGAGCGGTTGGTGTGATCGATCGGTGAGAGATAGGCGTAGTCGCCCTTCGGACGTCCGGCGAGTTCGAGGGCGATGTTGGTGATGACCTCGTTCGCGTTCATGTTGGTCGAGGTGCCGGCACCGCCCTGCACCACGCCGACGACGAACTGGTCGTGGAACTCTCCGTCGATCACCCGCTGGGCGGCGCGGTCGATCAGATCGGCGCGTTCGGCGTCGAGCACTCCGATCTCCAGGTTCGCGCGGGCGGAAGCCTGTTTGACCATCGCGAGCGCGGTCACGAGGTCCTTGTACACGGAGATCGGGCGCATGGAGATCGGGAAGTTCTCGAGCGCCCGTGCGGTGTGGATGCCCCAGTAGGCATCGGCGGGGATCTCCATCGATCCCAGGGAGTCGGTCTCGGTGCGCGTCGTTGCGGCAGGTGCCATGAGTGCAGTCCTTTTGGGTCGTCGCCTCGGGTGGTCGCGGTCGAGCCTACCCGCGACGACGACGCGCATCCGGTGTACACGGCGTACACCGCACAGACGGGTGCCCTCCGCCGAGGCCGAGGCCGCGACGAAGGGCACCCCGACGGTCAGCGGTTGACCGTCGACATGTCGGCATAGCGGTCGCCGACCGGAGAGCCGACGGCGGCCAGCGCGGCCAGCTGGTCCTGCGTCAGCACCAGATCGACCGCTGCGATGTTCTCCTCGACACGGGTGAGCTTTCGCGTGCCGGGGATCGGCGCGATGTGCTCCCCCTGCGCCAGCAGCCACGCCAGCGCGACCTGAGCGGGGGTGGCGCCGGCATCCGCGGCGACCTTCTCGACGGCGTCGACGATCGCGAGGTTCGCCTGCAGCGCGCCGTCGGCGAAGCGCGGGTTGCTCTTGCGGAAGTCGTCGTCGTCGAGCACGTCCAGCGAGCGGATGGTGCCCGTGAGGAATCCGCGGCCCAGCGGCGAGTACGGCACGAACCCGATGCCCAGCTCGGACAGCGTCGGAAGCAGCTCCGCCTCGGGGTCACGGGTCCAGAGCGAGTACTCCGTCTGCACCGCGGTGACGGGATGAACCGCGTGCGCACGACGGATCGTCGCGACCGACGCCTCCGATAGTCCGTAGCCGCGGATCTTGCCCTCGGCGATCAGTTCGGCAAGCGCGCCGACGGTCTCTTCGATGGGGGTCGACGGATCCATCCGGTGCTGATAGTAGATGTCGATGCGGTCGGTGCGCAGACGCTGCAGCGACCCCTCGACGGCCAGGCGCACGTTGGCCGCAGTTCCGTCCAATCCGCGCTCACCGCCCGCGGTGTGGCGAACCGTGCCGAACTTCGTGGCGATGACGACCTCGTCGCGGCGTCCGGCGTCGGCGAGCGTCGTGCCCAGCAGTTCCTCATTCGTGTACGGACCGTACATCTCCGCCGTGTCGAGGAAGGTGACGCCGCGATCCAGGGCCCCGAGGATGGTGCGTGCACCATCCGCATCGTCCTGTCCGGCGCCGGTGTAGAAGGCGCTGATTCCCATCAGGCCGAGACCGAGGCGGCTGACCTCGATGGGGGTGGCGCTTCCCAGAGTGGTGGTCTTCATGAGTGTGCGATCTCCTTGTCATAGATGTCGATCTTGTGGTCGATGGCCCGCAGACTCGCGGTGATCTCGTCGAGCTGTGCGCGCACGCGTTCACGATGCGCGACCAGCAGCTCCCGCCGTTGGGCGATGGTCGACTCGCCGCTGCGCACGAGTTCGGTGTACGCGCGGATGCCGGCGATCGGCATGCCCGTGAGGCGCAGCCGCGTCAGGAAGCGCACCCAGGAGATGTCGGCATCCGAGTAGCGGCGGTGCGACGAGGAGGCGCGGTCGATCGGCGTCAGCATGAGCCCCTCGCGCTCGTAGTAGCGCAGGGTGTGCGTCGAGACGTCGGTGGCGGCGGCGGCCTCGGCGATCGAGACGCCCTCGCGCGCGGGGACGGGGAGCAGGGTCATGTCCCCACGGTAGAACTTCGAGTGCACTCGAAGTCAAGCCGCATGAGCGCATCTGCCGCGCCCGGGACACCTCGCGATCTCAGCGCTTTCGGGAGAAGGCCTCGAGCCGCTCCTCCGGGTCGAGTGCGGCCATCGCCCGTGTCCATTCCTCGCTGAAGACCTCGGCCGTCTCGGCCTCACCGACCGGGACGACGCTGTGCGTGATGGTGTCGTCGTAGACGTGCACGAGATGGAAGGACTGTCCGCCGTCCATGCCGTTGACCTCCTGCGGCGGACGCTGGAGGTTCATCGCGTAACAGGTCGCCGATGCGACGCTGACCGGGATGCCGGCGAAGGTGCCCGCCGTGGCGTAGTGGAGGTGTCCGGCGAGGATGGCGCGGACGTCGCTGCCGGTGAGCGCCGCCGCGAACTCGCTCTGATGACGGAGTTCGAGGATATCGAAGAACGGGATGTGGCTCGGCAGCGGCGGATGATGCAGAGCCAGCACGGTGCCCAGCGGCGCCGGTTCGGCGAGGATGCCGCGGAGCCAGTCGAGCTGTGCGGCATCCAGGTCGCCGTGATGCCACCCCGGCACGGAGGAATCGAGAGCGATCAGGCGCAGTCCGCCGAGGTCCCACACACCGGTGACGGGTTCGAGACTCGGCGCCTCGTCGAGAAGTCCCGCACGCAACGCGGGGCGCTCGTCGTGATTGCCCGCGACCCACACGATGGGCGCGCCCAGCCGCGCAGCGACGGGTTCGACCTCGGCGCGCAGGGCGGCGTAGGCGTCCGGCTCACCCAGATCGGTCAGGTCGCCCGTGAACACGATGGCGTCGGGCGTGACGCCGGTGCGCTCGACTGCCGCCAACGTCGCGGTGAGGTTGGCGGCGGTGTCGTATCGGCCACCGAGGGGCCGATTCCCGGCGAGCAGATGCGTATCGCTGAGATGGACGATCACGCGCTGGGCGGGTGGATGGATGCCGAACGAGAACGAGTCGGGGGCCATGAGCTCAGCCTAGGCGCCGCCGCCGACGCGGCGCGGGCCCTCCCGCAGTTCTCGGCGTGAGGCGCCCGCGGCGCCGGCAGATCAGTGCAGGACGATCAGGGCGAGTCCAGCGAGAACCGCGACGCCGCACAGCGCGAACGACAGGTAGGCGCCGATCAGCGCCAGACGCTTCTGCCCGTCGGTCAGAGGGCTCTTCTTCGCCGCCTTCGCGGCGGCTTTGGCCGCACGACGCGCCTCCTTCTCGCTGATCACGGTGATCGCGTCGGTGAACTCCGCGGGAGCGACGATGGGCGCCCGTCCGCCACGTACCAGCAGCCGAAGACCGCCCGCATAGAAGCCGACGACGAGCAGCGCACCGATCAAGGCGGCGGCGAAGACCTGGACAAAGGCCAACCAGTCGATGCTGATACCCATCAGCGCTCCCCCGTCTTCTCAGCACCGGACTTCTCGACCGAAGGCTTCGTGGCCGAGGACTTCGTGGGCGAGGGCTTCTTTCCGCGGGGCGCCGTGCTCTTCGCTCGCTCCTTGGCGCGTTCCGCCTTCTCCTGCGCGCGCTCCGCGCGCAGGATGGCGCGCTGGCGACGCGTGGGCGGCGGGTTGCGCTTGACCTTGACGGCGAGACCCGAATCGGCGACCTCGCTCATCGCGTTGGAGGAGTCGACGTGATCGCGGCGCGAGCGCAGGAACAGACCTACGATGATCGCGACGGCGAGCACCGCGTCGACGACGATGCCGGCACTTCCGAACCAGACGACCAGCAGGGCCGCGAAGGCGCCGACGGCGGCGGAGGCGGGCAGCGTCAGCACCCACCCCACGGCGATGCGCCCGACGGTACGCCAGCGCACCTTCGAGCCGCGCCGACCGAGTCCGGAGCCGATCACCGAACCGGAGGCGACCTGCGTGGTCGACAGTGCGAAGCCGAGCGCGCTGGAGGCGAGGATGGTCGCCGCCGTGGACGTCTCGGCGGAGAAGCCCTGTGCGGGCTTCACGTCGGTGAGCCCCTTGCCGAGCGTACGGATGATGCGCCAGCCGCCCATGTAGGTGCCGAGCGCGATCGTGAACGCACAGGCCAGGATCACCCACAGCTGCGGGTCGGCATGGGCACCGCTCTGCCAGCCCGCCATGATCAGCGCGAGGGTGATGACTCCCATCGTCTTCTGCGCATCGTTCGTGCCGTGGGCGAGGGCGACGAGGGAGGAGGTGAAGATCTGGCCCCAGCGGAACCCGTCGCGACCGTCGGGCTTGTTGTCGTAGCGACGCGTCATCGCGTAGGCGAGCCGCGTCGCCAGGAAGGCGATGACACCGGCCGTGAACGGGGCGATCAATGCCGGCAGGACGACCTTGCTCAGCACCATGCCGAAATCGATGGCCGCCGCGCTCGCGCCGACGAGCGTCGCCCCGATCAACCCGCCGAACAGGGCGTGCGAGGAGCTGGAGGGCAGACCCAGCAGCCAGGTCAGCATGTTCCAGGTGATCGCACCGATCAGGCCGGCGAAGATGATCGGCAAGAACGCGAGCGGCTCGATCTGGTCCTCGCGGATGATCCCGTGCGAGATCGTCTTCGACACCTCGGTGGACAGGAAGGCGCCGACGAGGTTGAGACTCGCGGCGAGCAGAACGGCGACTTTGGGCTTGAGCGCCCCGGTCGCGATCGGGGTGGCCATCGCGTTCGCGGTGTCGTGAAAGCCGTTCGTGAAGTCGAAGAACAGCGCCAGCACGATCACCAGCACGACGATGAGGGCAGCGGTTTCCACAGTTCGCTTTCGTCGGGATTCACAGGAAGGGAGCCGACGGAATCGGCGATGCGAACGAAGAGTTCACCGTGGTTTCATTCTCCGGCAACCGGACCACAGAAATACTCCCACATTCAAGGCCCCTCGCAGAACGGCGATCCCGCCCCGACACGCCGGGCGTGGATTAGCGTGGAGCGGTGACCCGAGAGACGTCCTCCACGCCGCTGTCCGCCCCCGTAGCCGCCGCCCGTCCGACGCTTCGCCGTCATCACGGCGACGAGGTGCGAGACGACTACGAGTGGCTGCGGGAGAAGGAGGATGCCGAAGTCATCGCGCACCTCGAAGCCGAGAACGCCTTCACCGAGCAGCGCACGGCCCACCTCGCGGGGCTGCGCCAGCGCATCTTCGACGAGATCAAGGCTCGCACCCTCGAGACCGACCTGTCCGTTCCGACGCGTCAGGGCGCATGGTGGTACTACGGGCGCACCGTCGAGGGCAAGCAGTACGGCATCCAATGCCGCGCGCCTCTGGCCGGCCCCGACGACTGGACGCCTCCTGTCCTGACGCCGGGCGTCGACGTCCCGGGCGAGATCGTCCTGCTCGACGGCAACGTCGAGGCCGACGGTCACGAGTTCTTCTCCCTGGGCAGCTTCGACGTCTCGACCGACAGTTCTCGACTGCTCTTCGGCGTCGATGTGGAGGGCGACGAGCGCTACACGCTGCGTGTGCGGGACCTCGTCAGCGGGAAGGACCTGCCCGACGTCATCGAGAACACCTCGGCGGGAGCGTCGTTCTCCCCCGACGGCCGGTACATCGTCTACACAACGGTCGACGACGCGTGGCGACCCGACACCGTCTGGCTGCACGAGGTCGGCACCGATGCCGCAGCCGACGCGCGCCTGTTCCACGAGCCGGACGAGCGCTACTGGGTGGGTGCCGGCTTCACGCGCAGCGAGAAGTACCTGGTCATCGAGGTGGGCTCCTCCATCACGACCGAGGAGTACCTCGTCGACGCGACCGATCTGCGTTCCGAGCCGCGATCCATCTGGCCGCGTCGAGAAGGCGTCGAGTACTCGGCCACCCATGCCGTCGTGGGCGGCGAGGACGTGCTCTACATCGTGCACAACGACGGCGCGCTCGATTTCGAACTGGTGCGCGTCGCGGCATCCGATCCACAGGGCCAACGTGACGTCGTGCTGGCCCACACTCCCGGGCGGCGCGTGCTGGATATGTCCGCCTTCCGCGACTGGGGGGTCGTGTCGTACCGACGCGACGGGCTGTCGCGAATGGGGATCCTGGACTACGCCACCGGCAGCATCGACGAGCTCGCCTTCGAGGAGGAGCTCTACACCGCCGGAGCCGGCGGCAATCCCGAATGGGCCCCACCCGTGGTGCGGCTCGGTTACGGCTCGTTCCTCACCCCGGGAACCGTCTACGACTACGACGTGGCGGCGCGTGAGCTGCACCTGCGCAAGCGCCAGCCCGTGCTCGGCGGATACGATCCGTCGGCCTACGGGCAGCGGCGCGAGTGGGTCACGGCATCCGACGGCACCCGCGTGCCCGTCTCGATCGTGTGGAAGCGCTCGTTCGGCGAGCCGGGGGACGCGCCGCGTCCGCTCCACCTCTACGGGTACGGGTCCTACGAGCACTCCATCGAACCCGGTTTCTCGGTCGCGCGTCTGTCGATGCTCGATCGCGGCGTCATCTTCGCCGTCGCGCACGTTCGCGGCGGCGGCGAACTCGGACGCCAGTGGTACGAGGACGGCAAGCTGCAGCACAAGCGCAACACCTTCACCGACTTCGTCGCGGTCGCGCGCCACCTGGTCGACACGGGCGTCACCGCACCGGACCGCCTCGTCGCCGAGGGCGGCTCGGCGGGCGGTCTGCTGATGGGCGCGGTCGCGAACCTCGCCCCCGAGCTGTTCGCCGGCATCCTCGCCGACGTCCCCTTCGTCGACGCCCTGACGACCATCCTCGATCCTTCGCTCCCGCTGACGGTGATCGAGTGGGACGAGTGGGGCGATCCGCTGCACGACGCCGAGGTCTACGCGTACATGAAGTCGTACACGCCATACGAGAACGTGCGCGAGGGAGTGACGTATCCGCGGATCCTCGCGACCACGTCGCTCAACGACACCCGCGTCTACTACGTCGAACCCGCCAAGTGGGTGGCGCGATTGCGCGAGGTCGGTGCTGACGCACTGCTCAAGTGCGAGATGGTCGCGGGCCACGGCGGTGTCTCCGGGCGCTACAACTCCTGGCAGCAGCGCGCCTTCGAGCTCGCCTGGCTGCTCGACGTGCTGGGCCTCGCCGAGGACTGATTCCGCCCTCCCGCACCTGCCCCCCCCCCCGCACGCCGCGGCATGTCCCACTTATGCCGAGGCATGTCCCACTTATGCCGAGGCGTGTCCCATTACCTGTGCTTGACAGCGCTCCCAGGCAGCAGGAAGTGGGACACACAGTTCCGGCGCCGCGCCTCTGTGCCTCGGCGTCAGCGCCCGGGCGTCCACCCCGCACGCTGCAGGGCTTCTCGTACCATCGCGACCGCGAGCCGGCCATCGCCGACGAGGTGATGGGCCAGCACCCGCTCGTGCTGCCAACCCAGGCCGCGAATGGCCGCCCACCGGTCGGCGTCGCGCGCGAACTGACGCGCATCGTCAGCGTGGACGCGGCCGTCGTACTCGACCGCGAGACGATAGCGGGGAAAGGCCAGATCGAGCTCCGCGACGAACGTCCCCCGATCGTCGAACAGGTTCCAGGCCACCTCGGCCTCCGGCAGGCCCGCGCGACTCAGCAGCAACCGCAAGCGCGTTTCGCGAGGAGAGCGCACGCCACCGCGAGCGAGCGCCAGCGCCCTGCGGAGAATTCCGCCGCGCACGTCCCCCATCACCTCGATCTCACCCCGAAGCTCGGCCGCATCCGTCAGCGGGCTCCGGCCTGAGATCAGGTGATCTGCGGCAGCAACGAGGTCATCGAGCCGCCAGAGCGTGCCCGTTTGACGCCAGGCACGCGCCGGGTGCTCGACCGGCATCCCGCCCACCGTCGTGTGGGCCGGCGTTCGCAGCTGCAGCCGATGACCCACCACGGCGTGAGTACGGGGTTCGCGCGCAGGACGGTGGGTGGACACGTGGATGGTCGGCTCATACGGCCACTCCGGCTGAGGCACCCCGAGAAGATACAGGGCGGTCTCGTGGCTGAAGAACTGCCCGCTGCGCAGCCTCGGCAGCAGCGCCCGACACGATGCCTCAAGCGAGCCAGGAGTGGGCTCCACTCGCGCGCGGACGCCGTGGAAGGGACGCGACAGATCGCGTCCCCGCAGCCGCCCGGGGCTCACGCCCGCATCTCGCGCCTGCGCGACGGTGAACGCGTCCGGCAGACTCAGCGGCAGGTCGCTCGAGGTCGTCATCGCGCAAGCGTCACCCGTGCGCAGCGATGCTCTGGTGGCTGAGCACCGAACGGTGGAAACCTCAGAGCCCGACGCCGACCGGGGAGGAACCTGCGTAGGGCGTGGTCAGTGAGAGTGACCCTCGCACAGGACGTGTCCCACTTCCTGCTGTCGGGTGGCCTCCTGCACAGCAGAAAGTGGGACACGGCACGGCGGAAGTGGGACAACGCCAGCGAAAAGTGGGACACGGAATCTGCGGTGTCCCGGTGGCGGGCTCAGCCGAAGAGCGCGGCGGCCTCTTCGTAGCGGTAGATCGGCACCGTGTTCAGCTCACCGAGAGCCTCCGCAAACGGCACCCGCACGATGTCGGTGCCCTTCAGCGAGACCATCTGGCCCCAGGCCTGCTCGTAGACGGAGTCTGCGGCATGCAGACCCAGGCGCGTCGCGAGCACCCGGTCGAAACCGGAGGGCGAGCCGCCGCGCTGGATGTGACCGAGCACGGTCGCACGCGTCTCGATGCCGGTCAGACGCTCGATCTCGGGCGCCAGGACCTCGCTGATGCCGCCCAGGCGAGGGCGGTTGAAGGCGTCGAGCCCCTTGTCGCTGAAGGCTTCGTCCATGCCCGTGAGCGTGAAGCCCTCCGAGACGACGACGAGCGGCGCGCGACCGCGGTCATGCGCCTTCTGCACCTGCGCGGCGATTTCGGTGATCGACATGGGCACCTCGGGGATGCAGATCACGTGCGCACCGGCCGCGATGCCGGAGTGCAGGGCGATCCACCCCACGTGCCGGCCCATGACCTCGGCGACCATGCAGCGCTGGTGCGAGTCTCCGGTGGTGCGGAGGCGATCCATGGCGTCGGTGGCGATGTTGACGGCGGTGTCGAAACCGAAGGAGTAGTCGGTGGCGCGGAGGTCGTTGTCGATCGTCTTGGGCACGCCCATGACATTGATGCCGTCGTTCCACAGCCGGTTGGCCGCGGCGAGCGTGCCCTCGCCACCGATGGCGATGATCCCGTCGATGTGGTGGCCGTAGAGCGTCTTCGCGATGTTCTCCGCGCCGCCGCGCGGACCCTCGTAGGGGTTGGTGCGGCTCGTGCCGAGGATGGTGCCCCCGACCTTCGAGAGGCCCTTGACCTCGTGCCGGGTCAGCGGGAAGAAGTCGCCGTCGACGACGCCACGCCAGCCGTCACGGATGCCGACGAACTCGATGTTGTAGTTCGTGGTGCCCTTGAGGACCACACCGCGGATGACCGCGTTCAGTCCGGGGCAGTCTCCGCCGCTGGTGAGGATACCGATCTTCATGTGGAGATCCTTTGGTGATTCGGGATGTGATTCGGCGACGCTGCCTCCTCGACACTATCGCCGTATCGACGGCGGATGCCACCACATCCGCCGTCGATAATCCCGGCCCGCCTCAGGCGGCGCCGAGCGCCTGGCGCAGCAGGTGCATGAGCGCCGACAGCTGCACGGAATCGCTCGAGGTGGGGTCGAGCTGGGCGCCGTCCAGGGCGCGCTGGGCGAGCCCCTGCTTCGAGTCGATCAGCTCCGCGATCTTCGTGTCGATCGTGTGCGCGGCGATGATCCGCCATGCCGTGACGGGCTCGTCCTGACCGATGCGGTGCACCCGATCGATCGCCTGGGTCTGCTCGGCGGCGGTCCACGAGAGCTCGGCGAGAACGACGTTGGATGCCGCCTGCATGTTCAGTCCGACGCCGGCCGCCGTCAGCGAACAGACGGCGATCGCCACACCGGGGTCGGTGTTGAAGGCGTCGATGGCCTGCTGGCGGGCGGTCGTCGTCTGATCACCGCGGATCGAGATCGTCCGCAGGCCGGATGCCGCGAAGTGCGCCTCTGCGGCATCCATCACGTCGATGTGCTTCGCGAAGAACACCACCTTGCCGACCGAGCGCTGCAGCTGCACCGCGTAGTCAGCGGCGAGGTGCGCCTTGGCCTGACCGATCTTGCGGACCATCGTGAAGACGTTGTCCGCGCCGGCGGCCGACGCCTTCGCCTCTTCGAGCTCGCCGTGCGCGACGAGGCGGACGATGTCCTCGTCGACCTCGCCGATGAGCACCTTGTCGCCGCGCGCTTCGATGATGCGGCGGTACTTGGCCGCCAGGCGCGACCCGAGCTCACGCTCGGCTTCGCGGATCGAGCGTCCGAACTCGTCGTCGAGCTCCACCGGCAGGTCGGCGACGAGCTTGTCGGGAAGGTCGGCTGCGACGTCCTTCTTCTTGCGACGGACGATGCCCATCGAGATCACGGCGTCGCGCGCCTCGGGGTAGAAAGCCTTGTCCGCCGGTGTGAATCCGGTCGCGTCGAGCTTCTCCATGAGCTCGGGGCCCGGCTTCTCGCCGTTGGTCCAGCCGAGGAAGCGCCAGATCGCGTCGAAGTCCTCGACGTCGTTGATCAGCGGCGTTCCCGTGAGGGCGAGCATCAGCGGGTTGCGCACCTGCTCGCGGATGCGCCCGCCCAGAGCGAGCACGTTCTGGGAACGCTGCGAGCTGAGGTTCTTGATGAAGTGGGCCTCGTCGACGACCATGCCCTTCAGGCCGAGCGAGCCGAGCCAGGACAGGTGCCGATCGAGCACCTCGTAATTGACGATGAAGACGTCGGCGAACGCGTCGACGGTGTCGCCGTCGCCGTGGATGACGGTCGCACGTCGCTGCGGCGTCCACCGCTCGACCTCACGCGCCCAGTTCATCTTGACGACATTGGGCACGACCGCCAGCAGCGGATACGCATCGGCGACGGAGGCGGCGAGCACGGACTGGGCGGTCTTGCCGAGGCCCGGTTCGTCGGCCAGAAGGAACGACCGGTGACCGGCTCGCACCGCCTCCAGGAAGCGGGACTGGTGCGGCATGATCTCGAGCCCCTTGGGAGAGATCCGATCGAACTCGGGGACGGGCGGAAGCTCCATGGAGGCGGTGGCGCCGCCGGCCCCCGTCTCGAACGCCTTGTACAGCGGCCCCATCAACTCCCAGCCGTCCAGCCGGCGGCGGGCCGTGGATGCCGGTGCGCGCAGCGCGACGTCGGGCGCCAGGAAGGGATTCGCCTCGCGGCGCGCCTCGATCTGCGGCGGCACGACCTGGCGCTCGGCCAGCGCGGCCGGAACCACCGGGGTCTGTCCCCAGCTCTGGGCGGCGGGCGCCGCATCGGTGATGATCAGCTCGTCATCGGGCAGCTCCGCGCCCGACTCGAGCAGCCAGTCGCGACGCATGCGCTTGGCGACCGGAGAGGTGGCCTGATCGACCTCGAGCAGCTGGATGAGCGAGGTGTCGCGCGCGGCGGTCTTGGCGAGGATGGTCGCGACGCCGTCGAGGCGCTTGAGCAGCTCGGCCCGCGCCGCTGTGGGTACGGCCTCGTCAGCCTTCACCCGCGCGCGCTCCTCGCGAACGAGGAAGGCGATGACCTGGAACTTGACGCGGTTGGTCGGACCCAGCTTGCCCTTCTGGGCTTTCGCCTCGACCTCGCGCACTTTGCGGGCGAGGATCGGGATCAGCGGGGCGTCGTCGTCGCGACGGGCGGATGACCCGCGATGGGACGAGCCGCGTCGGCGGGACGCGGTGGCAGTGGATGCCGTGGTCGGCATGCTCCTCCTGAGCGTGAAGCGCCGGAAAGCCGGCGGAGGTCCGGTCGGATGACCGGTCAGTCGTTCCGCAGCGGTCGCCGCGGGGTGGGGCGAGGTGCGGATCCTCCGGCTGCGGGTACTCGCTTCTGCGAGCTGCGGCGACGAACGGGGCGGACCTCGTCGTCAGTCTAGCGCGCCCTCCCCCACCGCCGCGAGCGGCGGCCGGGTCAGCGGCGCAGCCGCAGGCTGTTGAGCACGACGAAGACGCTCGAGAAGGCCATGGCCGCGCCGGCGATCATCGGGTTGAGCACGCCGAACGCCGCCAGCGGCAGCGCGGCGACGTTGTAGGCGAAGGCCCAGAACAGGTTGCCGCGGATGATGCGCATCGTGCGTCTGCTGAGGCCGATCGCGGTGAGCACCGGCGACAAGCCGCTGCCGGTGACGGCGATGTCACTCGCATGCATCGCCGCATCCGTGCCGGATCCCATGGCGATGCCGAGGTCGGCGGTGGCCAGCGCGGCGGCGTCGTTCACACCGTCACCGACCATGGCGACCCGGTGTCCGCCGGCGCGCAACCGCTCGATCTCGGCGACCTTGCCTTCCGGGAGAACGCCCGAGACGACCTCGCGGATGCCGACGGCGTCGGCGACCGCGCGCGCGGCGCCCGCGTTGTCGCCGGTCAACAGCACGAGGTTCAGGCCCAGGGACTCCAGCGCCGCGACGGTGCGCGCGCTGTCGCTGCGAACGCTGTCGGCGACGACCACGACGCCGCGAACGCGGTCGTCCCAGCCTGCGACGATGGCGGTCGCGCCGCGCCGCTGAGCGGCGTCGACGGCGGCGTCGACCGCGCCGATGACGTCCGCGCCCGAGCCCGGCGCCTGAGCACGGGCGAAGGCCGGCCGACCAGCGAACACGCGGTGGCCGTCGACGATCCCGGTCACGCCGAGACCGGCGTGACCAGTGAACGCGCCGACCTCCTGCGGCGCGGTCGCGAGTGCCGCGACCGCACGCGCGATCGGATGCTCCGAGGCCTTCTCCAGCGATCCGACGAGTCGTCGCACCTCGTCGGCATCCGCTCCGCCGATGGGCGTGACGGCGTCGACCGTCATCGCGCCCTCGGTCACCGTGCCGGTCTTGTCGAGCACGACGGTGTCGATGCGGTCCGCCGCCTCGAGCGCTTCCGGTCCGGTGATGAGGACACCGAGCTGTGCACCGCGACCGGTCCCCACCAGGATCGCGATCGGCGTCGCCAGCCCGAGCGCACAGGGGCAGGCGATGATCAGCACGGCCACCGCGGCGGTGAACCCCGACGCCAGGGCCTCACCGCTGAAGCCTCCCACCACGAGCCACGCCAACAGCGTGAGAGCCGACAGGAGGATGACGATCGGGACGAAGATCCCCGAGATGCGATCGGCGAGGCGCTGCACGCGGCTCTTGCCCGCCTGCGCGTCCTCGACCAGGCGGGCCAGCCGGGCAAGGCGCGTGTCCTCGCCGACGGAGGTGGCCTCCACGACGAGACGGCCATCGGTGGCGATCGTGCCGCCGGTCACGGACGAGCCGGCGTCGACGTCGACGGGGATCGACTCGCCCGTGATCATGCTCTCGTCGACCGAGGCACGACCACCGCGAACGACACCGTCGGTGGCGACCTTCTCTCCCGGACGCACGACGAACAGGTCTCCGACACCGAGCGCCTCGATCGGCACGCGACGGCCGTCTTCGAGCTCCACATCACGCGCCGACAGATCCATCAGCGCGCGCACGGCCGCCCCCGCGGCGCGCTTGGAGCGCTGCTCGATGACGCGGCCGAGCAGCAGGAACACCGTGACCGCCGCCGCCACTTCGAAGTAGACGAGCGAGGAGGGGTCATGGACGGGGGCGAACAGTCCCCCGTCGTGGCGCATGCCGACACGTCCCGCCGAGCCGAAGAACAACGCCCAGACGCTCCACAGCGTCGCCGCACCTGTTCCGAGCGTGATGAGGGTGTCCATCGTCATCGCGCCATGGCGGGCGTTGGCGAAGGTGGCGCGGTGGAAGGGCCAGCCTCCCCAGAGCACGACGGGCACCGCCAGTACGAACGACACCCACTGCCACCCCGGGAACTGCCACGGCGGAATCATCCCGAGAAGTACCACCGGCACGGCCAGCACGGCGCTGATGAGCAGACGAGTGGTCAGCCGTGTGGCACCCGGGCGGTCTTCGACGTCGTGGACGTGGCCGCCGTGCGACGACGACGCAGGGCCGTCGTGGGGGCCGGCATGCGGGTGGGCGGTGCGCTCTCGCACGCGCGCGTCGTACCCCGCTTCGCGCACCGCGGCGATGAGAGCCGCGGCATCGAGGCCGCTCGGGTAATCCACCCGTGCGGATTCGGTCGCGAGGTTCACGGATGCCGACACGCCGTCGAGCCGCTGCAGTCGCTTCTCGACCCGCGCGACGCAACTCGCGCACGTCATGCCCTCGATCTCCAGCACCGCCTCTGCCCGCGGCTCGGCGTCAGACGTGGTCGCACCCATGGACGCTGTGCTCCTCTCAGCGAGCGACGACGGCGTAACCGGCCTCGTCGACGGCCGCGGCGATCTCGTCATCCGGCGCCCCACCGTCGACGGTCACCGTCAACGTGCCCTCGGTCACGTCGACGGCGACGTCCGTCACGCCCGCGACCTTGCGGACTTCACGAGTGACGGCACCGGCACAGTGGGCGCAGGTCATTCCCTCGACGGCGTACGTGTGTGTGGACATGTGGAGCTCCTTCCGCGGGCGGTCCCGATCCGCCTCTGCTGTCGATACCAACGATGATACCCCCCTGGGGTATTCCCGACCCGCGCTGGCGTAGGCTGGAGCCATGTCCACCATCACCGAGCGCGACCTCGCCGCGACGATCGATCACGCCATCCTGAAGCCTGAACTGACCCGCGCCGACGTCGACGCGGAACTCGACATCGCCGCCGAATGGCGCGTGTTCAGCGTGTGCGTGCGCCCGAGCGACATCGCGCACGCCGTGCAGCGGCTGACGGGCACCGGCGTCAACGTCGGCACCGTCATCGGCTTCCCGCACGGCACGACCTCCACTGCCGGGAAAGTGGCTGAGGTTCGCCAGGCCCTCGCCGACGGCGCCGTCGAGTTCGACATGGTGATCAACATCGGTGCTCTGCGTTCGGGCTTCGACGACGCCGTTGTCGCCGACATCCAGGCGGTGGTCGCGGCCGCGGCCGGCAAGGTGACGAAGGTGATCCTCGAGACCTCGCTGCTGAACGACGAGCAGATCGCCCGCGGCAGCCGCCTGACCGAGGCCGGTGGCGCGGACTTCGTCAAGACGTCCACGGGCTTCGCCGGCGGTGGGGCGACGGTCCCCCACGTCGAGCTCATGCGCGCCAGTGTCGGCCCGGACGTGCAGGTGAAGGCATCGGGTGGGGTGCGCAGCTACGCCGACGCGCTCGCGATGCTCGCCGCCGGGGCGACACGGCTCGGAACGAGCGGCAGCGCTGTCATCCTCGGCGAGGCGCGCCGTGTGGATGCCGGCGAGCAGGCGTCGGGCGCCGTGGACACCTCGTCGTACTGACCCCGCCCGGGTGCGCGCGGCTCAGCCGAGGGCGGCGCGCACCCGCGTGATGTCGTCGTCCATCTGGGCGATGAGCGCTTCGATCCCCTCGAAGGCGACCATGCCGCGGATGCGGTTCGTGAACCGGATCTGCACCCGATGCCGGTAGAGGTCGAGCCCGGTCTCGTCGAGCACGTACGCCTCGACCTGGCGTGTCGGAACATCATCGAACGTCGGATTGGTCCCCACCGAGATGGCCGCCGGGTAGCGAGTCGTCACCGTCGCGCCATCGGTGCCGAGGTCGACGAGCCACCCGGCGTAGACCCCGTCTGCCGGAATGAAGCCCTCCGCATCGGCTGACAGATTCGCCGTCGGGTAGCCGAGCTCGCGACCGCGTTTGAGGCCGTGGACGACCTCGCCCTGCACCGCATGCGGGCGTCCCAGCAGACGCGCGGCGCCTTCGACGTCGCCCGCCGCGAGCAGGTCCCGTACCCAGGTCGACGACACGCGGCGGCCTCCGCCTTGAACGTCCCCGACCACGTCGACCTGGAAGCCGTACTCCGCGCCGAGACGAACCAGGGTGTCGGGATCGCCCGCTCCCCCGTTGCCGAAGCGGAAATCGTCGCCGACCATCACGATCACGACGCCCAGGCCGACCAGCACATGTTCGACGAAGGCGCGAGGTTCCAGAGAGGCCAGCTCCTGGTCGAATCGGAGCACCAGGGTCGCATCGACCCCCGCGGCGGCGAGCAGATCGAGCTTCTGCGGCAGACTGCACACGGGCTGCGGGCACAGCTCGGGCCGCAGCAGGCTCAAGGGGTTGCGGTCGAACGTGACGGCGACCACCCGTGCCCCGGCATCCTCCGCGGCCACACGGGCACGGTCGATCACCGCTCGGTGGCCGGAATGCACCCCGTCGAACTTGCCGATCGCGACGACACTGGGGCCGAACCCGGCCGGCACCTCCGCGGGGTCGTGGAAGACGATCACCAGCTGGACCTCCCGTCTGTGCGCACGATGCCCGCCTTCGCGTCGTCCGGCGCCGCGGCACCATCCAGGTCCGGGCGCTCGCGGCCGCCGCTGCGCAGCCACCACAGGCCGACGAACGGCAGCACGAGAGGTACCCAGAAGTAGCCGAAGCCATAGCCCGACCACACGGTCGCGTCGTGCAGGAAGAGCTCGGGATGTGTGAGGCTGAGTGTTCCGACGATGAGCACGCCCGCCAGTTCGAAGCAGATCGCCACCCACGCCACGACGTACCACCGCCGGCCGTCCGACTTCACGAGAGCCACCGTCGCGAGCACGTAGACGACCGCCGCGAGCGCAGAGAGCGTGTACGCGAGCGGCGCGGCCGCGAAGTCCTGCAAGATCTGAACGAACGAGCGTCCGGTCGCCGCCAGCGCCATGACGGCGTAGACGACGACGAGCACGCGCCCGATTCCGGTCATCCGGGTCGGGGCGGCGGCGTCGGCGTGTGGCGCAGTCATGACCTGTCAATGATAGGCGCCCGCCCTCGCCGGGGCCGCGGCCTCACATACCAGCGGTCGTCCAGATGACCTGCATGCGCCACACCATGACGGCGACCGACAGTGCGGCGATGCCCATGATCACCGTGCTCCAGCGGCTGCGCTCGAGGAGCGCCCAGACGACGGACGCCGGCGGTATGAGCACCGCCGAGACGAGGTAGACCCAGAACTCGAGTGCGCTGCCGGCCGGCGGGTTGCCGACCAGCGGCGCGACGATCGCGACGACCACCTGAGCGAGCAGGAGCAGCAGGATCAGGGCCATCGCGCCGACGGTGAGATCGCTCGGCCGACGCCCCGCGAGTCCGAGGATGATCGCGAGCAGCCCCGCCACGACCGCGACGGCGACCTGCACGATGGCGAACCACTCGATCATGCGTCCTCCGCCATGTTCATCGCGCTCTTGATGTCGGCGCCGCGGCGCTCCACGATGCCGACGAGCCGACCATCGGGGTCGATCGCCGCCGGCGTCGGTGTCATCGCCCCCTCCAGGCGCGGTGCGGCGCCGACGAGACGCTTGCCGTGGCGAAGGTCACGCGCCTCAGCCGCGGTGACGGGCAGGGCGCCGAGCACGGATGCCGCGACGTGCGCGGGCGCCAGCAGCGGTGCGTCCGCCGTGATCTCGGAGACGGCGTCGCCCACGTCGAACGCGCCGATGCGCGTCCGCCGCAGCGCCGTGAGGTGGCCACCCACCCCGAGGGCGGCGCCGAGATCACGGGCCAGGGCACGGATGTACGTGCCGCTGGAGCAGTCCACGACGACATCCAGTTCGATGAGGCCGTCGGCGGTGTCGCGGCGGCGGACGACATCGAACCGATCGACCGTCACCCGGCGGGCTGCCAGCTCGACGCTCTCCCCCGCCCGGGCGAGGTCGTAGGCACGCTTGCCGGCCACCTTGATGGCCGACACGGTGCTCGGCACCTGATCGATCTCACCCGTGAGAGCCGCGACTGCCATGGCGATGCGCTCGTCGGTCACGGAGGCGAGAGTCTCGGCATCCGCCCGGCGCATCTCCACGCCGTCCGCGTCGTCGGAGTCGGTCGCCACGCCGAGCAGCACGGTGGCCTCGTACGTCTTGCCGAGCCCCACGATGAAGGTGAGCAGCCGCGTCGCCGGTCCGACTCCGAGGATGAGCAGCCCGGTGGCCATGGGGTCGAGCGTGCCGGCGTGCCCGATCTTGCGGGTGTTCAGTGCGCGGCGGGCCCGGGCGACCACATCGTGGCTGGTGATCCCCTGCGGCTTGTCGACGAGAAGGATGCCGTGGACGGCGGGCGGAGGAACGGGCATTGCTCCAGCCTAGGCGCGGTGCCGCGACGCGCCGCTTCGCCGCGGAGCCGGAAGGACGAACCTGACGGCCGCCGTAGGCTGGTGCGATGCCCGACCTCGCGACGCCGCTCATCGCCTGGTACCGCGACAACGCGCGCGATCTGCCGTGGCGCGCGGAGGGGTTCGGCGCCTGGGGCGTGCTCGTCAGCGAGTTCATGCTGCAGCAGACGCCCGTGACGCGCGTGATCCCCTTGCTGGATGCCTGGCTGGCGCGGTGGCCGACACCGACCGCCCTCGCCGACGATGCCCCGGCGTCGGCGGTCGCGCAGTGGGCGAACCTCGGCTACCCGCGGCGCGCCCTGTGGCTGCACCGCGCCGCGGTGGAGATCCGCGACCGACACGACGGCGTCGTGCCGCGCGACGTCGAGGCGCTCCTCGCGCTGACGGGTATCGGAGACTACACGGCGCGGGCGGTCGCCGTGTTCGCCTATGGCGACCGTCACCCGGTCGTCGATACGAATACCCGCCGCGTCATCGCCCGTGCCGTCGACGGACGTTCTCAGCCCGGGCCGCCGGCTCGCGGTGATCTGGCGGCGATGGCGGGGCTGCTTCCGCGCGACGATCAGGATGCCGCGGTCGTGAATGCCGCCATGATGGAGCTTGGCGCCATCGTGTGCACTGCCCGTTCCGCGCGATGCGACGTGTGCCCGATCTCCTCGCTGTGCGCCTGGCGTGCGGCCGGCTACCCCGACACCGGTGACCTGCGCCGCAAGCAGGCTGCATACGAGGGCAGCGATCGTCAGGCGCGCGGAGCGGTGCTGCACGCGCTGCGCGCCGCACCCGCACATGCTCTCCCCGCCGACGACGTCGCCGCCGACTGGCCGGTCGCGGCGCAGCGCGATCGCGCGATCGACTCGCTCATCGTCGACGGACTCGTCGAAGCCGTCGACGGCTGCCTGCGCCTGCCGCGGTGACGCGGAAGCGACCGTGCTCAGTCCTCGTCGTCGTCCTCGCGCGGCTTGACGTACGGGTCGGCGTCGCCCGCATATGCGGCTCCGGCCGCAAGACCGGCCACGGCCGCATCGCGCTCCTGCGCTTCGCGCAGCAGCTCGGCGATGTGCCCTGCGTTCTCGGGAAGCGCGTCGGGGATGAACTCCAGCGACGGCGTGAGACGGATGCCGAGGCGCTTGCCCACTTCGCTGCGCAGCATGCCGGTTGCGGCCTTGAGGGCAGCAGCGGAGTCCTCGCGCGCCTGGTCGTCGCCGTACACCGTGTAGAACACCGACGCGTGCTGCAGGTCACCGGTGACGCGCACGTCGGTGATCGTGACGAAGCCGAGGCGCGGGTCGCGCAGCCCCTTCTCGAGGCGCTCGGCGATGAGCACGCGGATGCGGTCGGCGAGTCTCGCCTGCCGTTCGTTCGACATCTTCTCTTCCCTCTCAAGGCCCCAGTGGATGACTGCATCGAGGTCAGGATATGGCGGAGGCGGAGGAGGTCGTGACGCGGTGGCAATTGGGGTAGGGGCCCCACTCTTGCCTCCGCGGCACGACCTCCGGAGCCGTAGCCGTATCCGGAACCGACGGGAGGATCAGCCGCGCGGCTTCTCCACCATCTCGGTCGTCTCGATCTCGTCGCCCACCTGGATGTCGTTGTACTTGCCCAGGCCGATACCGGCCTCGAAGTCGGTACGAACCTCGGTGACGTCGTCCTTGAAGCGACGCAGCGACTCGATCTGAAGGCCGTCGGCGAGCACGACACCATCGCGGATGACGCGCGCCTTGGCGTTGCGCGTGATCGTTCCCGACCGCACGATGACACCGGCGATGTTGCCGAACTTCGAGGAGCGGAACACCTCGCGGATCTCGGCGACACCCGACTGCACCTCCTCGAACTCCGGCTTGAGCAGGCCCTTGAGCGACTGCTCGACGTCGTCGATCGCGTTGTAGATGACCGAGTAGAACCGGACGTCCACACCCTCGCGGGCGGCGCGCTCGCGCGCCTTCGTGTCGGGACGGACGTTGAAGCCGATCACGATCGCGTTGTCGATCGTGGCGAGGTTGATGTCCGATTCCGTGATCGCACCGACGCCGCGGTGGATGATGCGCAGCTGGACACTGTCGTCGACCTCGATCTTCAGCAGCGACTCCTCCAGCGCCTCGACGGCACCGGACACGTCACCCTTGATGATGAGGTTGAGCGACTCGACCTTGCCCTCTTCGAGAGCGCGGGTGAAGTCCTCGAGCGAGATGCGCTTGCGCGCCTTGGCGAGCTGGGCGTTGCGCTCGGCGGCCTCGCGCTTCTCGGCGATCTGACGCGCGGTGCGGTCTTCCTCGGTGACGATGAAGACGTCGCCGGCGCGCGGAACCGAGTTGAGGCCCTGAACCTGGACGGGCCGTGAGGGGTAGGCCTCTTCGACCGCATCGCCGTTCTCGTCGATCATGGCGCGGACGCGGCCATAGGCCGTGCCGGCGACGATCGCATCGCCCACGCGGAGCGTTCCGGACTGGATGAGCACGGTCGCCACCGAGCCGCGGCCCTTGTCGAGCTTCGCTTCGATCGCGACACCGCGAGCCGCCTTGTTCGGGTTCGCCGTGAGATCGAGTCCCGCGTCGGCCGTCAGCAGAACGGCATCCAGGAGCTCCTGGATGTTCGTGCCCTGGCGCGCAGACACGTCGACGAACATGACGTCGCCGCCGTACTCCTCTGCGACCAGACCGTACTCGGTGAGCTGCTGGCGCACCTTGGCGGGGTTCGCGTCGGGCTTGTCGACCTTGTTGACCGCGACCACGATCGGCACGTTGGCCGCCTGGGCGTGGTTGAGGGCCTCCACCGTCTGCGGCATGATGCCGTCGTCGGCCGCGACCACGAGGATCGCGATGTCGGTGACCTGCGCACCACGGGCACGCATGGCCGTGAACGCCTCGTGACCCGGGGTGTCGATGAAGGTGATGGCGCGCTCGATGCCCTCGTGCTCGGTCCAGACCTGGTACGCACCGATGTGCTGGGTGATGCCACCGGCTTCACCCGCCACGACGTTGGTCTGACGGATCGCATCGAGCAGTCGCGTCTTACCGTGGTCGACGTGACCCATGACGGTCACCACCGGGGGACGGATCTCGAGGTCGTCCTCGCTCTCCGCCTCCAGCTCGGCCTCGAGGTCAAGACCGAAGCCCTCCAGGAGCTCCTTGTCCTCGTCCTCGGGCGAGACCATCTGGATCTTGTAGCCGAGCTCGGCACCCAGGACCTCGAAGGTGGCCTCGTCGAGCGACTCGGTCGCCGTGGCCATCTCGCCCAGGTTGAAGAGGATCGTCACGAGCGTGCCGGGCTGCACGGTGTAGCCGCGCAGGGCTTCGAGCTTGTCGGCGAAGTCGGCGATGGATGCGCCGCGGCGCAGGCGAATGATCTCGCCGTTGCCCTTCTGGACATTGACGCCGCCGACGACCGGCGCCGACCGCATCTCGAATTCCTGCCGCTTCGCACGACGCGACTTGCGCTGCTTGCTCTTGCCGCCGCCCTTACCGAAGGCACCCGCGGTGCCACCGCCGGGGCCGCGGCCACGACCGCCGCCACCCGCGGGACGACCCGCGAACCCACCCGGAGCTCCGGGTCCGCCCGTACCGCCGGGGCGCTGGAAGCCTCCGGCGCCGCCGGGACGACCCGGACCGCCCGGACGCTGCTGGAACGGCGCGCCGGGACGGCCTCCGCCGCCGGGACGGCCGGCGCCACCGGGACGCGGCGCGCCGGGACGCGGGGCGCCGGGGCGCGGGGCTTGAGGACGCGGAATGTTGCCCGGGGTCGGGCGCTGGCCCATGCCCTGCGCCGACGCGAACGGGTTGTTGCCCGGACGCGGGCCGGCGGGACGCTGGCCCATGCCCTGTGCCGACGAGAAGGGGTTGTTGCCCGGACGCGGGGCACCACCGGGGCGCGGAGCCTGCGGGGTCGCAGCACCGGGGTTCGCCGGAGCCGCCGGCGCGGCCGGCGCCGCCGGAGCGGCCGACGCCGAAGGTGCGGACGGCGTCGCGGCCGCGGCCGGCGCGGCCGGTGCGGGCGCGGCCGGGGCCGCGGGCTTCGCCGGCCCGGGACGCGCTGCCGGGCGTGCGCCCGGAGTCGGGGCCTTGGGAGCGGCATTCGCCGCCGGGGTGGCGGCGGAGTCGGCCGGCTTCTTGGCCGCACCGTCGGCCTCGAGGGCCGCTCGCAGCTTGCGCGCCACGGGGGGCGCAATGGTCGATGAGGGGCTCTTGACGTATTCGCCGAGCTCCTTCAGCTTCGCGAGGGCGACTTTACTGTCGACGCCGATCTCCGAAGCGATCTCGTGCACGCGTGGGTTTGCCACAATTCTCCTGTCTGAGGTCTCCCCCGGACAGGGCAGACCGTTACTTGCGGACGGGTCTCATTTCGAGCCGTTCACTTTGTGTCCATAGCCGTTCAGCCGTTTCGCTGGTGGGTGTTCTGAAAGGTCTGCGTGTCGAGTGGTCCCGACACACGCAGTGCTCGTCCGAAGGCGCGGCGCCGGATCGCGGCATCCACACACGCATCCGTGTCATGCACCCACGCACCCCGCCCGGGAAGGACGGCCTTCTCGTCGGCAACGAGGACGCCGTCTCGCTCCACCACTCGCAGGAGGGAGGACCGGGAGACGCGCGCGCGGCATCCCACGCACGTTCGAACGGGATCCATCTTACCCCCACTCGCCGCACGGAGATGGCGTCGCGGGACGAACGCGACCAGCCGGGCCGGATCGTTCCGTCACGACTCGAGGATCGAGTCGGGCTGAATGTCGATCTTGGCACCGGTGAGCTTCGCGGCCAGGCGGGCGTTCTGCCCCTCCTTGCCGATGGCGAGCGACAGCTGATAATCCGGAACGAGCGCGCGCACCGCCTTGGTGCCCGCGTCGAGCACGAAACTGGATGTCACTTTGGCGGGCGACAGGGCGTTGGCGACGAACTTCGCGAGCTCCGGGTCGTAGTCGACGATGTCGATCTTCTCTCCGCCCAGTTCTTCCGTCACGGCGCGCACGCGGCGTCCGAGTTCGCCGATGCACGCACCCTTGGCGTTGATCGCCGGATCCTTGGCCGTGACCGCGATCTTGGTGCGGTGACCGGCCTCGCGAGCCAGGGAGGTGATCTCCACGAGTCCCGACGCGATCTCCGGCACCTCGAGGGCGAAGAGCTTGCGGACGAGGCCGGGGTGGGTACGCGAGACGGTGATCTGCGGCCCCTTCGTGCCCTTCGACACCGAGGTGACGTAGACGCGCAGACGGGAGCCGTGAGCGTACTGCTCGCCGGCCACCTGCTCCTCGGGCGGGAGGATGGCCTCGACGGTGCCGAGGTCGACGTGGACCATGCGCGGGTTCGGTCCCTGCTGGATGACACCGGCGACGATGTCGCCCTCCTTGCCGCGGAACTCACCGAGGATGGCGTCATCGGCGATGTCGCGCAGACGCTGGCCGATGACCTGCTTGGCGGCGTAGGCGGCGATGCGACCGAAGTCCTCGGGAGTCGACTCCTCCTCGCCGATGATCGCGCCGTCCTCGTCACGCAGCGGAACGTAGACGGCGACGTGGCCGGTCTTGCGGTCGAGGAGCGCCCGTGCACCCTCGGGAAGCTCCCCGTCGGGAGAGGTGTGCTTGGCGTAGGCGGTGAGAATCGCCTGCTCGATGATCCCGACCAGTTCGTCGAACGGGATCTCCTTCTCACGCTCGACCGTCCGCAGCAGTCCCAGATCGATGTCCACAGGTGCCTCCCTATTCAGCTCTCGACGCGAGGTCACCCTCGGTCACCTGCCCGATTTTACCCGATGGCCTCCGCTGCTCGGCGGCGCCGGCGTGCATACTGGCGGAATGGATGCCGCAGTCCCCGCCCGCGCACATGTGGTCCCGGAGCCGCGGCGCGCCGACCCCGGTCTGATCGGCCTGCTGGGGTTCGTGATCGCAACCCTCACCGCTCAGCTGGCGCATCTGGGTGTGCAGAACGAGAGCGCGGTGTTCTGGGTGGGCGCGGTGTTCGGGGGTGTCGTCCAGGTGATCGCGGGAATGCTGTCCTACTTCGTCGGCGACGACTTCCATTTCATCGTCTACAACGCCTTCGGGTGGTACTGGATCTGCATGCCCGGATTCCTCCTCGGCGGGGAGCTCGGATTCTTCGAGGTGTCGGGCCCGGCGCGCCCCCTGTTCTCGATGATGTTCGCGGTGCTGGCGCTCGGGTTCACCTTCGCCGGCGCCACTCACAATTCGGCACTGCCCCTGACACTGCTGCTCGTGGCGGGAGGCCTGGCACTGGAAGCGGTCGCCGCCTTTGCCGGCGCGGCGACGCTGGGCACCGTCGGAGCATGGCTGCTGATCGGCGCGTCGGCGCTGGCGTTCTACATGCTCGTGGACAAGTTCGCCTGGCGTACGATGGGTCGCCACATCGTCCCCCTCGGGCCGCCGTGGATCCGCCGGGGCGACGTGCCCGCCGAACACCCGTGAACGACGCCCGCCGCGCGGCTGCCGCGACGCGGCGTCATCCGCTGGTGCAGGCTCTCGCGCGAGCCGGCTTCGCCGCCAACGGCGTCGTGCACGCCTTGATCGGGGTGCTGGTCGTCGCCATCTCGGCCGGCGGTCGCGGCGAGGCCGACCAGGTCGGCGCGCTGCGGGCCGTGGCCGCGGTGCCCTGGGGCGCCGTGGTGGTGTGGGCGATCGCGGTCGGACTCTGGGGCCTCGCACTCTGGCATCTGGCAGCGGGCGCCACGTCTCGGGGCGACGGGCGCTGGGGGCGGCGGGCCTCGGAGTGGAGCCAGGGCGTCGTCTTCGCCGCCGTCGGCACCCTCGCCGCGTCGATCGCCCTCGGTGCGGCGCCCGATGCCGATGGGAGCGCGCGGGTGGCCAGTCGCGGCATCCTCGCGATGACGGGTGGGCCGTTCGTCCTGGCCGCCGTCGGAGTGGGCATCGCGGTGGCCGGTGTGGTCTTCGTCGTGATGGGCGTGCGTCGCTCGTTCGAAAAGCGCATGTCCATCCCGCGATCCACCGCCGGCGCGGTGGCGCGCGCACTGGGAATCGCGGGCTTCATCGCCAAGGGAACGGCGCTGGGAACCCTGGGTGTTCTGCTCATCGTGGCCGCCGTGCACGCGGATGCCGCCCGCGCGGGCGGGCTCGACAGCGCCGTCGACGGACTGCTCACGCTGCCAGCCGGGAGGGCGATCGCCACAGCCCTCGGGGTCGGGTTGATGGCCTACGGCGTCTTCTGCGGGTTCCGAGCGCGCTACGCGCGGCTCTGAACCCTTGGGGGTGTGCGCTGTCAAGGCCCTGGGGCAGCCGCCGGCCGAGCGGCAGGCTCGGACCATGACCGAAATCACTGGAACCGAAGCCCGCGATCGTGTGAAAGCTCTCGTCGAGGACATCGACATCACCATGCTCACGACCGTGGATGCCGCGGGACGGCTCGTCAGCCGGCCGATGAGCACGCGCGAGATGGACAAGAACGGCGACATCTGGTTCTTCACGTCCGACGAGACGAAGAAGGCGGAGGAGGTCGAGGCCGACCGCGACGTCAACCTGGCGTACTGCGACGCCAAGGGCATGCGCTACGTGTCGGTGGCCGGCCGAGCCGCCCTCGTGCACGACCGCGCACGCATGGAGCAGTTGTGGTCGCCGTCGCTGGACATCTGGTTCGAGGATGGACTCGACACGCCCGACATCGCACTGCTGAAAGTCACACCGGTCGAGACGGAGTTCTGGGAGCCCGCCCACGGCAGGCTCGTCATGGCGGCCGGCATGCTCAAGGCTCTGGTCACTCGCGACGCCCCCGACGACACGATGAACCACGGCAAGCTGATGTGCTGAGGCCCGCATCGGGCCGGCTCCCGTCGGCCTGATCAGGCGGGGCGCGCTTCGGCAGGCGCGCTCGGCAGGGCGTTGACGGCGCGGATCAGGTGATGCAGATCACCGACGCGGCGCTGTGCGAACGTCATGACGAGGCGCGGTGCCGCGAGGTCGTCCTCGTCCTCGCGCTCTGCTTTCAGCGGCCCGCGGCGCTCGATCGCACCGTCGGCGAGCAGATCCGCGAACCTGTCGTTGAGTGCCGACACCTCGGCATCCGTCGGTTCGGAGCGCAGCCGCAGCACGAGGCGTCGCCCGACCCATCGCAACGAGACGTAATTGCGATAGAAGCCCGTGATCTCCTCGACGGCGGCATCGACCGAGTCCGTCATCACGACGCGATCGAGATCGTCGGCGGAGATCACGCCGTCGGGAATGAGCTGTTCATCGGCGAAGCGGCGGAGCCCCGCCCAGAAGGCGCCTCCCGGGCGATCGAGCAGCACGATCGGCGTGGGAACGGCTTTTCCCGTCTGCTGCAGCGTCAGCAGCTCGAACATCTCGTCGAGCGTGCCGAAGCCTCCCGGCAAGCAGACGAAGCCACTGGATTCCTTCACGAGCATGAGCTTGCGGGTGAAGAAGTACTTCATCGCGACGTTGCGCTCGTGCGCGGCGATGATCGCGTTCGGCTTCTCCTCGAACGGCAGGCGGATCGAGACGCCGAGGGAGTGCGTGGCTCCGGCGCCCTCGGCGGCGGCTTGCATGATTCCCGGTCCCGCTCCGGTGACCGTCATCCAGCCGCGGGCGGCGAGGGCTGCAGTCAGTTCCACCGTGAGCCGGTACAACGGCGAGTCCGGGGCCGTGCGCGCCGAGCCGAACACCGTCACCTTCGGGACGCCTCGAAACGGCGCGAACAGTTGGAAAGCGGCGCGCATCTCGGTGAGAGCAGCCGATGTGATCTTGAGGTCGAGGCGGTCGGCGCGGTCGAGACCCATGCCGACGCCCGTCGCGAGGATGCGTGCGACGAGATCTGCGTCCTCGACGACGCCGGCCTCGTCCAGCAGGCGTCGGATGCCGTCGGTCACCGCGGGAGGGAGCGTGGAGCGTTCTGCCATGTCCCCACCCTCGCATCCTCGACGGTCATCGGGTGAACGATCACCGAACGCGGGTCTCTTTCCCCGCCACCGTCAGGCGCGGACTCACCGGCGCGGAAGCCGCGGCGACCTGCAGGCCGACGCGCACACTCTGACCGGCGGCGAGCGCGCCGGCCCAGTCCTTTCCGGTACAGGTGATGGAGCCGGAGGCGACCGTACAGGACATGCCCCAGGCGTTGACCACCTGCGTCGCTCCCGGGCTGGACCAGGAGATCGTCCAGCCGGCGACCGCGCGAGAAGCGCTGACGGAGAACTCCGCCACATAGCCTCCCTGCCACGCGCTCTGCAGCATCCAGGTGGCGGAAACCGGTGCGGAGTCCGGGGACGGGAGGGACGTGGGCGTGGGCGACGACGTGGGCGTGGGCGACGACGTAGGCGTGGGCGACGACGTAGGCGTGGGCGACGACGTAGGCGTGGGCGACGACGTAGGCGTGGGCGTGGGCGACGGCGTAGGCGTGGGCGACGGTGTCCGGGTGGCGGACTCGGTCGGCGACGGCATCGGGGTGGCGGACCCGCCGGCGAGCAGCGGGGCGAGCGCGCTGAGCTTGGCCGTCTGCGGCGTCTTCCAGTCGTCCGCCACGAGCCCGCCCGTGTCGCCGCTGTTCGGGTTGAACGACCAGTATCCGAAGCTCAGACCGTTCGCTCCGAGGTAGGAGACCAGCGTCTTCAGCCACTGCGCGTCGCTCGTCGTCTCGAGCTTCGTGCCGAACTCCCCGACGAAGACCGGCGCGACCCCAGTGCGAGCCAGGTACCCCCAGTTCGCGTCCCAGACCGACGGCAGGTTGGTGGGATAGTTCGACGCCGAGAACCAGGGCTGCCCGTACACCGACGCGGGATAATCATGCGGCGAGTACACGACCCGGTTCGGGGTCGCGAGGACCACGGGCTTGGCGCCGGCATCCCTCAGCCCGCCTCCCCACCAGGTCGTGCTGGCATCGTTCTGGCGTTCCACGCCTTCGACGATGATCAGCAGTCGCGGGTTGGCGGCGAGCAGGGCGTTGCCGGCGCGCGTCGCCGCCGCCTGCCAATCGCGGGAGGCGTCGCCGCAGCCCCAGCACGCGGGGCCGTGCGGCTCGTTGTGGAGGTCGGCGCCGACCACCGTCGGGTCATCGCGATAGCGGTTCGCGAGCATGACCCAGTCGTCGATCCAGCGCTTCTCGCTGTACGTGGAGGTGTACCAGAGCTCGGACTGGCCGGACGACTCGATGCGGTGACGATCGAGGATGACGCGGAGCCCGTGCGCGCGCGCTTTGGCGATGACCGCGTCCATCAGCTGCAACGGCGTCAGCGAGACCAGATCGGGATTGCGCGAGGCGTCGATCGACGATGTCGGGGATGCCGCGAGGCACTGATTCGAGTACGGCAGTCGCACCGTGTTGAAGCCCATCGCCGCAATCTGCGCGAGGCCCTCGTCGAGAGTGATCGACCACAGTCCGTGCGGCGCGCAGTTGGGAGTCTCCAGCCCGAACCAGTTCGCCGCCTTGATGGTGACGGTGGTTCCGTCCGCGGCGACGATGCGCGAGCCCGAGGTGTGCCACCAGCCGTCCGCCGCCGCCTGCGCCGACAGCGGGGCGACCGTGCTGACGGCCAGCAAAGCGCTGACGGCGAGCGCCGCCATGCTCACGAGGCGCCGGATGCCGAGACGACGACGATCGTTCATGCGCATTCCTTTCGATGCCGGCTGCGGGGACGCTCGGCGTCTCGCGACAGGTGGCATCGTCGACGATCTCGCCGCCACCAGAGTAGCGATACGGCTGCCGTCGCGTCGCCGGTCGTCTCGTCCTGGTTCCGCCACTCCCGTTCGAGCAGTACCGTGCGGAGAACGACGGCCGGGCCGACGCGCCCGCGCTCAGCGCGCGGCGAGGCGGGCGACGGCCTCGGCGGCCGAGACGAGCGTGCGTTCGCCGGAACGGCGGTCCCAGAGCTCCACCTCGCCGTCGGCGGCACCCCGCCCGACGATCACGATCTGCGGCACTCCCACGAGCTCGGCATCGCCGAACTTCACACCCGGGGAGACCTTGGGGCGGTCGTCGTAGAGCACGTCCAGCCCGGCCCCGTCCAGATCCGCCGACAGCTTCTCCGCGAGCTCGAAGGCCGCGGCATCGCGCCCCGTGGCGACGACCTGAACGTCGAAGGGCGCGACCGACGCGGGCCAGATGAGACCCTTGTCGTCGTTGTTGAGCTCGGTGATGATCGCGAGGATGCGGGTGACGCCGATGCCGTAGGAGCCCATCGTGACGGTCACGAGCTTGCCGTTCTCGTCGAGCACCTTCAGCCCCAGCGCGTCCGCATACTTGCGCCCCAGCTGGAAGACGTGGCCGATCTCCATGCCGCGCGCAAGCTCGACAGGTCCCGAACCATCGGGCGCCGGATCGCCCGGCCGCACCGTTGCGACCTCGACGTAGCCGTCGGCGGCGAAGTCGCGTCCGGCGACGAGCGAGTGCACGTGCTTCTGATCGACGTTCGCACCCGTGATCCAGCGCGTGCCGTCCACGACGCGGGGGTCGAGGACGTAGCGGATGCCGGTGGCCGACTCCTCGCCCAGGATCGCGCCCTGGGGAGACCACGGCCCGATGTACCCCTTGACCAGCAGCGGGTGCTTCTCGAAGTCCTCGGGCGTGGCGGGCTCGACCTCGGCGGGCGCGAACGCCACCTCGACGCGCTTCTCGTCGACGTCGCGATCGCCGGGGAGACCGACGACGACGAGCTCGCGGCTGCCGTCGAGGTGTGTGAGCGCGAGGACGACGTTCTTGAGGGTGTCGGCGGCGGTGTACTCGCCGTCGAGCACGGCGTTGGTGTGCGCCACGAGCGTCTCGATCGTGGGCGTGTTCGGGGAGTCGAAGATCACCGGCTCGCCGAACCCGTCGAACGCGATGGGCTCGGGAGCCAGGGTCTCGAACGCCTCCACGTTGGCCGCGTAGCCGCCGGCCGAGCGCACGAACGTGTCCTCGCCGATCGCCGTCGGGTGCAGGAACTCCTCGCTGCGCGAGCCGCCCATCGCCCCGGCATCCGCCTGGACGATGACGTACTCCAGGCCCAGCCGCTGGAAGATGCGCTCGTAGGCGTCGCGCTGAGCCATGTAGCTGGTGTCGAGCCCGGCGTCGGTGTAGTCGAAGGAGTACGCGTCCTTCATCGTGAACTCGCGGCCGCGCAGGAGTCCCGCGCGCGGACGTGCCTCGTCGCGGTACTTGTCCTGAATCTGGTAGATCGTCAGGGGCAGATCCTTGTACGAGCCGTACAGGTCCTTGACCAGCAGCGTGAACGCCTCTTCGTGCGTCGGGGCGAGCAGGTAGTCGGCGCCCTTGCGGTCCTTCAGACGGAAGATGCCGTCGCCGTACTCCTCCCAGCGCCCGGTCGCCTCATAGGGGTCGCGCGGCATCAGTGCCGGGAAGTGCACTTCCTGTGCGCCGGCGGCCGCCATCTCCTCGCGGATGATGTTCTCGATCCGCGACTTGACCCGCAGCCCCAGCGGCAGCCACGCGAAGATTCCCGGTGCCTGGCGGCGGATGTAGCCGGCGCGCACGAGCAGGCGATGGCTCGTGACCTCGGCATCCGAAGGGTCTTCGCGAAGCGTGCGGAGGAAGAAGTTCGACAGACGGGTGACCACGAGCGTCAAGCCTAGTCCGCAGCCACCTCACCCGACCGCCCTACACTGGCCGGGTGCCGCACCGCCGCTCCCGCTTCGTCGCTCGATCTCTGCGCGGTGAACTGGCCGCGTCGCTGTCTGCGCTGCGACATCAGCTCGCTCTGCCGGACGGATACCCCCGTGACGCACTTGCCGAGGCGATGGCCGCCGCGGCACGCGTCTCGACGAATCCGACCGCGACCGGCCTCGCCGATCTCCGCGATATCGCCTTCCTCACGGTCGACCCGGCCGGATCGACCGACCTCGACCAGGCCCTGCACCTGGAGCGCACTTCGACGGGCGCCGTCCTGCACTACGCGATCGCGGACGTTCCTGCATTCGTGGCACCCGACGGCGCGCTGGATGCCGAGACCCGCCGTCGCGGGCAGACGCTGTACGCGCCGGACGGACGGATCCCCCTGCACCCGGCGGTGATCAGCGAGGACCACGCGTCCCTGCTGCCGGGCGTGGACCGACGCGCGTACGTGTGGCGGTTCGTGCTGGACGAGGGCGCCCGCCCGACGGAGACGACCATCACCCGCGCGATCGTGCGGTCGCGGCGCCAATGGTCCTACTCCGAGGCGCAGGCGGCGATCGACGCCGGCACTGCCCCCGACACCCTCGCCGCGCTGCCATGGTTCGGCGCCGCCCGGGCCGAACGGGAGCGCGAGCGCGGGGGCGCGAGCCTGAACTTGCCGGAGACGCGTATCGTCACGGCGACGGAGGGCGACGCCTACGGTCTCGAGCGCACCGACGGGGTGGCGTTGGAGGATTGGAACGCCGATGTCTCGTTGCTCACCGGCATGGCGGGGGCGCAGATCATGATCGACGGTCGCGTCGGCATCCTGCGGACCATGCCTCCGGCCGCGTCGACCGACGTCGAAGAGTTCCGGTCGCAGACGGTGGCTTTGGGAGTGCCGTGGACCACCGACGTCGCCTACGGCGACTATCTGCGCAGCCTCGACCGTTCGCCCGCCGCTCTCGCCGTTCGCGAATACGCGGCGGGCCTGTTCCGCGGAGCGGGCTACGCGACCTTCGACGGCGAGCTGCCTGAACAGCGAACGCAGGCTGCGATCGGCGCCCCGTACGCCCACACGACCGCTCCCCTGCGACGCGTGGTCGACAGATGGTCGCTGGTGATCTGCCATGCTCTCGTGAACGGTGAAGAGGTGCCCGGGTGGGCGCGCGCATCACTTCCCGTCCTCCCCGCGATCATGGCGCGCAGTTCGTCGATCGCCGGCCGGCTCAGCTCCGGGGCGATCGATCGCGTCGAGGCGGCGCTGCTGGCCGGACACGTCGGGGACGAGTTCGACGCACTCGTGCTCAGCAGACGCGGGGACGGGGCACGCATCCAGCTCATGCAACCGGCCGTCGAGGCGCGCGTAACGGGCGTGGCGGCTGCGCCCGGCTCCCTCGTACGTCTGCGGCTGGATGCGGCGTCCGTTGACGAGGGAACCGTCCGGTTCAGCGCGGTCTGACGACCCCCGCCCGAGACGGATGCGCGGCGGGCGTCGCGTCCAACCTGCGATATATTGCATATCGTGCCACTCGCTGCCCTCCCCGTGCCCCGCGCCCTTCTTCGCGACGACGTGCACGCGCGCCTGCAGGAGGCGATCGTCGACGGCAGCCTCGCCCCCGGTGAGCAACTGCGCGACGCAGAACTGGCCGAGCGACTCGGCGTCAGTCGCACGCCCGTGCGAGAGGCGCTGCTCGAACTCGCTCAGGCCGGGCTCGTGCAGGCGACACCCGGGCGCTCCACCGTCGTCGCCCCGATCGACCCCGGCGCCCTCCGCGACGCGCAGGCCGTCGTTGGCGCCCTGCATGCCCTTGCCGTCCGCACGGCGACACCGCGCATGACGGCGCGCGACCTCGATGCGATGCGCGCGGCGAACGCGGCGTTTCGTGCCGCGCTGAGCGCCGGCGACCTCGACGGCGCCCTCGAGGCGGATGCGCGCTTTCACCGCGTCGCCCTCGACGTGTGCGCGAATGCGGCAGCCGCGGCCGTCATCGCCCGCTATGAGCCGGTCCTGCGCCGCGTGGAGCGGCTGAGGTTCGCCTCCGACGAAGCGGCCGCCTCCGCTGAGCGGCATGACCGCCTGGTGGCGCTGTGCGAGGCGGGCGACGCCGACGGCGCCGCCCGCCTCGCCGAAAGCACGTGGCAATCCCTCATCCTCTCGCCCGCTCCGACCGAACAGGACCCCGAATGAAGCTCCACGAGTTCCCGCGCCACCCGCTCACCTTCGGCCCCAGCCCGTTGCAGCACCTGGCGCGGCTCAGCGACCACCTCGGGGGCGCGCAGATCTGGGCGAAACGCGAGGATGTGAACAGCGGCCTCGCGTTCGGCGGCAACAAGGTGCGCAAGCTCGAGTACATCGTCCCCGACATCCTCGCCTCCGGCGCCGACACGATCGTGTCGATCGGCGGCTACCAGTCCAACCACACGCGCCAGGTCGCGGCCGTCGCGGCGCACCTCGGGCTGAAAGCGCGACTCGTCCAGGAGAAGTGGGTTCCGTGGGACGACCCCACCAACGACAAGGTCGGCAACATCCTGCTCTCGCGCATGATGGGCGCGGATTCGCGGCTCGACGATGCCGGCTTCGACATCGGCATCCGCGACTCGTGGAAGCAGGCGCTGGCCGAGGTCGAAGCCGGCGGCGGTACGCCCTACCCCATCCCCGCCGGAGCGAGCGAGCACCCGCTCGGAGGTCTGGGCTTCGCCAACTGGGCGTTCGAAGTCGCCGAGCAGGAGAAGCAGCTCGGCGTCTTCTTCGACACGATCATCGTCTGCACCGTCACCGGATCGACCCATGCCGGAATGATCGCGGGATTCGCCGCGCTCGAAGAGGCGACCGGCGTCCGACGTCGCGTGCTCGGCATCGACGCTTCCGCGACCCTCCAGAAGACTCGCGATCAGGTCGCGCGCATCGCTCGGCATACGGCGCAGCTCATCGAGCTCGGCCGCGATCTGCGCGATGACGAGATCCAGGTTCTGGAGGGGTGGGCGGGTGAGCTGTACGGCATCCCCGTCGACTCCACGATGGAGGCCATCGAACTCGGCGCACGGCTGGAAGCGATGATCACGGACCCCGTCTACGAGGGGAAGTCCCTGGCCGGGCTGATCGACCTCGTCGGCTCCCGCGACATTCCGGCATCATCCACCGTGTTGTACGCGCACCTCGGTGGGCAGCCGGCGATCAACGCGTATCACTCGCTCTGGGACCCGAGCGCCTCCCGGTGACGCGGGCGAGCGGCCCCACTCCCTCGCGCCGCTCGAAGACGAGGTGGGTTTCGGTGGTGAGTACGGCCTCGTGCACCGTGATGTGCTGGAGGACGATGTCGCGCAGCGCCGCGGCATCCTCCACGGCCACATGCACGAGGAAGTCGTCCTCGCCTGCCACGTGAAAGGCCTCGATCACGCCGGGCGTCGCCACGATCGCGTCGAACAGCTGCCCGACCCCCTCGCGAGTGTGTCGACCGAGACGCACGCGGATGACAGCTTGCAGCGGAAGACCGAGGGATGCCGGGTCGACGAGGACGCGGACGCCGGCCAGCACCCCGCGAACGCGGAGGGAGCGAATGCGGTACGCGCAGGTCGACTCCGCGACGCCGAGTTCTTCGGCGAGCGCTTTGTTGGACCGGCCGGGCGCGCGGACCACGGCCGCGAGAATCCGCAGGTCGAGCTCATCGAGGGCGGATGCCGTGGCTTGCGATTCAGCCAAGTGCGCCTCCTGACGTCGATGTCATTCTGCTCGTCCTACAGCTGTCTCGCCAGTTGATTGCGGTATGCCCAACCGTTCACGACTTTCGCTGCGCCTTCCTCCATACTCGCGGCATGGAACATCTCGACACGCTCGCCGTGCACGCCGGACGCGCCGACTTCGCCTCACTCGGGGTGCACACCCCGCCTCTCGACCTGTCATCCACCTCTCCGCTTCCGGATGTGGAGCGCGGCGGCGACTCCTACGAGGCGCTCGCGACCGGTGGCACGCCGATTCCGGGCGGCAGCCACGTGTACGCACGCCTGTGGAATCCGACCGTGGCTCGGTTCGAGGAGGCCCTGGCCACGCTCGAGGCAGCCGAGGCCGCCGTCGCCTTCGCGTCCGGAATGGCGGCGTTGACGGCAGCGATCCTCTCCCACACGGTCTCGATCGGTCGCCCCCACGTCGTGGCGGTGCGCCCGCTCTACGGCGGCAGCGATCACCTGCTCGCGACCGGACTGCTGGGCACGGAGGTGACCTTCTGCGGTCCGGACGAGGTCGCCGCCTCGCTGCGGCCGGACAGCGGACTGATCGTCGTGGAGACGCCCGCGAACCCCACGCTCGAGCTCGTCGACATCGCCGCCGTGGTCGCCGAGGCCGACGGCGTTCCGGTTCTCGTCGACAACACGTTCGCCACGCCCGTGCTCCAGCAGCCACTCGCCCACGGGGCGACGATGTCGCTGCACAGCGCGACGAAGTACCTCGGTGGCCACGGCGACGTCGTCGGCGGCGTCATCGCCTGTGGCGCGGAATCCGCCGCTGCTCTTCGCCGCGTCCGGGCGATCACCGGCGGCATCCTTCACCCTCTCGGCGCGTATCTGCTGCATCGTGGCCTCCCGACCCTGCCCCTGCGGATGCGTGCGCAGCAGGAGACGGCCGCGAAGATCGCCCGGCGCCTGCTCGAGCACGATGCGATCGCGGAGGTGTTCTACCCGGGACTGCACGGCGACCCGACGGGGCTGCTCGCCCGCCAGCAGCACGGGACCGGCGCGATGGTGTCACTCCGCCTGCGCGGCGGCTATGACGCCGCCGCGCAGGTCGCGGCATCCACTCGCCTGTTCACCCACGCGGTCTCTCTGGGCGGCGTCGACTCGCTCATCCAGCATCCCGCAGCCCTCACTCACCGCCCCGTTGCGCCCGACGCCCGCCCGGACGCCGACATCCTCCGCCTGTCGATCGGACTCGAGCACGTCGACGACCTCATCGCCGATGTGACGCAGGCGCTAGCGCTCACGCGCGAGGGCAGCGGGCCCATGAGAGCGGCGCGCTGACGACACTCGCGGGCGTCGCTCACCCCTCGCTCAGCGCGGCGATCACGGATGCCGTCGCGTCGGCGATGCGGGGCGCCTCCTGGACCTTGATGAGGTTGATCCCATCCGTGGCGACCACGAACGAACTGTCCGGACGGATGGCGCCTGTGCCCTCGAGCGCCTGCTGGGCACCTGCGACGACCACGGGCGTCAGCGACTTCCGCGACGACAGGTTCTTCTCGATCCGTTCCCATTCATCTGCGGCACCGGGATAGGCGGTGATGACGATGGCCGTCAGACCCTCTGCCGACGACGAGTACCACTTGCAGTCGATCGTCGTCCCATGTGCAATCGCAAGCTCCGATGGGACGTCGGTTCCGAAGCCCGATGGATAGCCGGACTCGAAGTCGGCTGAGCCGAGAATACCCGCAAGGTCAAGCCGGCTTCCCAGGTCCTCGCAAGTGGGCGATGCCCACCATTGCGTGCTCGGCGTCGCAGCTCGCGGCGCGGGCGACGTCGACAGGGACTCCCCGAAGAGCGGGACGAGCTTTACCACGTCCTCGCTCAAGTGAGCCTTGGACTCCGGCGCCTCGTCGCCCACCTCGCCGTCGATCGTGATCAAGAGCCAGGTCGTCTCGTTGCTGATCGCGACCCGGCATCCCCAACCGTCGTAGAGATATCCCTCGCAGACCACGCCGCCGTAGCGGGACTGAGTGCTGTCCGGAATCACATCGACGGGAGCTGCAAAGCTCCGCACAGCCGCGCCGCTCACCGCCCGCCAGACGCATTCCAAGCCACCGAGCGTACGCACGCCGATCGAGGTCTGCTCAGAAGCCGCTGCGAGCTCTCTGCCCACGACCGCGGAGAGCCGCGCCACGTCCGCGACGGCGGCGCAATCGCCTCCGAAGGCGGGCCGCGCGGCCGTGTCGATCGTCGAGCTGGGAGTGGGGCTCTCGGGGGCTGGGGCCACGGCCTCGCTGTTCAAAGGGGAGCTCGCGATGGGACCGCCAGACGCACAAGCTTGCAGCGACACGACGGTGACCGCAAGCGCGAGCAGAAGGGCGGCGCGCCGCACGAGGTCCTTGGTAAGAGTGGGCAAGGTTGCCATGGCCCCATGGTCGCACGCCCCTGAGGCGGGCCTCGCTCGGACTCACAACGATCTGATCACGCCCATGCCGCCGACGGCATACGAGGCCGTCCACGAAGAACGCGGCTCAGGCGGTGACGACCTGCGCCGTGCCGAGCGGGGCGTCGGGGCCCATCTCGTCGGCGATGCGGTTGGCTTCTTCGATCAGAGTGGCGACGATCTCGGCCTCGGGAACGGTCTTGATCACCTCGCCCTTGACGAAGATCTGGCCCTTGCCGTTGCCCGAGGCGACGCCCAGATCGGCTTCCCGCGCCTCACCCGGTCCGTTGACGACGCATCCCATCACAGCGACGCGCAGGGGCACCGTCATGTCCTTGAGACCCTCGGTGACGTCGTTGGCGAGCGTGTACACGTCCACCTGCGCACGGCCGCACGACGGGCACGACACGATCTCGAGCTTGCGCTCGCGGAGGTTCAGCGACTGCAGGATCTGGTGGCCGACCTTGACCTCTTCCGCCGGCGGCGCCGACAGGGAGACGCGGATCGTGTCGCCGATGCCCTCACCGAGGAGGATGCCGAAGGCGGTGGCGCTCTTGATCGTGCCCTGGAACGCGGGACCTGCCTCAGTCACACCGAGGTGCAGGGGCCAGTCGCCCCGCTCGGCGAGCATGCGGTACGCCTTCACCATCACGACCGGGTCGTTGTGCTTGACGGAGATCTTGAAGTCGTGGAAGTCGTGCTCCTCGAACAGCGACGCCTCCCAGACGGCGCTCTCCACCAGTGCCTCCGGGGTCGCCTTGCCGTACTTCTCGAGCAGACGCTTGTCGAGCGAACCCGCGTTCACGCCGATGCGCAGCGAGACCCCGGCATCCTTCGCCGCCTTGGCGATGGCGCCGACCTGGTCGTCGAACTTGCGGATGTTGCCCGGGTTCACGCGCACCGCGCCGCACCCGGCGTCGATGGCCTGGAAGACGTACTTGGGCTGGAAGTGGATGTCCGCGATCACGGGGATCTGGCTCTTCTTGGCGATGATGTGCAGCACGTCGGCGTCATCCTGGCTGGGGACGGCCACACGCACGATCTCACAGCCGGATGCCGTCAACTCGGCGATCTGCTGAAGGGTCGCGTTGATGTTGGTCGTCGGCGTCGTGGTCATCGACTGCACGCTCACAGGGGCGTCGCCACCGACGAGCACCTTCCCGACCTTGATCTGACGGCTCTTGCGGCGGGGGGCGAGGACGTCCGGCACACGCGGCATCCCGATGTTCACTGCTGGCACTGCACCAGACTACGCCGCACACGCTGCGCGAGGGCGGCGCGGCTGACGTCAGGGGGATGTCGCGAACTTGTCGAACACGCGGAGAAGGAGCGTCGTCGGATCTCCGGTGCCGCTGTCGCCGATGCTGACCCGGGCGAGGTTGACGCCGTCGGCGGCGAGCGCGGTCTTCCCGTCCACCGCCGCGGACAGCCCGCCCGCGAGGCTCGTGCGCTCCCCGGTGGCCAACGCCGCGTCCACCGCCCAAGCCCCGCCGGGCGAGAGCTGAAGGCTCGTCAGCCCGTAGGTCGGATCGGCGGAGGGATCACTGAAATCGGGGAACCACATGCACGTGAGTGAGACTCCGGCACTCTCGAGCAGACGCCACGTCCACTCCTGACTGGGGTCGCCCTCCCACCAGCCGGTGACATAGGTCGACCCGAGGTAGTCGGCGAGTCCGAGACGCTGGCCCAGATCCTCACAGGAGATGTCCGTGCTCCACCATCCGACCGTGCGGGCCAGTGGAACGGGTCGAATTGCGCCCGCCGTATTCGCCGTGACCGCGTCGAGCACGGACCGCAGCAGCGCGGCGGGAGTATCGACGCCCTCTTCCGCCGCCTGGACGGCCTGAACAACGAGCCAGACGCCGCCCACGTCAGCGCCCAGCGTGCATGACATCGCGTCATAGATCTGAATGCACGTCCCCGCCTCCGCCTCGGCCCGCAGATCCTGAGGTATCACCGAGGTCGGGAACGCGAGCACGGACACGGCCGCTGTGTCGGCGCCCAACGGCTGCCAGTCGACTCCGCGCCACGTGCATTCGACACCGCCCAGCGTTCCGATGCCGACATCTTGCCCCGGGTCGGCGTCGACACGCGTGGACTCCACGGCGAAGAGCGACGCCCGCTGATCCTCACTCAGGACGGCGTCGCAGTCGCCCCCGAAGGCGATCGTGTGCTCCTCGGGCGGCGTCGCTGTCGGCGTGGACGTCGCCGAGGCGACGGGCGATGCGGACTCGACGGGTGCCGCAGCGCCCCGTGCACAGCCCGCCAGCACCAGGAGACATGCCGCTGCGGCTATGACGACGGGGACCGATCGGGGGGCGGAGACGCTCATCCCTCCACCCTGACGCACGGCGCTGCAGAGGCGCATGGGGCAGCGGCCGTTCGTTTCGAGATCGTGATCGCGCACCGGCGGCCGACGCCCGCCGCGCCGACGCGCACGTGTCGTTCTGATATCGTGACCGCATGTTCGCGAACACCTCCTGGTGGCCCACCCGCTGAGGCGGTGTGCTCGCGACCCACGACACAGACCGCCCTCGAGGCGGTCTTTTCGTTCCCGGACGAATGCAGCCCGCCCGACCTGAAGAAAGGCCCGGCGATGACCCCGAGCCCCTCCCCGCTGGAGTCCGTGCTGCGCGCGGAACGTCCGTTCGCCCTGATCGCCCGCGATGCCGGCACCGTCGAGCTCCTCGTCGGCGAGGTGGTCGACGTCCCCCTGCTGTCCGACATCCCGCTGACGGATGCGACGGGCACCCCGCGAGAGGTGCTGGCGCTCGTGCCCTATCGGCAGGTCGTCGAGCGGGGCTTCGCGTGCCACGACGACGGCGCGCCGCTGCGCTGTCTCGTGGTCGACGAGCACGTGACACTCGAGCGCGCCGCGCTGCTGTCGACCCTGCCGTCCGAGACCGTTCCGCTGGCCGACGCCGGATTCGACGTCAGCGATGACGAGTATGCGACGATCGTCCGCCGCGTCATCGCCGACGAGATCGGCCGCGGCGAAGGCGCGAACTTCGTCATCCGCCGTGACTTCACGGCATCCGTCGACACCGACGCGGTCACCGCGGGACTCACCTGGTTCCGCGCCCTGCTGGAGCACGAACGCGGCGCCTACTGGACCTTCCTCGTGTCCACGCCCGGTCATCTCGCGGTCGGCGCGAGCCCGGAGGCCCACGTCAGCGCGCGGCGCGCCGGCGCGACGATCGCGGGCACCAGCGTCGTCACGATGAACCCGATCTCGGGCACCTTCCGCCACCCCGTCGGAGGAGCCACGGCCGAGACGCTCACCGCGTTCCTGTCGTCGACGAAGGAGACCGAAGAGCTCTTCATGGTCGTCGACGAGGAACTCAAGATGATGAGCGCCGTCTGCAGCGACGGTGGCCGCATCACCGGCCCGCATCTCAAGGAGATGTCGCGGCTGACGCACACCGAGTACATGCTGCGTGGCACGAGCACGATGGACCCGCGGGACATCCTGCGCGAGACGATGTTCGCACCGACGGTCACCGGATCGCCCATGCAGAACGCGTGCACGGTCATCCAGCGGCACGAACGCGAGCCCCGCGGCTACTACTCCGGCGTCGCGGCACTGTTCACCCCCACCGCCGACGGTCGCCACGACCTGGATGCGCCCATCCTCATTCGCACCGCCTACCTGGTCGACGGCACCCTGCGCGTTCCCGTGGGCGCCACGCTCGTGCGCCACTCCGACCCCGAGGGCGAAGTCGGAGAGACCCACGGCAAAGCGGCCGGCGTGCTCGGGGCCATCGGCGCCGTGGCACGCGATGCGGCCTCCGACACGCTCCTCGACGAGGACGCCCCGGCATCGACGGCGCCCCGCCTGGCCGACGACCCGTCGATCGCCGCGCTGCTCGCGGCGCGCAACGAGCGGCTCGCCCCCTTCTGGCTGAACCCGCAGCAGACCGCTGCCGCGGGTCCCTCGGGCGGCCGCACGGCGGTGGTGGTGGATGCCGAGGACCGTTTCACCACGATGCTCGCCCACCAGCTGCGTCACCTCGGCTTCGCCACCTCGATCGTGCCCTGGAGCCGCGCCGCGGCGGAAGCCGACGCTCTCGCGGCGGCCGACATCGTCGTCGCCGGACCCGGCCCGGGCGATCCGCGGGACGACGGCAGCGCACGCATCCGCGCCATGCGCGACGTCGTCGCCGCCCGCCTCGACGGCGGCCGGCCCCTCCTGGCGGTCTGTCTGAGCCACCAGATCCTCGCCGACCGGCTCGGCCTGGACCTCGCTCCCCTGGCGACGCCCCATCAGGGCCTGCAGAAGACCGTGGACGTCTTCGGAGAACCATCGTCGATCGGGTTCTACAACACGTTCACGGCCCGCGTGAACCCGGGAACGGCCCGCCTCGGGCGCACGGAGATCTCGGCGGATGGGGCCTCCGGTGACGTCTACGCCCTGCGCGGACCGGGCTACGCCTCGGTGCAGGGGCACCTGGAGTCGATCCTCTCGCGCGACGGCCTCGCCACGCTCGAACGACTGGTGTCCTGGGCTCTCGACTGACTCAGCCGAAGATCTTGAGCGGATTCACGATGTCCGCCAGGATCAGGATGCCGCCCATCACGACGATCGCGACGACCACGACGAACGTCACCGGGACGAGCGTGGTCGCATCGACGGGGCGCGGCGGCGGGCGGCGCCACAGCCGGGCCCAGGCGCGCTTCACGCCCTCCCAGAGGGCGATCACCACGTGTCCACCGTCCAGCGGCAGCAGCGGGATGAGGTTGAAGACGAACAGTGCCAGGTTGAGCGAGCCCAACAGCCCGAGAATGGTGGCGACGCGGTTGAGCACCGGCGCATCGGTGGCCGCGGCCTCGCCGGCGAGCCGGCCGACGCCGACCACCGACAGCGGCCCGTTCGGATCGCGCGGAGCCCCGGTGATCATGTCGGACGCTGTCTGGTAGACCCGCGCCGGCAGTTGCCACATGATCCCGACGACCTGACCGGCCTGTTGCACCGCGGCGGCGGGACCGGCCCACAGCGGCTGGTGCACGTAGTCCGTCGTCGCCGTCATTCCGACGAAGCCGACGTCGGCGGTGACGGTGGTGCCGTCAGGCCCCGCGATCTGACGCTGGGCGAGCATCGGGGTGACCTGGAGGGTCTGCTCGACACCGTCGCGGCGAACGACGACAGCGATGGCACGGTTGGGCGAGGCCTGGATGATCGCCGACGCCTCCTCGAACGTCGACACCGATGTGCCGTCCACGGAGACGATCACGTCACCGGGCTGGATGCCGGCGGCCGCCGCGGGTGAGACGGGATCGTCCGCCGCGCACGCGGTCTGGGTCGATCCTGCGGGCAGCACGCACTGGTTGACAGCCGCGATGGTGGTCGTCGCGGTCTGCACACCGATGCCGCTGAAGACGATCGCGAAGAGGAGCATCGCCAGCAGAAGGTTCATCACGGGCCCGCCGAGCATGATGACGATCCGCCGCCACACCGGGAGTCCGTAGAAGGTGCCGGCGCGGTCCTCACCGTCGAGGGTCTCCTCGTTGGCGGCCCGCGCGTCCTGCACCATCGACGCGAAGAAGCCGGCGCGCCGCTGCGACGATGCCGCGGCCGCGACCGTCTGCGGGACCGGCGGATACATACCCGCCATGGAGATGTAGCCACCGAGCGGCAGCGCCTTCACGCCGTACTCGGTCTCGCCGATCCGACGTGACCACAGCGTGGGCCCGAGACCCACCATGTAGCGACCGACTCGCACGCCGAAGAGCTTGGCGGGCACGAGATGCCCGACCTCGTGGAGAGCGATGGATGCCGCGAGCCCCACGACCAGCAGCACGACGCCGACGATGAAGGCGATGAGGGTCACGAGCCAAGAGGGTACCGGTCGCCGCTTTGAGTTCGCTCAGCGCTCGAGTGCGCTCCGTCCCCGCGGCGCGCACGTCCCCGGCCCCGATAGGCTCGTCAGGTGCCCCAGCGATCGATGAGCCGCCGCGTGCGTGCTCTGCGCGGCACGAGCGCCGCCGCGATCGCCACCACGATCGCTTCGACCGGGCACACCTTCGGCGGCGCGGACGCGCCCCCGCTGTGGCTGATCGTCGCTGTCACGATCCTCGCGTCGCCGGTGGCCGTCGCGCTGGTCGGCCGGCGACGCAGTCTGCCGAGGACGGCCGCGGCCATCGCGGCGGCTCAGATCGCGCTGCACACGGTGTTCGCCGAGGTTGGCCCCGCGTCGCTGCCCGCGGCCGGCACCGGGCACGTGCACGGCGCGCTGACGGTCGGGCCGACCGCGGCCGACGCAGGGCACCATGCCGCGCACTTCACCCTCGGCATGCTGATCGCCCACGTCCTGGCCGCGGTCACCACCGTCGCACTCGTCTCCTACGGCGAGCAGCTTCTGGCGGTGCTGGGTCGCGGTATCCGGCGCGTCCTGAGCCGCCCGCGCGCGGTGGCGCCGCCCGCCTTCCCGTGGGTCGTCCTTCCGTCCTTCGCACCACGCGTCGCGCGTGACAAGGCCCACCTGTCCGTTCTCACTCGACGGGGTCCGCCGGCGTTCGCACGCTGAGCACCGCCGCATTCCGCGGCACCCCGCGGCGTCGCCGCACCCGTCATCGCGGCATCCGCCGCGCACCGAACGAACAGAAAGAGCACCCTGATGACTGTCACCTCCCCCTCCCGCCGCCGCGCGCGCACGATCGCCGGCGTTCTCGCCGGCGCGGCGCTCGTGCTCGCGGCGCCGCTCGCCGCGTCGGCCCACGTGCACGTCACGCCGGACGCGTCGGATGCCGGATCGACCACACGGCTCGCGTTCTCGTTCAGCCACGGCTGCGAGGACTCGCCGACCACCGCAGTGAAGATCACCATCCCCCAAGGCATCGACGGCGTGAAGCCGGTGCTCGACGGCGCCTGGAAGATCTCCCGTGAGCTCAACACCGACGGCATCCCGTCGTCCGTCACCTTCACGGCGGTCACGCCCGTCGACTCCGGCGTGGCGGCCTCGGTCGCGCTCGACGTGATCTTCTCGTCGAGCGCCGCGAACACCTCGGTCGCTTTCCCCGTGCTCCAGACGTGCGAGACGGGGTCGACCGACTGGTCTGAGGTCGCTGCCGAGGGGCAGACGGAAGACGACCTGACGTCGCCCGCCCCCATCGTCGCGGTGGGCGCGGTGTCGACCGCTTCCGGCGACCACGAGCACGCGTCGACGACCGACGGCGATGCAGATGCGCACGCCGCCACGACCGCCGCGGCGGCGTCGGATGCCGACCCGGTCGCACGCTGGTTGAGCGGTGGCGCCCTCGCCGCCGCGATCGCAGCGCTCGTCGTCGCGCTGGTGCGTCGACGCCGCGCCTGACGGATACCCGGCTCGTCCCGGCACGCGGCCCGGCCGCCGCTCATGCGGCGACCGGGCCGCGTGCCGAAATGAACGAGGTAGCCTGGTCATAGCTCTCGCATAGATATATGCGAAAGCATGAGAGAACTATGACTTCCGACGCTGACAGTAATCTCCCGCCTACCGTCCGTCCTTTGCGTGCGCCCCACGTCCGACTCGGAGATCTGGTGCGCCGTTTCGGGGGCGAACAGGGCGAGGGAGACGGCGATGTCATCGTCTCCGGAGTGACGCTGGCAACGGACGACGTGCGTCCCGGCGATCTGTTCGTCGCGCTCCCCGGCCGCAACCATCACGGCGCGCAGTTCGTGGGGGCTGCCGTCGCGGCGGGGGCGGCAGCCGTGATCACCGACCGTGCGGGCGCGGAGCTGTCAGCCGGCGCGGGCGTGCCGATCGCCGTGGTGGACGACCCGCGCGGCATCCTCGGTGAGATCTCGGCCTGGATCTACGGCACGGACCAGAACGTGCCGATCATGCTCGGCGTCACGGGAACGAACGGCAAGACGAGCGTCGCGCATCTCCTCAAGGCGGTTCTGGAGCAGCTGGGCGTCGTCGCGGGTCTGTCGTCGACGGCGGAGCGCCACATCGGCTCCGAGGTGATCACCTCACGGCTCACGACGCCGGAGGCGCCCGAGTTCCACGCTCTGCTCGCGCACATGCGCGAGCGCGGGGTGGAGGCGGTGGCCGACGAAGTGAGCGCGCAGGCGCTGGCACGTCACCGGGTCGACGGGATCGTCTTCGATGTCGCGGGCTTCACCAACCTCACGCACGACCATCTCGACGACTTCGGCGACATGGGCACCTACCTCCGCGCGAAGCTGCCGCTGTTCACCCCCGAACGCAGTCGTCGGGCGGTGGTGAGCCTCGACTCCGAATACGGCGCCGAGGTCGTCGCGGCGGCGAGGGTTCCCACCACGACGATCATCACCCCGGCCCTGGCCGTGGAGCCGGTCGCGGCGGATTGGACCGTGGACATCGTCGCCGAGCGACAACACGGCACCACCTTCGCTCTTCACGGCCCCGATGGGCAGTCGCTGACGACCACTGTTCCGGTGATCGGCCCGCACATGGCCTCCAACGCGGCGCTCGCCATCGTGATGCTCCGAGAGGCGGGCTACGCGTGGGAGCGGCTGGCCGCGGCCCTCGACGGCCGCCGGATCGAGGCGGCTGTCCCGGGGCGGACACAGCGCGTGTCCGGAGAGAGCGGCCCGGCGGTCTACGTCGACTTCGGCCACTCCCCCGACGCGTTCGAGAAGACACTCGCCGCCGTGCGGCGCATCACCCCGGGACGCGTTCTGATGCTGTTCGGCGCCGACGGCGACCGCGACACGACCAAGAGATTCGATATGGGACGCACTGCCGCGCTCGGCAGCGACATCCTCATCATCACCGATCACCATCCGCGACACGAGAACCCCGACGACATCCGCGCCGAACTGCTCACCGGCGCTCGCGCCGCCGTGTCGGCCACCGAGATCCTCGAGATCTCGCCGCCGGAACGGGCGATCGTCGAGGCGATCTCGCGCGTCGGCGACGGCGACGCGATTCTCTGGGCGGGCCCCGGCCACCAGGACTATCGCGACATCCGAGGCGCTCGTGTGCCGTACTCGGCGCGAGAGCTCGCACGCCGAGCCCTCGCCGCGGCCGGATGGGCCCCGCCGGCACCGTCGTGGGTGGTGCCCTACCCGCGGGATTCCACGCCGGACTCCGATCCGACGCGCCCCGCCTGAGACCAGCGACACCCGCGACCCCGCGACGCCCCTTGTGGACTGACCACAAGGGGCGTCCGTCTTTCCGGAGAGTCGATTGTCGGCGGCATCCATGCTCTCTTTGTGGTCTGACCACAAGCGCTAGGCTGACCTCAACGACTCGCCCACGGATGGGTGGACGGGCCGCTCCCACGAGGATTTGAGGAAGCGAATCATGACTACCGTCACCCCCTCCGCACAGGACACCCAGCCCGCCGCATGGAACGGTTTCACCGCCGGCCCCTGGCAGGATGCGGTCGACGTGCGCGACTTCATCCAGCGCAACTACACCCCTTACCTCGGCGATGCGTCGTTCCTGACGGGCGCCACGGCACGCACCACGCGCATCTGGAACACCCTGTCGGCGATGTTCCCGGTCGAGCGCGAGAAGGGCATCTACGACGTCGACGCGCACACGCCCGCCGGCATCACCGCCCACGGCCCCGGGTACATCGCGAAGGACGACGAGCTCATCGTCGGCCTGCAGACCGACGCGCCGCTGAAGCGCGCGATCATGCCCAACGGCGGCTGGCGCATGGTCGAGGGCGCGCTCGAGACCTACGGCTACGAGGTCGACCAGACCCTCAAGGAGATCTTCACGAGCTACCGCAAGACGCACAACGAGGCCGTCTTCGACGTGTACTCGCCGAACGTCCGCGCCGCGCGCAGCTCGCACGTCATCACCGGACTCCCGGACGCCTACGGCCGCGGCCGCATCATCGGCGACTACCGCCGCGTCGCGCTGTACGGCATCGACCAGCTGATCGCCGCCAAGAAGGTCGACAAGCTCGGTCTGGACACCACGCCGTTCTCGGAAGAGGTCGTCCGCATGCGCGAGGAGCACGCGGAACAGATCCGCGCGCTCGGCGAACTGAAGCAGATGGCAGCGGCGTACGGCTTCGACATCTCCGGGCCGGCGACCACCGCGCGTGAAGCCGTGCAGTGGCTGTACTTCGGCTACCTCGCCGCCGTGAAGGAGCAGAACGGCGCCGCGATGTCGCTCGGACGCACCTCGACGTTCCTCGACGTCTTCATCGAGCGCGACCTGCAGGCGGGCCTGATCACCGAGACCGAGGCGCAGGAGATCATCGACGACTTCGTCATCAAGCTGCGCATCGTCCGCTTCCTGCGCACCCCCGAGTACGACAGCCTGTTCTCCGGCGACCCGACCTGGGTCACCGAGACGATCGGCGGCATGGGTGAAGACGGTCGTCCCCTCGTGACGAAGAACTCCTTCCGGTTCCTGCAGACCCTGTACAACCTGGGTCCGGCGCCCGAGCCGAACATGACCGTGTTCTGGAGCCCCGAGCTGCCGCAGGGCTTCAAGGACTACTGCGCACAGGTGTCCATCGACACGTCGGCCGTGCAGTACGAGTCGGACGAGATCATCCGCCCCGCCTGGGGCGATGACGCCGCGATCGCGTGCTGCGTGAGCCCGATGCGTGTCGGCAAGCAGATGCAGTTCTTCGGTGCTCGCGTCAACCTCGCCAAGACTCTGCTGTACGCCATCAACGGCGGACGTGACGAGGTCACCGGCAAGCAGGTCTCGCCCGCCACCGCGCCCGTCGGCGACGGACCGCTGGACTTCGACGACGTCATGGAACGCTTCGACAAGACGATGGACTGGCTGGCCGAGACCTATGTCGAGGCCCTCAACTGCATCCACTGGTCGCACGACAAGTACGCGTACGAGCGCATCGAGATGGCTCTGCACGACAAGGACGTGCTGCGCACGATGGCCTGCGGTATCGCGGGGCTCTCGGTGGCGGCGGATTCGCTGTCGGCCATCAAGTACGCCACCGTGACCCCGGTGCGCGACGAACGCGGCATCGTGGTCGATTACGTCACCGAGGGCGAGTTCCCGAGCTACGGCAACGACGACGACCGCGCCGACCAGATCGCCGTGGGCCTGGTGGAGAGCTTCATGTCGAAGATCCGCCGTCACCCGATGTACCGGGGCGCCCTGCCCACGCAGTCGGTGCTCACGATCACCTCGAACGTCGTCTACGGCAAGGCGACGGGCAACACGCCCGACGGTCGCCGCGCCGGCGAGCCGTTCGCCCCGGGCGCCAACCCCATGAACGGTCGTGACACGCACGGCATGCTCGCCTCGGCGCTGTCGGTCGCCAAGATCCCCTACGCCCAATCGCAGGACGGCATCTCGCTGACCAACACCGTCGTCCCGAGCGGCCTCGGGCGCACCGCCGAGGAGCAGGTGCGCAACCTCGCCGGTCTGCTCGACGCCTACGTGGGCTCGCACGGCTATCACATGAACGTCAACGTGCTGAACCGCGAGACGCTTGAGGATGCCATGGAGCACCCGGAGAACTACCCGCAGCTGACCATCCGGGTCTCCGGCTACGCCGTGAACTTCGTCCGCCTCACACGCGAGCAGCAGCTCGACGTCCTGTCGCGTACGTTCCACGGCTCCATGTGATCCGCATCCCCGGCACACGAACCGACACGCAGAGAGAAGCTGAGGACAATGGCCAGGGCGATGCTCCGCCGCCACCCGTGCAACGCGGTGCCGTCCGCCCGCCCCGCCCTGCCCGATGACGCGGTGCGCCTGGAGGTCCCCCTCCAGGCGCCCGCCCATCGGCGCACCGGCGCCGGCCTCGACGGTCTCGCCGTCTCGGACGTCGACCGTCACGAGCGCCTCACCGCGATGCGCGAGGGGCGACTCGGCTCCGTGCACTCCTGGGAGCTCGTCACCGCCGTCGACGGGCCGGGAACGCGGCTGACCACGTTCCTCAGCGGGTGCCCGCTGCAGTGCCTCTACTGCCACAACCCCGACACCCTCGCGATGAAGGATGGACAGCCCGTCACGAGCGACGAGCTGCTCTCACGGATCGAGCGTTACACCGCGGTGTTCCGGGCGACCGGCGGCGGCATCACCCTCTCCGGCGGAGAGGTGCTCATGCAACCCGCCTTCGCGGCGCGGATCCTGCGCGGCGCGAAGGAGCTCGGCATCCACACCGCCATCGACACGTCCGGCTACCTCGGCGCCGCGGCCTCCGACGCCATGCTCGACGACGTCGACCTCGTCCTTCTGGACGTCAAGAGCGGCGACCCCGAAACGTACCGCGAGGTGACGGGACGGGAACTCGAGCCCACGCTCACCTTCGGCCGCCGTCTGGCGACACGACCCGACGGTCCCGAGGTGTGGATCCGGTTCGTCCTCGTCCCCGGTCTGACCGACGACGTGGACAACGTCGAGGCCGTCGCCGCGTATGCCGCGTCACTCAACGAGATCCGCTCCGGGACGGTTACCCGCGTCGAGGTGCTGCCGTTCCACCAGATGGGTCGCGACAAGTGGGACGCCCTCGGACGCGACTACCGTCTGGCCGAGACCGAACCGCCCTCGGTGGAACTCGTCGACCGCGTCCGCGATCAGTTCCGCGCACACGGCCTGCTTACGTACTGACCTTCCCTGCTCTCCCTCGTCTCGGCCGCCGCTTCCCCTCGCGGCCTCGCGCCCCGATCGTCCCCCGAATCGGGCGCTGACCGGACCGCCCTCCCCATCCTCTGCGGGCGGTCCGGTCCCCTCTGCCGGCGCGGGGCGCATCGATGTCAGGCGGCGGCGATCGCCTCATCGGCGGCAGCACGTGCCCAGGCCTCCGCGGCGGCGAGGGTCTCGCGCGAAAGCGTGGACGGCGCCTCGTGCATATCGACGATCCGCTGGACGGTGTCCAGGATGCCGGGAAAGCTCAGGCGTCCCTCGTGGAACGCATCGACAGCCTGCTCGTTGGCCGCGTTGAACACGGCGGGGTAGGTCGCGCCGGCGCGCCCCACCTGCTTGGCGAGCATGACCGCCGGGAAGGCCTCCTCGTCGAGGGGCTCGAAGCCCCACGAGCTCGCCCGAGTCCAGTCCAGGGGCGCACCGACGCCGCCGATGCGGTGTGGCCAATCGAGGCCCAACGAGATCGGCAGCCGCATATCCGGCGGAGACGCCTGTGCAATCGTCGACCCGTCGATGAACTCGACCATCGAGTGGATGATCGACTGAGGGTGCACGACGACGTCGATGCGGTCGTAGTCGACGTCGAACAGCAGATGGGCCTCGATCACCTCGAGCCCCTTGTTGACCAGCGTCGCCGAGTTCGTGGTGACCACACGTCCCATGTCCCAGGTCGGATGAGCCAGCGCCTGGGCTGGCGTCACCCGTTCGAGCTCGGCGCGGGTGCGACCGCGAAACGGCCCTCCCGAGGCGGTCAGCACGAGCCGACGCACCTCGTCGCTCGTCCCGGCGCGCAGGGCCTGCGCGATCGCAGAGTGCTCGGAGTCGACCGGGACGATCTGACCCGGCGCAGCGAGGGCGGTGACCAGATCGCCACCGACGATGAGCGACTCTTTGTTGGCCAGCGCAAGAGTACGCCCCGTCTCGAGCGCGGCGAGCGTCGGGCCGAGGCCGACCGATCCGGTGATGCCGTTGAGCACGACATCGGCCTCCACATCCCGCACGAGCTGCTCGGCTTCGACCGCGCCCAGCGCGGTGTGCTCGACCCCGAATTCGATCGCCTGCGCGGCGACGCCCGCCGCGTCGCGTCCGGCGGCGAGTCCCACCACCTCGAACTGATCACGGCGGGTGCGGATCACATCCAGAGCCTGGGTGCCGATGGAACCGGTCGAACCGAGGATCAGGATGCGCCGCATGCGGCCAGCCTACCGGCGGGCCGGTTACTGGGCCGCGGAGGTCTGGGCGCCCAGGATGTCGACGACGAACACCAGGGTCTCGCCCTTGAGGTCGTTCGTGTTGATCTCGCCCTCGCCGTAGCCGTCCGCCGGGGGCATCGTCACGAGCACCTGCGAGCCGACGGTCTGGCCTTCCAGGGCCTTGCGGAAGCCGGGGACGACACCGGTGGTGGTGAAGCTCGTCGGCACGCCGCCCTTGTCCCACGTCGAGTCGAAGGTCTTGCCGTCCGACCAGCGCACGCCGGTGTACTGCACCAGCACCTGGTCGCCGCTCTGGACCGTGGCACCGTCGCCCTTCTTCAGGGTGGCGATCTGCGTCTCGGTGGGCGGGTTGCCACCGGGAAGCGTGATCGTCGGCGCGCCGTTGTCGGCCAGCGACACCGTCGGCATCCCCGCCACCGGAGCCTGCTCGGCGCCCCAGGCGGCGCTCGGGACGATTCCGAGCAGGTCGACCACGTACACCTGGGCCGCACCCTGCTCGCTCGCCGGGAAGGTCGCGACGACGCGCTCGCCGGGCGCGCCGCAACCGAGGACCTGGCCGAGGGGGCTGGATGCCGAGATCTGCGCGGGCAGGAGCTGACCGGGCTTGTAGCCGATATCGCCGAGCTTCTGGCCCGTCTCGGCGTCGTAGGCCGTCATGGCGTAGGAGATGAACTGCCCCGCCGTCACCGGGGTACCCGACCCCTTGTCGATGGTCTTCGCCTGCAGCTTGTCGATCTGGATCGGCGCCGTGAACGACAGGGTGGGAGCTGCTCCCGCGTCTCCGCTGACCGTGACCGCGTCGGCCGCGGCGCCGGACGAGACCTGCGCGTCGCAGAGATCCGCCGCCGGCGCGGCGGTCGGGCTCCCGGACGCGGTGGCGCCGTTGGAGCCGGAACAGCCCGCAAGCAGGATGACGGACACAGCGGCGACGGAAACAGCGACGAGCGGGCGCAGGCGCACGATAGGACCTCACAGATGGAAGACGGATTCACACCCATCCTCCCCTACTTTGTTCTGCGTGCGCTGGGAGCGCCACGCTCTCGCCATGCTCATGGCGGCATGCGATCGGGAGTACCCTCGTCTGGTGACATCCGCAGAGCCCGCCCCCGACGCCGCCGGCGAGCTGCAGGCCTCGGCCGACGCCCATGACGTCACCGGCATCGGCCCCACCTATGTCATCGGCAGGTGGGTCGTGGCCCCGCTCGCGCGGCTGCTGTACCGTCCGCGCATCGAGGGACGCAAGAACTTCCCCCGCAAGGGCGCGGTGATCCTCGCCAGCAACCACCTGTCGTTCATCGACTCCTTCGTCATCCCCATGGCCGCTCCGCGGCCGGTGCGCTTCCTCGCCAAGTCGAGCTACTTCGACGGCGCCGGGTTGAAGGGGTGGTTCTCCCGACAGTTCTTCTACGCCGTCGGCGCGTTCCCCGTTCAGCGCGGAGCGGGCCAGGCGGCGTTGGATGCTCTCGAGCAGCAGCGACGGATGCTCGACGCGGGGTGGTCGACCGCGCTCTATCCGGAGGGGACGCGCTCCCTCGACGGGCGTCTGTACAAAGGCCGCACCGGTGTCGCGTTCCTCGCGCTGCAGACCGGCGCACCCGTGATTCCCGTGGGGTTGGTCGGAACCAACGAGATCATGCCCGTCGGAGCGAAGTTTCCCCGCCTGCGCCCGCGGGTGACGGTGCGCTTCGGCGAACCCCTCGACCTCTCTCATCACGGCTCCGCCGACTCCGGGCGCGCCCGCCGTCAGGCGACCGATGAGATCATGGCCGCGATCCACGCGCTCTCCGGTCAGGAGCTGGCAAACGCCTACAACGAGGCTCCGGCGTCCAATCCCGTCGAACGCCTCAAGCAGGTCCTTCCGCACGAACGCCGCTGACCGCGGCATCCGGGGCCACCGTGACGACGGCGTCGTGACGAACCGGGAAGTTGACCGAGTTCGCGATGAAGCACCACTCGTGCGCCTGCGCGTGTGCGGCCTCAGCCGCGGCGACCATGGACGCTGCGGCGACCTCGACCCGCGGTCGCAGCACGACCTCGGTGAAGGCGCCGCCGCCTCGACCGTCCTCGGTCATCCGCCCCGTCGCGTCGTCGGTGTAGGACACGACGACGACACCGGCCTGCACGCAGGCGTGGAGGTAGGACAGCAGATGACACTCCGACAGCGCGGCCAGCAGCATGTCCTCGGGGTTCCACTTCGAAGGATCGCCGCGGAAGGGACGATCGCTCGAAGCCTCCAGAGCCGGCTTGCCGTCGATCGACAGCGTCACCGAGCGGTCGTAGTCGCGGTACCCGCTCGTTCCGGTACCGCGATTTCCTGTCCACCGCGCCTGCAGTGCGTAACGGTGTTCACCGATCATCTCGCCAGTCTGCCACCCGCAGCGCGGTACGCGGCCGCCAGTTCCGCCAGATGCGCGTGCTCCTCGGCCATGCCGGGGTTGGCGATACGTGGATCGTCGGAGCGTCCTCGGCGGATCATGTCATCGAGGTAGCGTCGGTCCGCGTCGAGGCGAGCACGCGCGTCCGCGCCCACGTTTCCGTGACCGGGAACGACCACCGCGGCGCGCGCCGCGAACGGCGCGAGCCGGTCGAGAGCGTCGAGGTAGGCCGGCAGGTCGTCGGGAGAGAACGGCAGCGGCAGTTCGACGTCGCTGAGCATGTCGCCGGCGATCAGCACACGCCGCTCCGGCAGCCACAGCGCCGTGTGTCCCGGCGCGTGACCGTCGTGGACGACCGGCACGATGTGCACCCCCTTCGGCAGACCGTCGGCGGGGAAGCGGTCTCCGATGCCGTTGACACGGCCCATGAGCTCGGCGAACCACGGCGGCGCCTCGTCGTCCAACGCAGCGACGAGTTCAGCGCGCTGCGAGACGGTGAGCGCGGCAGTGGTGTCGGAGGCCCAGCGCGAGACGTCCCCGAACGCCGGGTGCCACAGCAGATGGTCGTGATGGGCGTGGGTCGCAAAGCCCGCGCGAACGTGCAGCCCGCGGGCGTTCAGCGTGGCTGCCAGCGCGTCGAGCTCGTCCGGGTCCCACGCGGGATCGACGAGCAGAGCCTCGGCTCCACCCACGATGACGGTGCTCGTGGTGGCCATGCGCCGGCTCGTCGCGACCCAGATCCCATCGGCGACCTCGTCCAGCTGGCGCATCCCCGTCTCCTCGGTGGTCCCAGCCGACCCTTTCCGCGGCACGCGAAGAAAGTAGGCTCTTGTGCGTGTCAGATCCTCTCACCGTGTCCCGTCCCTCCGCACCCTCCGGCACCATCGCCGTCACCGATGCGGTGGAACTCGCCGTCGTCGAGCGCAGCGGCTTCATCGAGTCGCGGCACGCCGGAGCGGCGATCGTGCTGGACCCCGAGGGCGTCGTCCAACTGAGCCTCGGCGACGTCGACACACCGATCCTGCCCCGCTCGAGCATGAAGCCGTTGCAGGCACTCGGCTGCCTGACCGCGGGTGTCTCCCTGGAAGGCGAGCAGCTCGCGCTGTCCACCGCCAGCCACAGCGGAACCGACCGCCACGCCGCCGTCGTCCGGGAGATCCTCGCGACCGCCGGTCTCGGCGAGGACCACCTTCAGTGCCCGCCCGCGTGGCCCGGCGACACGGCGACGCGCGATGAGCTCGTGCGCGAACTCGGACAGCCGGGGCGAATTCGCATGAACTGTTCCGGAAAGCATGCGACGATGCTGCTGGCCTGCACCGCGAACGGGTGGGACATCGAGAGCTACCTCGACCCGCAGCATCCGCTGCAGGTGCATATCCGTGAGGTCATCGAACGGCTCACGGGGACGAAGATCTCCACGACCGCGATCGACGGCTGCGGAGCACCGGTGTACGCCATGAGCCTGACCGCCCTCGCCCGCGCCGCGCATCGGATCGGCACCGCCTCGGAGCGCTCCCCCTTCGCCCTGCACCGTCTGGCCGGAGCGCTCGTGCGCGCGGTCCGCGAGAACCCGTGGGCGATCGACGGGCCGGGCCGCCCGGACACCATCGCGATCGAGCGGCTCGGCGTCTTCGCCAAGGGGGGCGCCGAGGGGATCATGATCATGACGGCCCCCAACGGCGCGACGGTGGCCCTGAAGACGCTGGACGGCAGTGGCCGCGTCGCGACGGCCGTCGCGATCCGTCTGCTGGAGCGCGTCGGCGCCCTGTCGTCGGCGGACGTCGCCGCGACGCTCGACCAGCTGCCGCTGGAGATCACCGGTGGAGGGCGCGAGGTGGGGCGCATCCGTCCCACCGTCTGATCCCTCGCGTTCCGGTCCACGGCCGCTCACGGCCGGGGCAGCAGGACGCGCTGAGCGACGCCGTCCGGCGCGAGTCGCCAGGCGCGGCCGGCACCCGCAGCGGCGTAGACGGGCAGGTCCCGTCGGCCCGTGAGGGCACGATAGTCCGCGATGCACTCTGCGGCGACGACCAGCTCATGACGCGTGCGCAGTTCGCCCAGGAGCTTCCAGTGGGCGAGCCACTCCTCGGGCGTGCCGACGACGAGTGCCCGTCCCCCGGTCGCGCTGCACGTCGCGGCGTCGGCGACGCCGACGATCGGAACATCGCGTTCCACGCTCGCGCGATTCAGCGCGTCACGGGCGAACCCGGGCGCGACCACCAGACCGGCCGGGCCGGCTTCGCCGGGATTCCAGGTCGGCGGCGGGGAGGCGTGCCCTGGCGCGGTCGCGCGGGCGCCGTCGTGGAGGAACTGCACCAGGAGGCGACCCCATCGCCCCCGCCCGGGCGGCTGATCGCGGTCGTGGTCGGCCCCCTCACCCCCAGCCGCCACGTGGTCGGCGCGCGTCGCCAACGACAGGATGGCGCGGTGCGGAACCAGATCCAGCAGGCGGGCGAGCGGCCCTGCGCATCGCGCCGCCGAGAAGACCACGAGGCCTCCGGTCTGCCCCGCGTCACGCACGAGCCGCTCGATGCGCGACATCATCTCCGCCGCATAGTCGGTGGGATAGCGCGCCAGGAGCGCGTCGAGGTCGTCGACGACCACGCCCGTCCCCGCGCGCCGGTCCACGGCGGCGGCGACAGCGTCCCACGCAGCCTCGGGGTCGCCGGGGACCCACGTCGGCGCGTGCGGCAGCTGGCGGGCGACGGCGCGCAGCAAGGACGAGCGGCCGCTTCCCGGTGCTCCGATCACCGCCAGCGCCGTCGCCGCCCGCGGCAGCAGCACGGGCGCTTGGCGCTGCCGCTGCGGCTCGTCCGAGAGTCCCAGCGCGATACGACCGGTCACCGCTACCCGATCCAGCTCCACCGCGAGCGGGAGCGGAGGCAGCCACGGCGCCGTCGCGCGTTCGTCTCCCGCCGCGTCTCTGATCGCCGCGAGCGCCACCGGGGAGCATCGCGCCATCCGCACGCGCTGTGGATCGACGTCGGCCGCGCGACGCACGAGCGCCGTCCCTCGGGCATCGGCGCGGCCGGACAATCGCGCCGCGTCGTCGAGGCCGATCACGGCGCGCGAGTCTGCGGCATCGAGGGTACGCAGTGCGATCCGCAGCGGTGCATTGGCGAGCAGCCCGTCACGGAAGGCTCCGGCCGCGCGCTGGGACGCCAGGATCGTATGGATGCCGAGTGCGCGCCCACGCGCCGCGACATCCGAGAACAGCTCGTGCATCTCGGGGTGAGCGCCGACCAGCGCGGCGAACTCGTCCACGATCACGACGAGTCGCGGCAGCGCCCCCGGGGCCTCGTCCACATCTCGGGCATCGTGAGCGGCGAGGACGCGTTCTCGGCGCCGGATCTCGGCTCGCAGGCTCTCGACCGCCCGCACGGCCGCACGGTCATCGAGATCGGTGACGACGCCGGTGACGTGCGGAAGAACGGTGAGGGCGTCGAAGGTGCGGCCGCCCTTGAAGTCGATGAGAAGAAGGCAGACCTCCCCGACATCTCGACCGCGACACAGGCCGGCCGCCCACGTGACGAGCAGCTCGCTCTTGCCGGAGCCGGTCATGCCCACCACGACGGCGTGGGGTCCGTCGGCCACGAGGTCGACGGTGACGATCTCCCCTGCGCTCACACCGATGGCGGCGCTCAGTCCCGGGCCGGCGCGACCGCCGACGAGCTCCTCGAACCCCACGGGAGCGTCGCCGCGGTGGCCCAGCTCACGCGCGCGTTCCGACAGCATCGCCGCGACCTCGGCTGCCTGCACCGCTGACAACGCTTCGATCCGCACCGTCCGCGTCGAGCCCTCATGGTCCAGGACGGCTTCGTCGCCGCCCACGAGGGTCAGAACGGCGCGACAGCGCGGCGGCGGCGGCGCGTCGCCCGCCACGACGACGATCGGGATCTGCGCATCCGAAGGGAGGCGGGCCGCGCCCTCCGCGACCACGAGAGCATCGCCGGCGCTCGCGAACGCGTGCGGGAGCGGCACGTGACCCACGATCGCCTCCACGGCGTCGAGGTCGACGATCCGGACGCGGCCGGGAGCATGGACGAGGCAGATCTGCATCACGAGCCCTCGGACCACCGCCGTTGTCTGTGTGAGAGGACCGCGTACGGCCAGCCCCGCCCGCAGGGGCACGGTCACGGGCGCATCATCGAGGCGCCGAGCTCGCCGTCGCACCTCACGCGCGGCATCGTCGGCGGGCTCACCCTCGATCCGCAGGCTGCTCGGCCCCTCTCCACGCCCGACCACCAGCACCTCCTCGCGGCCGGGCACCGAACGCCATACCTCCGCCTCATCGGCGCACAGCGTCGCCACGTCGGGCGTGCGCCGCCACGCTCCACGCCGCTCCGCGTCGTGGCGCCGATCGACCGCTTCGTCCAGGTGCGCCAGCAGACGGAGGTGTTCGCGGCGCGCACGCCGCCGAACACGCCTGGTCGTCCGCAGCCCGTCGACGAAGGACGCCACCGCGACGAGCGGCCCGAGAGCTGCGAACCAGAGGGCGTGGGCCGACCCCGTGACGCGCCACAGCACGAGCGCACCGACGACGGGAACAATGGCGGTCACGACCGGCAGCGGTGCCCGCGCCGGCGGTGTCGGGGCGGGCGGAAGGCGCAGCGGCTCGTCGTCGAGATCGTCGACATCGGTCATGTCGGCAGTCAAGCGCGCCGGCGCCACGAGGCGACGCGCACCGGAGCGACCGGTGCGCGAAGGACGTCAGTCCGTCGCTGGGGAGGAACCGGTGCGGTGCACGTTCAGGACGATGATCGTGATGTTGTCGCGACCGCCGTTCTCCAGCGCAGCGTCGAGCATGTCAGCCGCTGCGGCGGCCGGATCGTCGTGCTGCAGGAGGAAGTGCAGGATGCCGTAGTCCGTCAGCTCCTTGGTGAGGCCGTCGCTGCAGATCACGAAGCGGTCGCCGTCGATGACCTCGAGTCGCACGTAGTCGGGCGCGACGCCGTCGGAGGGACCGACGGCGCGTGTGATCACGTTTCCGTAGGGGTGGTTCTCGGCCTCTTCAGGGCTGAGCCGCCCCGCGGCGATGAGCTCTTGGACGACGGAATGATCGGTCGTGACCTGGGCGAGGCCGCCGTCGCGGAAGAGATAGACCCGCGAGTCGCCGATGTTGAGGGTCACCCACGTGGGCTCGGGGGTGGAGGTGTCGAGGTAGACCCCGGTCACCGTCGTCCCCGTGCCGTCATCGGTGGCTTCGGGGTGCGAGGCGATGTCGCCGACGGCCTTGGAAAGCGCCTTCTCGATGTTCTTCGGGCTGACCTCGCCTTTGCCGACCATCGATTCGAGGCGTGCGATCGTGCTGCTGCTGGCGATCTCACCGCCGATGTGGCCACCCATCCCGTCGGCGACCACGAACAGCGGATAGCGAGCGAGGACGGCATCCTGATTGATCTCTCGCCGACGGCCCGTATGGGTCAGCTCCGCCCACTGCAGGTCGACGGCACCGTCCGCGAGCGGGATGGTGCGCGAGTGAGTCGCGGCTTCGGGCACGGTCCCACTCTAGTGGACGGGTCGGGGCTGCACCCCGCCGACAGGCTGCGAAGCGGCGGCGTCGGCCTCGTCGTCGACCGGAGCCTCGAACTGGGCATCGTAGAGGCGGCGGTACGCGCCGTGGGCGGCGAGCAGCTGCTCGTGGGTGCCCTGTTCGACGATCGTGCCGTTCTCCATGACGAGGATGAGGTCGGCGTCGCGAATCGTCGACAGGCGATGCGCGATGACGAACGCGGTGCGGTCGGCCCGCAGCCGCGACATGGCGCGCTGGATGAGCAACTCGGTGCGTGTGTCGACCGAACTCGTCGCCTCATCGAGGATCAGGATCCTCGGATCCGCCAGGAACGCGCGGGCGATCGTGATCAGCTGCCGCTCCCCCACCGACAGATTCGTCGCTTCGTCGTCGAGCACGGTGTCGTAGCCGTCGGGCAGGGCGTGCACGAAACGATCGACGTACGCGGCCGTCGCTGCCTCGACGATGTCCTCCTCGGAGGCGTCGGGTCTGCCGTAGGCGATGTTCTCGCGAATGGTTCCGGAGAACAGCCAGGTGTCTTGCAGCACCATGCCCGTGCGTGCGCGCAGGTCGTCCCGGGTCATCCGCCGAGTGTCCAGCCCGCCCAGGGCGATGACACCGGCATCCACGTCGTAGAAGCGCATGATCAGGTTCACCAGCGTCGTCTTGCCGGCGCCCGTCGGACCGACGATGGCGACGGTGCTGCCCGGGCGGGCGTGCATCGACAGCCCGTCGATCAGGGGCTTGTCAGATGCATAGCGGAACGAGACGTCCTCGAAGGCCAGGTCTGCGGTGTCGGCGGGAACGCTGTCCGCCGGGGTGGGATCGGGCGTCTGCTCGGGTTCATCGAGAAGCTCGAAGACGCGCTCGGCGCTGGCAACGCCGGACTGCAGCAGGTTGGCCATCGAGCCCAGTTGGCTGAGCGGCTGGGTGAACTGTCGCGAGTACTGGATGAAGGCCTGCACGTCGCCGATCGACAGCACCCCGGCGGCGACCTGCAGGCCGCCCGCCACCGCGATGGCGACGTAGACCAGGTTGCCGATGAACATCATGGCCGGCATGATCACGCCGGAGAGGAACTGCGCGCCGAAGCTCGCGCGATAGACCTCGTCGTTCTCCGCGGCGAAGTCCTGCTCGACGGCCCGCTGGTGGCCGAACACCTTCACGATCGCATGGCCGGAGAAGGTCTCTTCCACACGCGCGTTCAGGATGCCGGTCGCCTTCCACTGGGCGACGAAGAGCTTCTGCGAGCGGCGCGCGACGAGCATCGTCACGATCACCGTCAACGGAATGGTCACGAGCGCGATGACCGCCAGAAGCGGGGAGATGATGAACATCATCGCGAGCACGCCGATCACCGTCAGCAGCGACATGATCACCTGCGACAGCGTCTGTTGCATCGACTGGCCGATGTTGTCGACGTCATTGGTGACGCGACTGAGCAGCTCCCCGCGCTGCACGCCATCGAAGTACGCGAGTGGCAGACGATGGACCTTCTCTTCGACGCGCACACGGAGCCGGTGCATCGCGCGCTGCACGATGCCGTTGAGCAGGCGCGCCTGCAGCCAGTTGAACAGCGCGGCGAAGATGTAGATCGCCAGCACCGCGATGAGGATCGCCCCCAGTCGCGACATGTCGATGCCCGCTCCGGGCGTGAAGTCCATCGCCGAGAGCATGTCGGCCTGCTGCTGGTTGCCGCTGGCGATCAGCTGATCGATGACCTGCTGTTTCGTGGCCCCGGCCGGCACCTGCATCGAGATGAAGCCCGCGAACACGACGTTGGTGCCGTCGCCGAGGATTTTCGGACCGAGCACCGACAGACCCACTGACAGCACACCGAGCAGGAACACCAGTGCCAGGCTGGCACGATCAACACGCAACGTGCCCAGCAGCCGCCGCGCACTCGGACCGAAGTTCTGCGCCTTCTGGACGGGCGCACCGCCCGCCATCGGACCGCCGCGCGGTCCTCGAGGTCCCGGACCGCTCATCATGCCTCCTGCGCCGCGAGCTGCGACTCGACGATCTCGCGGTACGTCTCGTTGGTCTCCACCAGCTCGTCGTGCGTGCCGCGTCCGACCATCCGGCCGTGATCGAGCACGACGATCTGGTCCGCGTGGCGGATGGTCGATACCCGCTGCGCGACGACGATCCGCGTCGCCTCGGGAAGATGCGCATCGAGCGCGCGACGAAGGGCGGCGTCGGTCCGCAGGTCGAGCGCGGAGAACGAGTCGTCGAAGATGTAGATCTCGGGCTGCCGCGCCAATGCCCGAGCGATCGCGAGGCGCTGGCGCTGGCCACCCGAGACGTTGGTGCCGCCCTGCGCTATCGGGGCGTCCAGTCCGCCCGGCAGGGCCGCGACGAAGTCCTTCGCCTGCGCAAGATCCAGCGCCGCCCAGAGCTGCGCGTCGCTGGCGGCGGCGTCGCCGTAGCGGAGGTTGGACGCGACGGTGCCGGCGAACAGGAATGCGCGCTGGGGGACGAGACCGACGCGGGCCCAGAGGTCGTCGGGATCGAGCTCGCGGACGTCGACACCGTCGACGGTGACCGCTCCCCCCGTGACGTCGAAGAGCCGAGCGATGAGGCCGACGAGCGTCGACTTTCCTGCGCCGGTCGAACCGATGATCGCCGTCGTGGTTCCGGGTTCGGCGGCGAAGGCGATGCCCTGGAGCACTGGCGACTCGGCACCGGGGTAGGTGAACTCGACGTCGTCGAAGACGACGCGTCCCCCGGCCCCGGCGGCTCGCACGGGCGCCTCGGGGGCGTGCACGGACGGCTCCGTCTCCAGCACGGCTCCGATGCGATCGGCGCACACCGCCGCGCGCGGGATCATCACGAACATGAACGTCGCCATCATGACACCCATGAGGATCTGCATCATGTAGCTCAGGAACGCGAACAGCGTGCCGATCTGCACGCCGTTGTTCTGCACCTCGGCGGCCCCGAACCAGATGATCGCCACCGAGGACAGGTTCATGACGAGCATGACCGCCGGGAACATCACGGCCATGAGGTTTCCGGCGCGAAGGGCGGTTTCCATCACGTCCTCGCTGGCGCGCGTGAAGCGGTGCCGTTCCTCGTTCTCTCGGACGAAGGCGCGGACGACGCGGATGCCGGTGAGCTGCTCGCGCATGATCTGGTTGAGCCGGTCGATGCGCGCCTGCATGGTGGTGAAGGCGGGGACCATCCGCACGACCACCAGCGACACGATCACCAGCAGCACGGGCACCGACACCGCCACCAGCCACGACAATCCCGCGTCCTGGCGCACCGCCATCACGATGCCTCCGATCGCGAGCATCGGCGCGGAGACCATCACGGTCGCCGACATCTGAACGAGCATCTGCACCTGCTGGACGTCGTTCGTGTTGCGGGTGATCAGCGACGGCGCCCCGAACTGCCCGACCTCGCGCTGCGAGAAGGCGACGACGCGGCGGAAGAGATCGGCGCGCACCGCACGACCGAGGCCCATCGCCAGCCGCGAACCGAAGTACACCGCGACCAGCGAACAGACGATCTGGACGACGCTGATCCCGAGCATCACGCCGCCGGTCCGCCAGATGTAGCCGATGTCGCCCGTGATCACGCCGTTGTCGATGATGTCGGCATTGAGCGTGGGCAACAGCAGCGACGCGACCGATTGGCCGAGCTGGAAAATCACCACCAGGAGGAGCAACGGCCACGTGGGCGCGAGATAGCGCACGAGGATCCTGCCGAGCACGGCGCCGCCTTTCCGCGCCCGCCACAACAAGCGCGAATCGACGCTACGCCCGCCGGGCTGCCACGCTCAACCGCCCGGGTGCGCTGTCAGCGAACCCGGGCGGTTGAGCGGTGAGGACGATCAGGAGCGCGGCGGCTCCGGAGCGGTCGGCGGCTCCGCGGTCGGCGGTTCCGTGGTCGGCGGCTCGGGAGCAGCAGGCGGTGCGGTGGCTGCCGGCGGCGCGGGCGGCTGATATCCGGCCGGAGGCGCCGGCGGCTGGTAACCCGCCGGCGGCTGGTAACCCGCAGGAGGGGTGTAGCCCGCGGGCGCCGCCGACGTCTGGACGGGAACGCCCTGCCAGACGGTGCGGTCGGCGAGGAAGCCGTTCGCCGCCCACGGCGCGGGCGGCACGTTCGGGTTCCAGCGCGACTTGTCGAAGGCGAGGATGCCGAGCCACACGAGTCCGAGCAGGACGTAGAGGATGACCCAGGGCGTCTCCTTCTGAAGCTTCTGCCCCACGCGCCACGCGGCCAGGGCGCCCACGACGATCGGGAGCAGCGCGATGATCCAACCGAGAACGGGGACCTGGCTCAGCAGGCCCGACGCCACAACGGCGCCCAGCATGACCCATGGGCTGACATCGCCGAGCTTTGCGAACACCATGAAGTTGTAGATCGGCACCCAGGCGCGCCACTTGCCCTGGACTCCCGCCTTGTCGAAGATCTTCATCAGGAAGAACGCACTGATCACATAGCCGATCACCGCGAAGATGAAGACGAAGAACGCAAACACGATCAGGGCAGCTGCAGCGGCGGCAGCGCTCCCGCCCGAGTAATCATCCATGAGTACCTCCCCCGGCGATTCTCGCCGTCGAGCGCGACCACCCTGGCCGGCTCCGGCTCACATCGTATTGGTAGCGAGCACACCGGCGCGACGTCTCTTTCGCGCGCGTGTCCCCACCCGTCCGCGACGCAGCCGATAGCCTGGGCGCACTGCCGTCCGCGCCGGAAGGAACGCCGATGACCGAGTCCTCTCTCCCGCCGCTGCCGCCGCGTCCCGCGGAAGAGGTGGCGCGCGACACGGCATCCGGGGCGGGCATCGCCGGTGTCGACGACACGGGGGTTCCACGGCTGGTCGGCGACCTCGACGACATCGGTCGCGGCTTCCTCTCCGCCCTGTTCGACCTGTCGTTCACGCGGTTCATCACTCGCAGATTGGCAAGCGTCTTCTATCTCGTGGGCCTCGTCGCGATCGGCATCGCCTTCATCGCGACGTTCCTGTGGGGTCTCATCTCCGGCATCGGTTCGCTGTGGTGGAACCTGGGCGGTGGCATCGCGCTCATCCTGTCGACGTTGATCGTCGTTCCCGTCGTCGCGTTCCTCGCCGTCGTCGTGCTGCGCTTCATCATCGAGTCCGGGGTCGCCCTCGTGGCCATTGCCGAGAACACAGAACGAACCGCCGCCCACACCGCGCGCGACTGATCACACGACGAGATCGATCTCCCCCGGCGCGCCGTCCTGCAGCGTCACGCCCGCCGTCTCGGCCCACGCCAGGAGCGCCTCGCGCGTCGCGATGCGCGGGCGGGTTTCCGCGAGCCTTCTGACCAAGGCTCCCTTGCCGTGCTTGTTGAAGTGGTTGAGTGCGCGTGTCGCGCCGTCCTCGCCGATCGTCACCACGCGCACGTAGGCGGACGCCACGTCCGACGGAACGGGGCCGAGGGCGACGTACGCCTCGGAGCGCAGATCCAGGACGAACGACGGCGCGGCCGTGCGCAGAGCCTCGGTGACCTCACCCGCCCAGTGACGCCTCAGGGGCGGGATGCCGGGAAGCGCCGTTCCGGCGGCGAGCCGGTAGGTCGGGATCGCATCGAGCGCGGCGACCGGTCCGAACGGCGCGGAGTGGATGAGCACGTGAGCGCCCAGCCAGCGCCGCGACGCCGCGGTCAGGGTGGCAGCATCCAGCGCATCGAAGAGCACCCCCGTGTAGCGGTCGACCGCCGGCAACGTCGGTGCGCTGCGCAGCGTCGCATTGTGGGTGATGTCCTCGCGCTGGCGCCGCGACAGCTTGAGCACGTGCGCAGCGCGCTCCTCGTCGGCGCTCAATGCCACAAGGGCGTCCACGGCTGACTCGCGTGCGGCGCGGAGCTCGGGAAGCGCAAACCCGGCGATGTCGACAGCGCGCGGGCGACCGCCCGGGCGCTTGGTCTCCGACGGCGGCAACAGGATCAACATGGGTGCTCTCCTCGCGCACAACGAGAAACCACTCCCCGCTCGAGAGCGATGCCTCTCGAGCGGGGAGTGGTGACGGACAGTTCTCCGTGGGCGATCAGGACTCGAGCGCGGCGTGTCCGGCCACGATGGTCAGCTCATTGCCTTCCATCGAAAGGAAGCCGTCCTGCGCACTGGCGACGACCTTTGTACCGTCGGACTGCGTGATACGCACCTGGCCTTCGGCAAGGATCGCGAGGACGGGCTCGTGACCGGTCATGAAGCCGATCTCGCCCTCGACGGTCTTCGCCACGACGAGGTTCGCCTCGCCGTGCCAGACCTCCTCCTCCGCGGAGACGAGGGTGACGGTCAGCGCCATGTCAGCTGTTCTCCTTCTGGATCTGCGCCCACTTCTCCTCGACGTCGGAGATGCCGCCGACGTTGAAGAACGCCTGCTCGGCGACGTGGTCGAAGTCGCCCTTCACGATCGCGTCGAAGGACTCGATGGTCTCCTTGATCGGAACCGTGGAGCCTTCCACACCGGTGAACTTCTTCGCCATGTAGGTGTTCTGCGAGAGGAACTGCTGAATGCGGCGTGCGCGCGACACGACGATCTTGTCCTCTTCGGAGAGCTCGTCGACACCCAGGATGGCGATGATCTCCTGCAGTTCCTTGTTCTTCTGGAGGATCTGCTTGACCGCAGTGGCCACGCGGTAGTGGTCCTCACCGATGTAACGGGGGTCGAGGATCCGGCTGGTCGACGTCAGCGGGTCGATGGCGGGGTACAGACCCTTCGACGCGATCTCGCGCGAAAGCTCGGTCGTCGCGTCGAGGTGGGCGAACGTCGTCGCCGGGGCCGGGTCGGTGTAGTCGTCGGCCGGGACGTAGATCGCCTGCAGCGAGGTGATCGAGTGACCGCGGGTCGAGGTGATGCGCTCCTGGAGCACACCCATCTCATCGGCCAGGTTGGGCTGGTAGCCCACGGCGGACGGCATACGGCCGAGCAGCGTCGAGACCTCCGAGCCGGCCTGGGTGAAGCGGAAGATGTTGTCGATGAACAGCAGCACGTCCTGCTTCTGCACGTCGCGGAAGTACTCCGCCATCGTGAGGGCCGACAGAGCGACACGCAGACGCGTCCCCGGCGGCTCGTCCATCTGGCCGAAGACGAGGGCCGTCTTGTCGAAGACTCCCGCCTCCTCCATCTCGCCGATCAGGTCGTTGCCCTCACGGGTGCGCTCACCGACGCCGGCGAACACCGACACGCCGCCGTGGTCCTGAGCGACGCGCTGGATCATCTCCTGGATCAGGACGGTCTTGCCGACGCCGGCGCCGCCGAACAGGCCGATCTTTCCGCCCTGGACGTAAGGGGTGAGCAGGTCGATGGACTTGATGCCGGTCTCGAACATCTCGGTCTTCGACTCGAGCTGGTCGAAGTTCGGCGCCTGGCGGTGGATGCCCCAGCGCTCGGTGACCTCGATGGTCTCACCGGGGGCGGCGTTCAGCACGTCACCGGTGACGTTGAAGACCTTGCCCTTGGTGACGTCGCCGACGGGAACCGTGATGGGGCCGCCGGTGTCGCGCACTTCCTGACCGCGGACCATGCCGTCGGTGGGCTTGAGCGAGATGGCGCGCACCAGGTCGTCGCCGAGGTGCTGTGCGACCTCGAGCGTGATCTCGGTCGACTCGTCGCCGATCGTGATGGTCGTCTTCAGCGCGTTGTAGATGTCGGGGATCGCATCGTGCGGGAACTCGATGTCGACGACCGGGCCGGTGACGCGTGCAACGCGCCCGACGACCGTCGTCTCGGCCTTATCGGCGGTGGCGGTGGCAGTCATTGTCTGTCTCTTTCGGTGTGGTCGTTACTTGCCGGACGCCAGCGCGTCGGCGCCGCCGACGATCTCGGCGATCTGCTGAGTGATCTCGGCCTGACGCGCGTTGTTGCGCAGGCGGGTGTAGTCGGTGATGAGCTTGTCGGCGTTGTCGCTGGCGCTCTTCATCGCCTTCTGGGTCGCAGCGTGCTTCGCGGCCGACGACTGCAGAAGCGCGTTGAACACGCGGCTCTGCACGTACACCGGCAGCAGCGCATCGAGCACGACCTCGGGGCTGGGCTCGAACTCGTACAGCGGATAGACCTGACTGCTCGCTCCGGCGGACTCGACGACCTCGTCGGCCTCGACGACTTCCAGGGGCAGCAGACGCACGGTCTGCGGCTCCTGCGTCATCATGCTGACGAAGCGGTTGAACACGAGGTGGATCTCGTCGACGCCGCCCTGCTCCTGGCCACCGCGGTCGTAGGCGTCCAGAAGGGCGCCGGCGATCTGCTCCGCCGTGTTGAAGTGCGGCGTGTCGGTGTCACCCACCCACTCCCCTGCCGATGCCATCCGACGGAACTGGAAGTAGCCCACTGCCTTGCGCCCGACGAGGAAGTACTCGACCTCCTTGCCCTGCGAACGCAGCAGCTCGCCGAGCTGCAGCCCCTCGCGCAGGATCTGCGAGTTGAACGCGCCCGCCAGGCCCCGGTCCGAGGCGAAGATGACGACCGCCGACCGGCGGATCGTCTCGCGCTCGGTCGTCAGCGGGTGCTGCACGTTCGAATGCGTCGCCACGGCGGAGACGGCTCGCGTCACGGCCCGCGCGAAGGGCGAGGATGCGCGCACGCGCGCCATCGCCTTCTGGATGCGCGAAGCCGCGATGAGCTCCATCGCCTTCGTGATCTTCTTGGTCGTCTGAGCAGAAGCGATCTTCTGCTTGTAGACCCTGAGTTGTGCTCCCATGAGTTCTCGGTCTCAGATTGCGCCCGGCCTCAGCCGCGACGACCCTTGACGATCTGCTCCTGGTTCACGTCCTCCTCGTGCGCGGCGGCGACCTCTTCGTGACCCGGCTTGTTGATCGCCTGGCCCTTGCCGCCCTGGAACTCCAGGATGAACTCGTCGGTGACCTTGGTGAGCTCTGCGACGGTGGCGTCGTCGAGCACGTTGGTGTCACGCAGCGTGTCCAGGATGGTCGTGTTGCGCTTGAGGTAGTCGAGAAGGTCGCGCTCGAAACGGAGCACATCCTCGACCGCGATCGTGTCGAGCTTGCCGTTGGTGCCGGCCCAGATCGACACGACCTGCTCCTCGACGGGGTACGGGTCGTACTGGGGCTGCTTGAGCAGCTCGGTCAGACGGGCACCACGCTCGAGCTGGCGGCGCGAGGCCGCGTCCAGGTCGGAGGCGAACATCGCGAACGCCTCGAGCGAGCGGTACTGGGCCAGCTCGAGCTTGAGCGTTCCGGAGACCTTCTTGATCGACTTGACCTGGGCGTCACCGCCGACGCGAGAGACCGAGATACCCACGTCGACCGCGGGGCGCTGGTTGGCGTTGAACAGGTCGGACTGCAGGAAGATCTGGCCGTCCGTGATGGAGATCACGTTGGTCGGGATGTACGCCGAGACGTCGTTGGCCTTGGTCTCGATGATGGGCAGACCCGTCATCGATCCCGCGCCCAGCTCGTCGCTCAGCTTGGCGCAACGCTCCAGCAGACGCGAGTGGAGGTAGAAGACGTCACCGGGGTACGCCTCGCGGCCCGGCGGGCGGCGCAGCAGCAGCGACACGGCACGGTAGGCCTCGGCCTGCTTCGACAGGTCGTCGAAGATGATCAGGACGTGCTTGCCGCCGTACATCCAGTGCTGACCGATGGCCGAGCCGGTGTACGGGGCGAGGTACTTGAAGCCGGCCGGGTCGGATGCCGGGGCCGCGACGATCGTCGTGTACTCCATCGCGCCGGCATCCTCGAGCGCTCCCTTGACGGAGGCGATCGTCGAGCCCTTCTGACCGATCGCGACGTAGATGCAGCGCACCTGCTTGTTGACGTCGCCCGACTCCCAGTTGGCCTTCTGGTTGATGATCGTGTCGATCGCGATCGCGGTCTTGCCGGTCTGGCGGTCGCCGATGATCAGCTGACGCTGGCCACGTCCGACGGGGATCATCGCGTCGATGGCCTTGATGCCGGTCTGCATGGGCTCGTGCACGCTCTTACGCTGCATGACGCCGGGGGCCTGCAGCTCGAGGGCACGGCGGCCCTCGGTCGCGATCTCGCCGAGGCCGTCGATGGGGTTGCCCAGCGGGTCGACGACGCGCCCGAGGTAGCCATCGCCGACGGCGACGGAGAGAACCTCGCCGGTGCGGGTGACCTTCTGGCCTGCCTCGATGCCGGAGAACTCGCCGAGGACGACGACACCGATCTCGTTCTCGTCCAGGTTCAGCGCCAGACCCTCGACGCCGTTCTCGAATCGCACGAGCTCATTGGCCATGACGCCGGGAAGACCCTCGACGTGAGCGATGCCGTCGGCGGCGTCGACGACCGTGCCGACCTCGGTGGCGGCGGCGCCGGTGGGCTCGTAAGCGGCGACGAAGTCTTTCAGCGCGTCACGGATGACGTCGGGGCTGATGGTCAGATCTGCCATGGTGTTCCTTCTGTTCTAGCCAGCGAGGCGCTGGCGCAAGTCGTTGATTCGAGAGGAGACGGTGCCGTCGATGACGTCGTCACCGATCTCCACGCGCATACCGCCGAGCACCTCGGGATCGACGACCACGTTGACCGTGACGTCGGCGCCGTATCGGGTGCTGAGCGCGCCCGCGAGGCGCTCCTGCTGCGCGGCATCCAGCGGGCCCGCCACCCGCACGGTCGCGACCTTCTTGCCACGCTGATCGGCGACCAGCTGCAGCGCGCGGTTCAGAAGGAAGCGCACGCGGCGCTCCCGGGGCTGCTGCACGAGCTGGGACGCGATGAGCACCGTCGCCTCACCCGCGCGTCCGCCGAGGAGCTTCTCGATGAGCTCGCCCTTCGCAGCGGCATCGCCCAGGCGGCTGCCGAGCGCGAGCTCGAGCTCCGGGTTCGCCGCAACCAGGCGGGCGATCTGGAACAGCTCGCCCTCGACGTCGGTCGCGGGTGAGCCGATCGCAGCGGCGCGGATCGCGAGTTCCTCGATGCCGGAGATCAGATCCGTCGTGGACGACCAGCGCTGCGAGACGGCCGAGGTCAGCAGCTGGACCGCGACGGGGCTGTACCCGGCGAAGACGACCTTGGCGACCTGTGCCCGCGCCTCTGCGGGCGCACCCCACGAGGAGAGCGCGCCGCTCAGCTGCGCCGAGTCGGCGATCTCGCGCGCGGCCGAGAACAGCTCGCGAGCGACCGCGAGGTCCCCCACGTTCGCCGTCGTCAGCTCCGCCGTGGTCGTCGCCAGTGCCTGAGTGGTCGCGCTGCCCATTACTTCGCCTTCTCGAGGTCGGCGAGGAAGCGGTCCACGACGCCCTTCGCCTTGGCGTCGTCGGTCAGCGACTCGCCGATGACCCCGCCGGCCAGGTCGAGCGCCAGGGTGCCGACCTCGCTGCGCAGCGACACGAGCGCCGACTGGCGCTCCGCCTCGATCTGCGTGTGCGCGGTGGCGGTGAGGCGCGCGGCCTCGGCGGATGCCGTCTCTTTGGCCTCGGCGACGATCTTCTTGCCGTCCTCGCGGGCGGCGTCACGGATCTCGCCGGCCTCCTTGCGAGCCTCGGCGAGCTGCGCCGTGTACTCCTCAAGAGCGGCTTCGGCCTTTCGCTGGGCCTCGTCGGCCTTCGCGATGTTGCCTTCGATGGCGGCGGCGCGCTGATCCAGCAGCACCTTCATCTTGGGGAGGGCGACCTTCCACACAACGATGAGGATGACGACGAAGCAGACACCCGACCAGATGATGTCGTACCAGGCGGGGATGAGCGGGTTGTGACCCGACTCTTCCGCGGCGTACGCGACAAGATTGCGCATCCTGTCTCCTTAAGAACTGGTGCGGGCGATCAGACGAAGATGAAGCCGGCGGCGATGCCGATGAAGGCGAGCGCCTCGGTGAAGGCGATACCGATCCACATCAGGACCTGCAGGCGACCGGCCAGCTCGGGCTGACGGGCGACGCCCTCGATCGTCTTGCCGACGACGATGCCCACGCCGATGGCGGGGCCGATGGCGGCGAGGCCGTAGCCCATCGTCGCGACGTTGCCCTTGAGCTCGGCGAGAACCGTAATTGCGTCCACGGGGTGTTTCCTTTCGGGGTTGGGTGGGAGAGGCGGAAGCCGCTCCCGCTCAGTGCTCTTCTGCGACCGCGAGCTGGATGTAGACCGCGGTGAGGATGGTGAAGACGTACGCCTGGAGGAAGGCCACCAGGATCTCGAACAGCGTGAAGGCGAGACCGAAGGCGAGCGAACCCGCCGCCAGAGCCGACCACCAGCCACCGAGGGTGATGAGGAAGAACTGCGTCGCTGAGAAGAACAGGACGAGCATCAGGTGTCCGACGATCATGTTCATCAGCAGTCGCAGCGTCAGGGTGACGGGTCGGATGATGAACGTCGAGAGGAACTCGAGCGGCGTGACGATGATGTACAGGAACGGGGGCACGCCCGAGGGGAACAGTGCGTTCTTGAAGAAGTTCTTCGGGCTCTTCTTGATCCCGGCGTAGATGAACGTGACGTAGCTGATGACCGCCAGCATGAGCGGGACGGCGATGATGCTCGTGCCCGCCAGGTTCATGAACGGGATGATTCCTGTGATGTTGAAGAACAGGATCATGAAGAACATGGTCGTCAGGATCGGCAGGAACCGCTGGCCGTCCTTCTTGCCCAGCAGGTCTTCGGCGATGTTGACCCGCACGAAGTCGAGGCCCATCTCCGCGATGCTCTGGAACCGACCCGGAACCACGCGCATACGGCGAGTGCCGAGCCACAGGAAGAGCACGAGACCGATCGTCGCGATGAACTGGATGAGGTGGATCCGCGTGACCGGGACACCCAGGACGCTGAAAAGGACGTCCGGGAAGAACTCATCGATGGACGGGCCGTGGAAGCCGCCGTCTTCGGCGGTCTTGGCGATCAGTGTCGCAGCTTGGGTAAACAGCGCTGGCTCCAGCTTCGGGGCACCGGAGTGATCCGGTGCGACGATGGTCGGTGTGAGCGTCACTGCGCACGCGTTTCGCGGAGCGCGAACGGGCGCAGAGACAGCCTATCAGCCCCGCGGGGCATTATCGTCCGCGTGCGACGTACCGCTCGCGGCATCCCCCTCCTCCGGCGGTGCCGGCTGACGCGCCTCGTCGGCGATATCCGCAAGGGTGGGCAGCGTCACGTCGCTGACGGCAGGGATGCGCATCCGGGTCATGACGACCGCGTCGATGACGAGGGAAGCGACCACACTGACCACCAGCGCCACGAAGAAGACTCCGGGGTTGAGCCACGGCTGTCCCCTCAGCAGGAACAGCACGACCAGGAAGACGACGAACTTCAGGAGCCAGCCGCCCATGACGGCGCCGAAGAAGATCGGCACGTAGAGCGCGTCGCCGTACCACCGGTTCGCGATCAGTATGGTCCCCGCGGTGAAGCCGAGGAACACGGCGGCGAGGACGATGGCGATGATCGCACTCCACAGCCCGGAGGCGCCGGCGACGGCGAATCCGATGATCGCGCCGGCCACCGCGAGCGCGGCCGTGGCCGCGGCCGACCACAGCAGTGTGGTGCGCAGGACGGGGGTGCTGGAGAGGGAGGTCATGGATTCCTCGGGGTCGGATCGGACAACGTGGCGGCACCGGTCGGTGACGCGGGCGGACGCACGGACGGCTGCAGGGTGACGACGAGGCAGGCCGCGACGCCGATGAGGACGAAGACCACGCCGACCGTGTAATCGCCCGGCCACCCCTGGGTCGTGCCGATGTACATGAGCAGCACGCCCACCGAGACGACCGCGGTCCACGCGTAGAAGATGAGCACCGCATCACGATCGCTGTGTCCCATATCGAGCATGCGGTGGTGCAGGTGCTTGCGGTCGGGCGAGAACGGCGACTTGCCGCGAGCCATGCGACGCACGATCGCCATCCCGAAGTCGAGCAGCGGCAGGAGGACCACCACGACCGGCAGCAGGATCGGGATGAACGCGCCGAGCAGCTGCGAACGCCCGAACACGTCGTTGTCGCCCAGCAGCGCCGGCGGCAGGTTGCCCGTGAACACGATCGCCGACGACGCCATGAGAAGGCCGAGCAGCAGCGCTCCGGAGTCGCCCATGAACAGCTTCGACGGATTCCAGTTGAGGGGAAGGAACCCGATGCACACGCCGATCAGCGCGACGGCGATGAACGATGCCAGGCTCGAGTAACTCGACGCGCCGGTATCGCGGGCGACGAGATACGAGTAGACGAAGAAGACGGCGTTGGAGATGAGCGCGACGCCGGCGACGAGACCGTCGAGGCCGTCGATGAAGTTGACCGCGTTCATCACGATGACGATCGCCACGACCGACATCGCGAAGCTGGCGAAGCTCGACACGACGAACTGCTGGCCGAACGGGATGAAGAAGATCTGGATGCCGCCGAAGCCGACGACGATGCCGGCGGCCAGGAACTGCGCCCCGAGCTTGATCATCCAGTCCAGGTCGAAGAGGTCATCGGCGACGCCCACGACGACGATCAGTGCGGAGGCGCCCAGCAGCGACCAGATCACGGCGGGATCGGCCCAGAAGATGGAGAAGTACGGGATCTGCGACGACAGCGCGAAGGCGACGAGCACGCCGAGGAACATCGCGACGCCGCCGACGCGCGGCTTGGGTGTGGTGTGCACGTCGCGCTCGCGGATCTCGGGATAGAGCTTGAAGCGCATGCCGATCCGCCACACCGCCCACGTGAAGGCGAGCGTCGCCGCGCCCGTCAGCAGGACGGTGAGCAGATAGAACCTCATGACGCGGAGGCGTCGTCGAGCGGTTCGGGATCGGGTTCGAGCAGGTCACCGAGCACTTCGCGCAGGCGCGCGCGCGACACGGCGCCCTCACGCAGGACCCGGACGGGACGATCGCCGGCGCCGACCAGTCCGGTCGCGTCCACGATCGTCGAAGCGACGCCGTGCGTGGAGGGGCCGCCGTCCAGATACACCGCGACACTGTCACGCAGCATGTTGTAGGCGTTGTGCGCGTCGACGGCCGCGGCCTTGCCCGTGAGGTTGGCGCTGGAGACCGCGAGCGGCCCGCAGTCCTCCAACAGCTCGAGCGCGATGCGATCGGCGGGCATGCGCACCGCGACGGTGCCGTGCGTGTCTCCCAGATCCCACGACAGCGAGGGCTGCGACGGCAGCACGATCGTCAGCCCGCCGGGCCAGAATTCCTCGACGAGACGTTCGACCGGGGCCGGGACCTCCGCGACGAGCGCGCGCATCGTCGACAGACCGGCGACGAGCACCGGCGGTGGCGACTGCCTCCCGCGGCCCTTCGCGGCCAGGAGCGCGGCGACCGCGCTCGCACTGAAGGCGTCTGCGGCGATGCCGTAGACCGTGTCGGTCGGCATCACGATGAGCTCGCCGCGACCGATGGCCTGGCGCGCCTTGCGCAGCCCGGGAAGCAGCTGCTCGGCGTCGCGTGCGTCGAAGAACTCAGACATATCCCCACCAGTCTACGTTTCGAGCGGCTCGACGCGCTCAGCGACGGGAGCGGTCAGGGACGGATGGCCGTCGTCGCGCGGTCGCGGAGGGTGAGGTCGGGATGTGTGGCGCAGGCCCGCCACCCGGCCGCATCCAGGAGAGCACGGATGGGCGCTCCTTGCCACTCGCCATGCTCGATCACGAGCGTTCCGCCGGAACGCAGCAGGCGCAGACCGACCTCGGAGAGCACTCGGACGACGTCCAGGCCGTCCGCTCCGCCGTAGAGGGCGCTCGGAGGGTCCCAGTGTCGTACCTCCGGGTCACGCGGGATGGCGGCATCGGGAACGTAGGGCGGATTGGACACCAGCACCGCGACCGTGCCGTCGAGTTCGCGGAAGGCATCGGCGAGGTCGATGAACGCGAGTCGCGCCTGGGGGGCGTGGGCCGCGAAGTTCTCCTTCGCCCAGACATACGCGTCGACGGCGTTCTCTGCGGCGTGCACGCGCGCGTGCGGAACCTCGGTCGCCATTGCCAGGGCGATCGCCCCGGATCCCGTCCCGAGGTCGACGGCGATGGGCGCGGCATCCGGCACGGCACGCAACGCGTCGATCGCGAGTTGGGCGACCATCTCCGTCTCGGGACGCGGGACGAACACCCCGGGCCCGACGCGCAGTTCCAGATGGCGGAACGGTGCGACGCCGATGAGGTGCTGGAGAGGCTCCCTCGTCGCACGGCGGCGGATGAGCTCGTCGAACGCCGCGGTATCGTCCGGCGCCCGATCGCCGCGCAGAGCGGCGGCGAGCAGTTCACCCCGCGTAAGGGAGAGCACATGGGCGGCGAGCAGCTCGGCATCGACGTCGGGCGTGGGGACGCCCGCGGCGGCGAGGGTCGCCGATGCGGCGCGCAGCAGCGCGGACAGATCGGCGGGCGGGCCGGAGACAGGCGGAGAGGTCATCAGCTTCTCCACCCTAGCCGCGAGCGCTCGGACCCGCCGCGGGAGCCCCGCACCCACCGTGAAGATTCGTCACATTCGACTCGGGAATACAGGCGACGCTTAGGCTGGTTCGACACGCTGACGAGGGCGCGCACGAACGCGCGACCCGGCGACACCCGCCCCGCACGAAAGGCAAGCCATGTCCGGCATCCACTCCGACATCACGAGCGCATTCGGCAACACCCCACTGGTGCGCCTGAACCGCATCAGCGAGGGCCTGCCCGGCACGGTGCTCGCCAAGCTCGAGTTCTACAACCCCGCGTCCTCCGTGAAGGACCGTCTGGGCATCGCCATCGTCGATGCGGCCGAAGCCTCCGGTGCACTGCAGCCCGGCGGCACGATCGTCGAGGGCACGAGCGGCAACACCGGCATCGCACTGGCGATGGTCGGCGCCGCACGCGGCTACAAGGTCATCCTCACGATGCCGGCATCGATGTCGGTCGAGCGCCGCATGCTCCTGAAGGCATACGGGGCGGAGCTCGTGCTCACCGAGCCCGCACTCGGGATGAAGGGCGCGGTCGCGAAGGCCGAGGAGATCGCCGCCGCCACACCGGGCGCGGTCCTGGCCAAGCAGTTCGCGAACGAGGCGAACCCCGCCATCCACCGCAAGACGACGGCGGAGGAGATCCTCCGCGACACCGACGGGGAGATCGGCTACTTCGTCGCCGGCATCGGCACCGGCGGAACCATCACGGGTGTCGGCCAGGTCCTCAAGGAGCGCGTGCCCGAGGCGAAGGTCATCGCCGTCGAGCCCGCCGACTCCCCGCTGTTGACCAAGGGAACCCCCGGACCCCACAAGATCCAGGGCATCGGTCCCAACTTCATTCCGGAGATCCTCGACCAGGGCGTGATCGACGAGGTCGTGGATGTCGAGTTCGACGACGCCATCCGCGTGGCACGAGAGGTGGCGACCACCGAGGGGATCCTGGTCGGCATCTCGTCGGGCGCCGCCATCTGGGCAGCCCTGCAGATCGCCGCGCGTCCGGAGGCCGAGGGCAAGAACATCGTCGTGATCATCCCCTCCTTCGGCGAGCGCTACCTCTCCACCGCGCTCTACGAGCACCTGCGCGAGGACTGATCCCCCGCGTGAGTGGCACCTCTACCGATACCGCTGCGCCGCGGCTCGGGGCCTTCGCACGCGTCCGTGAAGACATCGCGGCCGCGAAGCTGAGAGACCCCGCAGCCCGCGGCGCAGCGGAGATCGCGGTTCTGTACTCCGGTCTGCACGCCATCTGGATCTACCGCGTCGCGCACGCGCTGTGGCGTCGCGGGTGGCGCTTTGCCGCGCGGGCTCTCTCCCAGGCGGCGCGGTGGGTGACGGGCGTGGAGATCCACCCCGGCGCGACGATCGGCCGCCGCTTCTTCATCGATCACGGCATGGGCGTGGTGATCGGTGAGACCGCCGAGATCGGCGACGACGTGATGCTCTACCACGGCGTGACGCTGGGCGGACGTACACGCGACGCCGGTAAGCGGCACCCCACCCTCGGTGACGGCGTCGCGGTCGGCGCGGGAGCGAAGATCCTCGGCCCGATCACGATCGGCGCCGGCTCGGTCGTCGGCGCCAATGCCGTCGTCACTCGCGATGCTCCCGCGGATTCCGTGCTGGTCGGCGTCCCCGCCACGGCTCGCTCCCGCCGCGCGGGGGAAGAGACGCGCGCGCTGCTGACGACGCCCGAGTACTTCATCTGAGACGCGCGCCGGGTGGCGATGCGGGTGATGGCCGCTGCTACGGGTGGCGGCGTGGGGTGCCGAGTAACGGTGACGGTGCGGATGCCGGTGGTGGCGGACGCCGGCCCGCCGTCCATGTCCCACAAAACGCTGGCGACACGCCGCCACAACAGCACCTTCCGGGACACTCGCCGCAGCAAAGGGGACAACGGTCACCGAAAGTGGGACGAGGACCACCGCGCCGCCACCACCGCCGGACCCGGCGCCTCAGCTCTCGCGTCGGTCCTGGACCTTCTTCTTCAGCAGCACGGCCGGCAGCAGGAACGCCGCGATCGCGGTGACGACCCAGACGATCATCGGCGCGACGATCCAGGTCCACCACGGGAGGCCGATGGTGAGTCCGGCGCCCGGGATGAGCGCTGTGACCACCAGCGCGACGAAGGTCGAGACGATCCCGATGCCGCCGAGGAAGGCGGGAGCGTTTCGCTGCGCCACCCGGGCCAACCACGGCGCGAGGACGCTCTGCAGCACGGCGAAGATGACGATTGCGAGAATGAACCCCACCGGGCTGCGCCAATCGATGCTGAAGCCCGGCAGCACGATGTCGGCGACGATGAGGCCGACCGCAGCGGAGGCGAGAAAGACGACGGCTCGCAGCAGGAACGTGATCATGACGCGAGCGTAGCGCCCCTCGGAGCCTCGATCCGTCCGCGGGGGTCAGTCGGCGCCCAGCGCCGCGAGTCGCGCCTCTTCGTCGGCGGCGATCGCCGACTCGATGAGCGGGCCGAGCGCCCCGTCCATCACCTGATCGAGGTTGTAGGCCTTGTAGCCCGTGCGGTGGTCCGCGATGCGGTTCTCGGGGAAGTTGTACGTGCGGATGCGCTCCGAACGGTCCATCCCCCGGATCTGCGAACGACGGGCATCGGATGCCGCGGCATCCCGCTCCTCCTGCTGCTTGGCGAGCAGGCGGGCGCGGAGCACGCGCATGCCGGCCTCGCGGTTCTGCAGCTGGCTCTTCTCGTTCTGCATCGACACGACGATGCCGGTGGGCAGGTGGGTGATGCGCACCGCGGAGTCGGTCGTATTGACCGACTGGCCGCCGGGACCGGAGGAGCGGAACACGTCGATCTTCAGGTCGTTGGGATCGATCTGCACCTCTTCGGGCTCATCGACCTCGGGAAAGACGAGCACGCCCGTCGTCGAGGTGTGGATCCGGCCCTGCGACTCGGTGGCGGGCACACGCTGCACGCGGTGCACCCCTCCCTCGTACTTCAAGTGCGCCCAGACACCCTGCGCCGGGTCGCTGGAGGAACCCTTGATCGCGACCTGGACGTCTTTGTAGCCCCCGAGGTCGGACTCGTTGCGCTCCAGCAGCTCGGTCTTCCAGCCCATGGATGCCGCGTACTGCAGATACATCCGCAGCAGATCGGCCGCGAACAGCGCCGACTCGGCTCCGCCCTCCCCCGCCTTGACCTCGAGGATGACATCGCGCGCATCGTCCGGATCGCGCGGGATGAGCAGGCGCCGCAGTTTCTCCTGCGCTGCAGCGACCCGCTCTTCGAGCGCCGGAACCTCCTCGGCGAAGGCGTCGTCCTCACGGGCGAGCTCACGCGCCGCCGCGAGGTCGTCGTCCGCCGCTCGCCACGCATCGTGGGCAGCGACGATCCGGGACAGCTCGGCGTAGCGACGATTGACGCGCTTGGCGCGCGCAGCATCGGCGTGCACAGCGGGGTCGGAGAGCTCCTCCTGAACCGCGCGGTGCTCGTCGATCAGCGCCTGGACGGACTCGAACACGGCGAGCCCGCTCAGCGGATGCTGTTCTCGTGCCCGTGGCTGTGGCCGCCGCCGGCCGTGGACACCGACTTCATCTGCACGTTCTGCATCTGGTAGAGGAACTCGACGTTGGAGCTCGTCTCCTTGAGCTTGCCGAGCACCACCTCGAGGGCCTGCTGCGGGTCGAGGCCGGCGAGGGCGCGACGCAGCTTCCAGGTGATCTTGACCTCGTCCGGGTTCAGCAGCATCTCTTCGCGGCGGGTCGAGGATGCGTTGACGTCGACGGCCGGGAAGATCCGCTTGTCGGCCAGCTGGCGCGACAGGCGCAGCTCGCTGTTGCCGGTGCCCTTGAACTCCTCGAAGATGACCTCGTCCATCTTGGAGCCGGTCTCCACGAGCGCGGTGGCGAGAATGGTCAGCGACCCGCCGTTCTCGATGTTGCGGGCCGCGCCGAAGAACCGCTTGGGCGGGTAGAGCGCCGACGCGTCCACGCCGCCGCTGAGCACGCGACCGCTGGTGGGCGCGGAGATGTTGTACGCGCGCCCCAGTCGCGTGATCGAGTCGAGCAGCACGACGACGTCGCGACCGAGCTCGACGAGTCGCTTCGCGCGCTCGATGGCCAGCTCAGCGACCGTGGTGTGATCTTCGGCGGGACGGTCGAAGGTCGAGGCGATGACTTCGCCCTTGACCGTCCGCTGCATGTCGGTGACCTCTTCGGGACGCTCGTCCACGAGCACGACCATGAGGTGGACCTCGGGGTTGTTCGTCGCGATCGCGTTCGCGATCTGCTGCAGCACGATCGTCTTGCCGGCCTTGGGGGGCGCGACGATCAGGCCGCGCTGGCCCTTGCCGATGGGGGCGACCAGGTCGATGATGCGCTGCGTGAGCTTCTCGGGCGCCGTCTCCAGGCGCAGGCGCTCCTGCGGGTACAGCGGCGTGAGCTTGCCGAACTCGACACGCTCGGCGGCGTCGTCGACCGACAGCCCGTTGATGGCGTCGACCTTCACGAGCGCGTTGTACTTCTGGCGGCTGGACTGCTCGCCTTCGCGCGGCTGCTTGATGGCGCCGACGACGGCGTCGCCCTTGCGCAGGTTGTACTTCTTGACCTGGCCGAGCGAGACGTAGACGTCGCTCGCACCCGGCAGGTAGCCGGTCGTGCGCACGAAGGCGTAATTGTCGAGGACGTCGAGGATGCCGGCGATCGGGATGAGGACGTCGTCCTCGCCGATCTCGGTCTCGAACTCGTCGCCGTTCTGCGCCGGGCCCCGACGCTTGTTGCGCTGGCGACCGCGGCCCGGGGACTGCTCGTCGTCGCTGTCGGCGCTCTCGTCGGAGGCGGCGGCGGGCGACGCATTGCCCTGAGCGTTCTGCGCGCCCTGGGCGTTCTCACCGCGCTGCCCACGGTTGCGGCTGCGGCTGCGGCTGCGCGAGCGGCTGCGGCTGGGGGTTTCGGTCTCCGACGCGCCCTCCGCGGTGGCCGTCGCGTCGGCGGCTGCACCCTCGGTTTCGGCCGTCTCGGCGGTGTCTGCGGTCTCCGCCACGGCGGCGCCCGTGTCGCTCTCGGCGCTCTCGGGCGCGGTCTCGGCGGCGGGAGCCTCGTCGGCGGTCGTCGGCGTCGCGGCGACGGGTTCTGCGGTCGAGCCCTCGGTCACGTCGGCAGCAGCCTCGTCCGCGGCCGGCTCGGCCGGCGGGACATCGGTGCTCTTCGCGCGGCGCGGCGCACGCTTGCGGGGAGCCTTCGCGGGCTTCTCCTCGGCGACAGCCGGTGCCTCCGCAGCGACGGGCTCGGCCTCAGCGGCGGTGGGCTCGGCGGTGGGCTCGACCTCCGCGGCAGCCGGCTCGACCGCCGCAGGCTCCGCCGCGGCCTCAGGCTCCGCCGCGGCCTCGGGCTCCGCCGCGGCGGGTGCCTCGGCATCCGAAGGCACCTCCACGTCGGGCGCCTCGGTCTGGACGGCCTCGGCAGCCGACTCCTCTGCGGCAGCGGTGGTCTCGTCGGCGGTGGTCTCCTCGGCGCCGGCGGACTGCGCGCCCTCGACGTTCTCGGTGTTCTCAGTCTGGATCTCGGAGAGGGACTCCACGAGTTCTCCTTCGTAGGCATGTGGACGGATACCGTCCGCATCGCGCCGTCCACGACAGGCGCTACCGCTCTCGTGCGCGCATGCACGTCTTAGCTCAGACGCGCGATGGTGCAACGTGAGGGTTATGCGGTGGTTCGCAGAATTGCGACGGAGGCCAGATTCACGGTCACGCCGTGGCACCCTCCGTATGGTTCCTCACTGTACCACCCTTGACGTCGACGGCGAGCATGCGCGGCTCCCACGGGGTGTCCGTCACGGATGCCGCGACCTCCGCCGCCTCCAGACGCTGACCCGGGCCGTCCGCGAGCACGAGCACGCTGGGCCCTGCGCCGGAGACGACGGCGGCGAAGCCGCGTGCCCGCAGCGCGCGGACGAGCTGATCGGTCGCCGGCATCGCCTGCGCGCGGTACGACTGGTGCAGCTTGTCCTCGGTGGCGGCCATCAGCAGCTCCGGGCTCTGCGTGAGGGCTGCGATCAGCAGCGCAGAGCGAGAGACGTTGAACACGGCATCCTCACGAGGCACCTGAAGAGGTGCGAGACCTCGGGCGACGGCGGTCGACATCGTGAAATCGGGAACGAACACGAGCGGCGAGACGCCGCGGTGCACGAGGAGCTTCTTGTGTTGCGGACCGTTCTCGTCCATCCACGCGATCGTCAGTCCGCCGAACAGCGCGGGAGCGACGTTGTCGGGATGTCCTTCGAGCTCGGTCGCGAGGCGCAGCAGCGCATCGGGGCCGATCTCGACCTCGCCGGCGAGCAGGCCCTTCGCCGCGAGCAGACCCGCGACGACGGCGGCACCCGACGATCCCATGCCCCGCCCGTGTGGAATCGTGTTGTGCGCCTCCAGACGGATGCCGGGCATCTCGCGCCCGACCGCCTCGAAGGCGTAGGCCATCGAGCGCACGACCAGGTGCGAAGCATCGGTCGGGACATCGGCCGCCCCCTCGCCCGACACGAGAATCTCCAGTCCACGCTCCGGCAGAGCGGTGACGGTGAGTTCGTCATACGAGCTCAGAGCGAGGCCCAGAGTGTCGAACCCGGGACCGAGGTTGGCACTCGTGGCGGGTACACGGACCGCGACGGAGCGTTCCACGGAAGCGAGGGTGGTCATGCCAGGTCGAGGACGGACGCGACCTCACTGGTGGTCGCATCGACCACCGTGGGCTCGACCTCGGTGCCATCGGCGTTGCGCAGGGCCCACTGGGGGTCCTTCAGACCGTGTCCGGTGACCGTGATGACGACCGTGGCGCCCGCGGGGATGACGCCCGCGGCGGCACGGTCGAGCAGGCCCGCAACACCGATGGCCGACGCCGGCTCCACGAAGACGCCGGCCGTGCTGGCGAGCAGCTTCTGGGCCGCGAGGATGCGCGCGTCGTCGATCGCGCCGAACCAGCCCTGCGTCGCGTCGCGGGCTTCGAGGGCGAGTTCCCACGACGCCGGGTTGCCGATACGGATGGCCGAGGCGATCGTCTCGGGGTTGCGGACGACCTCGCCGCGCACGAGCGGCGCCGAACCGTCTGCCTGGAAGCCGAACATCCGCGGCACCTTGGTCGCGACGCCGCGTGCGGCCTCTTCGCGGTATCCGCGCGAGTACGCCGTGTAGTTGCCGGCGTTGCCCACCGGGATGAGGTGGAAGTCGGGCGCGTCGCCGAGCTGAGAGACGACCTCGTAGGCGGCCGTCTTCTGCCCCTCGATGCGGTCGGGGTTGACCGAGTTGACGAGGTGGACGGGGTAGTTGTCCGCCAGCTCTCGCGCGATCTCCAGGCAGTCGTCGAAGTTGCCGCGCACCTGGATCAGCCGGCCGCCGTGGACGACCGCCTGGCTGAGCTTGCCCATCGCGATCTTGCCCTCCGGCACGAGCACCGCTGCCGTGATGCCCGCGTGCGCCGCGTAGGCGGCAGCGGATGCCGAGGTGTTGCCGGTCGACGCGCAGATGACGGCCTTCGCGCCGTGCTCGACGGCGCGAGAGAGGGCCACCGTCATGCCGCGGTCTTTGAAGGAGCCCGTCGGGTTCATGCCCTCGAACTTGATGAAGACGTTCGCGCCGGTCTGCTGCGACAGCGCCGCCGCCGGAATGAGCGGTGTACCGCCCTCGCCGAGCGTCACGACCGTCGAGGTCTCGGCGACTCCGAGTCGATCGGCGTACTCACGCAGGACTCCCTGCCAGACGTGTGCCATCTCCATGTCTCCTTCTTGCGGTGCCGCGACCGCGAGTTCAGTTGCCTTCGACGCGCAGAACCGACACGACCCGGTCGACCACGCCGCTGGCGGCGAGACGGTCGACGGTGTCGCTGAGGTCCTGCTCGCGTGCCGTATGGGTGCCGATGACCAGACGCGCGATGCCCGCGACGTCCTGTTCGACCGGAACGAGGTTGTGCTGCGGGTCGATCGGTTCGATGGTCTGCTCGATCGTCGCGATCGAGACCCGCCCCTCGCTGAGGATGCCGGCGACGGTGGCGAGGACGCCAGGCTCGTCGGAGACCTCGAGGGTGATCTGGTAGCGCGTCGTCACGCGGCCGATCGGCACGACCGGAAGGTTCGCGCGCGTGGACTCACCGACGCCCACACCGCCGGCGATGTGGCGTCGGGCGGCCGAGACGACGTCGCCAAGAACAGCGGAAGCGGTCTGGACGCCACCGGCGCCCGCACCGTAGAACATGAGGTTTCCCGCGGCCTCGGCCTGCACGAACACCGCATTGTTGGCGCCGTGGACGCTCGCCAGCGGATGCTCGCGCGGAATCAGCGCGGGGTACACCCGCACCGAGATGGCTTCGCCGGTGGGCGAGTTCGCCTCGGCATCCGTGATCCGCTCGCACACCGCGAGCAGCTTGATGACGTACCCGGCGTGGCGGGCCGCTTCCATCGTCTGACGGTCGATGGCGGTGATGCCCTCGCGGTGCACCGCCTCCAAGGGAACGGCCGTGTGGAACGCGAGCGACGCGAGGATGGCGGCCTTCTGAGCCGCGTCGAAGCCTTCGACATCGGCCGTCGGATCGGCTTCGGCGTAGCCCAGCCGCTGCGCGTCGGCGAGGACGTCTGCGAACTCGCTGCCCTCGGTGTCCATGCGGTCGAGGATGTAGTTCGTCGTGCCGTTGACGATGCCCATGATGCGCTGCACGCGGTCGCCGGCCAGCGAATCGCGCAGCGGGCGGATGATCGGGATGGCGCCGGCGGCGGCGGCCTCGTAATAGACGGAGGCGCCCACCTGGTCGGCAGCGTCGAAGATCTCGGGGCCGTGTGTGGCCAGCAGCGCCTTGTTCGCGGTGACGACATCGGCGCCCGACGACAGCGCGAGCAGAATGTCGGTGCGCGCGGGCTCGATGCCGCCCATCAGCTCGATGACGATGTCGGCGCCGACGATCAGCTGTTCCGAATCGGTGGTGAACAGCTCGCGCGGCAGATCGGCGTCGCGCGGAGCGTCGGGGTTGCGTACGGCGATCCCCACGAGCTCGAGAGCCGCCCCGGCACGGTCGGAGAGCTCGTCGGCGTGCTTGCGCAGGAGGTCGGCCACCTGGGATCCGACGGCTCCGGCTCCGAGCAGGGCCACGCGCAGTCGACGGTAGTCGGTCATTCCTTCTCCTCGGCCGGGGACGTGTCGGCGGATGCGGGGGTCGCGACCCCCAGATCGCGCGCCAGCAGGTCATCGATGCTCTCGCCGCGGACGATCACGCGGGCGGTGCCGCCCCGCACGGCGACGACCGGCGGACGGGGCACGTAGTTGTAGTTGCTCGACAGCGAGAAGCAGTATGCGCCGGTCGCGGGCACGGCGAGGAGATCGCCGGGTGTGATGTCGCCGGGGAGGTACTCCGCGTCGACGACGATGTCGCCGGACTCGCAGTGACGGCCCACGACGCGCGACAGGGCGGGCGCGGCATCCGACGTGCGCGAGGCGAGGCGCGCCGAGTACTGCGCGCCGTATAGCGCCGGTCGGGCGTTGTCGCTCATGCCGCCGTCGACGCTCACGTAGAGACGGGTCACCTCGTCGCTGGCGCGGACGGGCTTGACCGTGCCGACTTCGTAGAGCGTGACACCGGCGCGTCCGACGATGGTGCGGCCCGGCTCGAACGCGAGGTTCGGCAGCGCGATGCCGCGCACCTCGCACTCGCGCGCGACGGCCTCGACGATGCCGTCGGCGAGGTCGGCGATGGGCGTGGGTTGGTCGACGGAGGTGTACGCGATGCCGAAACCGCCGCCCAGGTTGAGCAGCGGGATCTCACCGCCGGCGAGAAGCTGCGCGTGGAGGTCGACCACACGCGCAGCGGACTCCTCGAATCCGCGGGTGCCGAAGATCTGGGAGCCGATGTGGCAGTGCAAGCCGACGAAGCGCAGGCCCGGTAGTTCGCGGATGCGGGCGACGACAGCGGGCGCGTCGGACAGAGCGAAGCCGAACTTCTGGTCTTCATGCGCGGTCGCCAGGAAATCGTGCGTCTCCGCGTGCACGCCGCTGTTAACGCGGACGAGCACCGCCTGGGGAGCGGCATCGTCCGCGAGGCGCCGCTCGACGATGGCGGCAAGTCGTTCGAGCTCGATCCGCGAGTCGATCACGATCGAGCCGATGCCGATCTCCACGGCGCGTTCGAGTTCGGCGACCGACTTGTTGTTGCCGTGCAGGCCGAGGCGGGAGGGGTCAGCACCCGCGGCGAGCGCGACAGCGAGCTCTCCTCCGGTGGCCACATCGACCGCGAGGCCCTCTTCGGTCACCCAGCGCACGACGTCGGTCGACAGGAACGCCTTGCCGGCATAGTAGACGCGTGCCTGCACGCCGCGACGGGCCGCGGCCGCGGTGAAGGCGTCACGCACCTCGCGCGCGCGTGAGCGGACACTGTCCTCGTCGAGGACGTACAAAGGAGTGCCGAACCGCGCGCGCAGGTCCCGAACGCCGACGCCGGCGATCTCGAGCTGGCCGTCGTCGTCACGCGCGGCCGAGGACGGCCACACCAGCGGGGCGAGCGCGTTGGCGTCGGCCGGTTCGGCGAGCCACGCGGGCACGAGCGGGCGGTCGGAGGCGGCGGACACGTGCGGAACCAATCGTGTGGGGTCGGGCTGCCGTCGGTGACGTCACGCCCGGCAGTCCTAGAAGTCTAGGGCACCGCCGCATACCGGCCCGCGTATGTGACGCCCTCCCGTCGGTGCCCGCGCGCCCCGGTCGGTGAGCGAGCGCAGCGCGTCGAGACGCTCCGCGCCGCCGTCACCGCCCGCTCAGCTACACGTTCCCTTCTGCTGCAGGGCGGCATCGACGGTGATCCGCGGGTCCACGGCGATGTCGGCGACCACCTGCGCGCCGTCCACGCGCACGGCGGTGAGCGTGAGCCCGGCCGGCAGGTACTGCCTCACGCACACGTTCCAGTCGCGCACCACGGTGCGCGCCAGCGCTCCGAACTGGTCGATCAGCACATCGGCGGACACCTCGGCTCCCGAGACACGGATGGTGCGAGGGGTGAGAACGAGATCGCCGCCTGATGCCGACGGCGTGAGGCTCACGCCGACGGGCACCGAGAGGGAGAACGCCTTCAGCTCCGTCGACATGACGATGTCGGGCGCCTCCACCGTCACGGCATCCGCGGGAAACCCGTCGACGGTGCCCAGCAGGGCACGAACCTGATCCTGGTCGAGGCGGACGGTCGCGGCGGCACTCGTCAGCGGCGCGTCCCCGCGGATCGGCACCCCGGCCGCGTGGACCTCGACGTCGCCGGTCAGCGCTCCGAGGCTCACATCGGCGGCCGAGACCGTGACGTCGTCGAGACGTCCGCCGATCAGCTGCGGGATCACCGCGCCGCGCACATCCACGTCGACGTGCTGGTCGGCGGGGATGTCCAGGCGCGAGACGATCTGATCGCGGATCGTCCGCTCGACGATGCCGCGGGCGATGTACTCCCCCGCGAACCACGCGCCCGTCGCGAGCACCGCGACGGCGATCACGGCGATCAGCCAGGGCCAGCGGCGGCTTCGCCGTCGCGGGGCGGATGCCGCGGCATCCGTCGACAGCACCCACCGCGCCGACGGGTCCGGAAGCGGCTGCGTGGGGTGCTGGTCGTTCACGTCACATCCGCTCCGGCGCGCTCACTCCGAGCATGTCCAAGCCGTTGCGCAGCACCTGGCCGGTGGCGTCGTTGAGCCACAGGCGGGTGCGGTGCAGGTCGGTGACCGGCTCGTCGCCCAGCGGCGTGACGCGGCAGTTGTCGTACCAGCGGTGGTAGAGGCTCGCGAGCTCTTCGAGATAGCGGGCGACGCGGTGCGGCTCGCGGACCTCGGCGGCATAGGCCACGATGCGCGGGAACTCCTGCAGTGCTCCGAGCAGCGCCGACTCGCTCTCGTGGTCGAGCAGCTCGGGCGCGAAGACACTGCGATCGACGCCGGAGTCGGCGGCGTTGCGAGCGACGTTGTGCGTCCGGGCGTGTGCGTACTGCACATAGAAGACCGGGTTGTCGTTCGTGCGCTTCGTGAGGATCTCAGGGTCGAGGGTCAGTGGCGAATCGGCGGGATAGCGCGCCAGCGAGTACCGCAGCGCGTCGGTGCCGAGCCAGTCGCGGAGGTCGTCCAGCTCGATGATGTTGCCGGCGCGCTTGGACAGGCGGGCACCGTTGACCGACACGAGCTGGCCGATGAGCACCTCGATGTCCTTGTCGGGGTCGTCGCCGGCGGCACCGGCGAGCGCCTTGAGCCGGTGGACATAGCCGTGGTGGTCGGCGCCGAGCAGGTAGATCTTGTGCGCAAAGCCGCGGTCGCTCTTGTTGAGGTAGTACGCGGCGTCGGAGGCGAAGTACGTGTACTCGCCGTTGGAACGACGAATCACGCGGTCCTTGTCGTCGCCGAAGTCGGTCGTGCGCACCCAGATGGCGTCGTCCTGCTCGAACACGTGGCCCTGCGCGCGGAGGCGGTCGACGGCCTCGTCGACGAGGCTGGGCTCGCCGTTCGGGCCGTGGGCGTGCAGCGCGCGCTCGCTGAAGAAGACGTCGAAGTGCACGTTGAACTTCTCGAGCGACGCCTGCAGATCTGCAAGCTGCAGGGCGTAGGCACGGTCACGCGCCTGCACCAGCTGCTCGTCGTCGGACAGATCGAGAATTCCGGGCAGCTCGGCGCGCACGCGGCTCGCGAGATCGCCGATGTACGAGCCCGGATAGCCGTCCTCGGGTGTCGGTTCACCCTTGATCGCGGCGAGCACCGACCGCCCGAAGCGGTCCATCTGCGCGCCCGCATCGTTGATGTAGAACTCGCGGACGAGCGTCGCGCCGCTGGCCAGCAGCACGCGGGCGATCGCGTCGCCGAGGGCTGCCCACCGGGTGTGCCCGATGTGCATGGGCCCGGTGGGGTTGGCGCTGACGAACTCGAGGTTGATGCTCTGTCCGCGCTGGCTGTCGTTGGTGCCGTAGGCCGCGCCGGCGTCGACGATGGTCTTCGCCAGGGCGCCGGCGGCTCCCGCCTCGAGGCGGATGTTGATGAACCCCGGCCCGGCGACCTCGACACTGGCGACGCCGTCGGTCGCGGCGAGCGCGTCGGCGATCTCCTGCGCGAACTCGCGCGGGTTGGCACCGACGGCCTTTCCGAGCTTCAAAGCGGCGTTGGACGCCCAGTCGCCGTGATCACGGTTGCGCGGACGCTCCAGCGGGAAGTCGGCCGCGGTCAGCCCGGCGCTCGCGCCGGGTCGTCGCGCCTCGGCGAGCGGGGCGATGGCGGCGAGGAGGGCGGCGGCGAGGGCATCGGGATTCATAGCCCGTCAAGTCTACGGGCGCCCGCTGTCCGCAGCCTGCGCGCGTCCCTCGGCATCCGCGCCGGCGCGCGGGCCTGTGGGATCCCCGATGGCGTGCATAACTCCGTCTGAGGCCGGCGCAGGGAGCCCAACCCCGCGGTCCGCGCGGATTCAGGCGGAGTTGTGCACGCCGGCCCGGCGGCGGCCGGTGCGGCCACGGCACGACCGCCCCGCTCCGCCCCCGCACGCCCGCGGACCGGGGCGCGTGCACAACTCCATCTGAGAAGGGCGCGAGGCGCCCACCCGTGCGGCCGGGGCCGATTCAGGCGGAGTTGCGCACGCCGGCCCGGCGGCACCCGGTGCGGATCAGACGAGCTGGACGAGCTCGGCGAAGTCGTCGAGGGCGGGATCGGATGCCGCGGCGGCGGCATCCTGCGCCTCGGCGTCGGCCGCGTCGTCGGGCAGGACGCACGCGTCGACGCGCATGCGCTGCAGGCCCACGTAGCCGCCGTGGTAGCTGAGGAATGCGCAGTCGGCGGCGTCGCGACCGGTGGCGATGCGCACGAGCGAGCGACGGTTGGCGAGGCGGGTCGCGTCGATGACGTACCAGCTGCCGTCGAGGTAGGCCTCGGCGACGGCGTGGAAGTCCATGGGGCGAAGGCCGGGAGCGAAGCACGCGGCGTAGCGGGCGGGCATGTCCATGGCCCGCAGCAGCGCGATCACGACATGCGCGTAGTCGCGGCAGACGCCTTGACCGGTCATGAGTGTGGTGACGGCGGAGTCGGTGCCCTGGCTCAGACCCGGCGTGTAGGTCGTGCTGGAGGCGACGAACTCGCTGACCGCGGTGATCAGCTCGAGCCCCTGCAGGCCGCGGAACTGGCGGCGCGCCTGCGAGAACACCTCGTCCGACTGGCAATAGCGACTGGGACGCAGGTAGGTGATGGCTTCGAGGTCACTCGTGGCGCGCTGAGCGACCTGTCCGTCGATCAGCGCTTCGTAGCGCACGTCGAGGCGTCCGGCCTCGCCGAGCAGACGGTGCAGCCGGCTGCCGGACTGGTCGATGATCTCCGTGGGCGTGTACACGCGATCACCCTGCGTGAACGTCAGTTCCTCCCGCAGAACGGGCGCCGGCTGGGCCGCGGCGATCTGGAAGATGAGGTCGACGGAAGCCCCGAGATCGAGGTCCAGTTCGGCGGTCACGAGGCGTTGCACCGGAGTATCCTCGCACGCCGCGACGGCGTCCGCGTACACCGGTGTCGACACCCTCCAGAGGGATGCCGAGGCACGCCGGCGCCGGCCGTCGATCACCCCCGATCCAGGCCGACCGGCGGCGTAGCGGACGCCCCGTCGGTGATACCCTCGATCGGTACGCCTCCGTAGCTCAGGGGATAGAGCGTTGGTTTCCGGTACCAAAGGTCGCAGGTTCGATTCCTGTCGGGGGCACTCCACATATCCGAGGTCACCTGGCGTACGATCTCGCCCATGGTGACCGCGCGCACGCGCATCATCGTCGTCTTCACGGTGGTCGCGACCGCCAGCATCGTTATCGGTGTGGTGGCGGCGACAGTCGGCGTTCCCGAAAGCTACGGCTACACCCCGGCCCACGCGCTCACGCTTGTGACGGGAAGAACGGTGGCGGCGACGGTGGTGTGGGTCATCTTTGCGATGGGTGTGCTCGCCGCCGCGGTCGTGCGAGCGCGAGTCATCATCCGCACGAAGCCGTGGATCCGCATGACGTTGCTGCGTGGGTCGGTGTGGATCTGGGCGGCGATCGCGACGTCGTGGTTCATCGTTCTGGTCGCCTGGGATCTGCCCTTCTCCGAGCTGGGCGCAGAAGAGCCCCACCGCTACGGGTCGTGGACGCTGCAGCTCGCCCTCACATGGTGGCTTGCTTCGCTCGCGTGTGCGATCGCGGGAATCGTCTGGTCGACGGCCCTCGCCCTGCGACCGCGCGCATCGTTTTGAACCCTCAGATCGTCGACCAGCCGCCGTCGCTCGGCAGGATCACGCCGTTGATGTTGGCGGACTGATCACTCAGCAGCCACACGATCGCCGAGGCGAGTTGCTCGGCGGTCGCGACGGGGGTCATCAGCGCCTGCATGATCGGTCCGATCCGGCCGGCCGCGTACTCGCTCCTCATCGGCGCTTCGATGTTGGTCGCGACGGCGCCCGGGGCCACGGCGTTGGCGCGGATGCCCTGCGGTCCGTAGAAGAAGGCCACGCTCTTCGTGAACCCGGCCAGCGCATGCTTCGACGACGTGTACGCGACGCCCGACGCCGATGCGCGCAGTGACGCCTCCGACGCGACGTTGACGATCGCGCCTCCGCCACGGGCGATCATCCCGGGAAGCACGGCACGGGCCAGCCGCATCGGCGCCGTCAGGTTCACGCGGAACACCCGATCCCACGTCTCGTCGTCGACCTCGGCCGGCGGGAGGAACGCGTCCATGATCCCGGCGACGTTCGCGAGACCCTCCACGGTCGAACCGGTGGCATCCATGATCTGCTGGATCGTCGCCGCCTCGGCGATGTCGCCGGCCACCGTCACCATTCGCTCGTCCGACGCCTCGGCACGCAGTGCGTCGAGACGTTCGGCGGAGACGTCGGCGCCGATCACGCGAGCGCCCTCACGATGCAAGCGCAACGCGGTCGCCCGACCGATGCCCGATCCCGCCCCCGTCACGATGATCGTCTGCCCCGTGAATCCCGACGCCTGTTCCATGGCTGCTCCTTCGCATGCAACGGCAGCGGCCGGATCGTCGCTGTCATCTCGACGGTACGCCGATCAGGACGGCACCGGGAGGGCGTGCGGCTATGGATCTGCCCCGCGTCAGTTCACGCAGGGCACCGCACCCGAGACCATCGGCTGCTGCGAGTTGGTGTAGCTCTGCGGGGTCGGCGACCCCGAGGGCGACGGCGATGACCCGTCGGCCCCGTCGGAGGGAGAGCTCGGCGCGTCGCTCGCGGCGTCGGTGGGCGCGTCGGTCGGCGCGGCGGTCGGCGACGGCGGGTTGAGCAGGTCGCGCACGATGCCCGCGATCTTGTCCTGGTCGACGATGTTGACGCTCTCTCCGTCGATCGTGCCGAACCGCTCGACCGGCAGCGTCTGGAAGGTGATGTCCCCGCCCGCGAGGCGCTGCGCGGTGCTCGCAAGGCTCAGCAGGTCGAAGCCCTGATCGATCGCGACGTACTGCTTCGCCGTGTCGATGAGCGAGCGCATCGCGCCGAAGTCGGTGAAGGTCTGGGCGCTCTTCAGCTTGACGGCGAGGGAGATCATGAACGCCTGCTGCCGGCGCGTGCGGTCGAGGTCGGTGAGATCGACGTTCTCGTACTGCGTGTCGCGACGCTGCCGCACGAACGCCATCGCCTGCGCGGCATCGATCTGTTGCATCCCCGCGGCGAAGTTCGCACCCGAGAACGTGTCGGCCGTCGCCTGGTTCAGGCACACCGTGATCGGCTGCACCGCCTGTGCGACGCGATAGAACGCGGCCATCGTCACTTCGACGAAGTGGTCGATGCGCACGCCGCCGAGAAACGACGAGACGGTCTGGATCTGCGCCTGCCGCGCGGCGTCGCGGGCTCGCTGATACGCCGTCGCATCGTCGGTGCCGTTGCCGGTCAGCTCGTCGTACGTGGCCTGGAACGTGCGGCCGTAGTCCTCCTTGATCTTGCCCTTCGTGACTCCGTCGGGCGCGTTCGCGTAGTCGACGTAGTCGTCCCTCGGGATCGAGATTCCGACCGCCTTGCCGCCGTTGGCGGGGATGTGGATGAACATCAGCACGTTCGTGTTGTAGCCGCCGACGCTCTCATCCTCCGCGTGGATCGCGTCGTAGATCTCCTGCGGGAAGGGCTTGCCGTCCTGATCGACGCGACTGTCCAGTCCCATCACCAGGATGTTGACCTCTCCCGTGTTCTGCGCGACGCCGGGGCTGGCCGACGGCATCGCGATGTCGGAGCGGTGGATGCCGTTGAGGTCGGAAGCCACGACGGCCACCACCGCGATGACGGCGGCGGCGAGCACGGCGAGAACTCCCACGGTCACCCGGCGGCGCCGGATCTGCACGCGGCGTGAGACGGGACGAGACGTTCGAGACACCGACAGATCGTGTCAGAGGCAACCTATCGCCCCGGTGTGAGAGGCCTGGGAGGATCATCCTCCCGAAGGATGCCGATGCATCCGCGGCACGATGTGGAGCCCACCCCGCGGTTCGTAGCGTCGAGACATGACCACCTCGACCCTCACCCGTTCCTCGTCCACCGCCGGCGCCGCGGTCCTCTCGGTGCTGGGCAGCATGCTCGCCATCGCCGTCATCGCGATCGGTCTGCTCGTCGTCCCTCTCGCCGCAGCGCTCGTGTTCGGCCCCGCACTGCTGGAACGGCTGTGAGCCTTCCCGCAGGCGTCGCGTCCTCGATGCGACGCCTGCGGGCCGCTACGGTGAAGGGATGACGGAGACCGTCCCCGCCGCCTCCCCCGCGCCCGCCGACCCCGCGGGCCGTGCACACGCTCTCATCCGCATCGTGCGCCACGTGCCGGCGACACTGTTCACCGTCGGGGCGATCCTCGTCGTCGGCATCCTCTCGCAAGGGCTGTGGTCGCCGTTCGACGAGAGCACGGGAATGGACACCTGGGCGTACGGCCTGCCGGCGCTGGAGGCCGGTCGATGGTGGACTCCCCTCACCGGAACCTTCTTCGTCGCCGAGCCGTGGCTGTTCGTGCCGACCCTGCTCGGCTTCGTCGGGATGGGCCTGCTCGAATACGCCCGCGGCACCCGCGTCGCACTCGCGTACTTTTGGATCGGGCAGGTCGTGGCGGTCCTGGCGACCTCACTGCTCCTGGCCGTGCTGAGCGTCTTCTCCGGCTGGGAGTGGGTGCAGGACACCGCGACCACCCTCGACGTGGGCGCCAGCGGCGGTACCTTCGCGTGCATCGCCGCCGTGATCGGCCTGCTGGCCTCGCCGTGGCGTCTGCGGGCGTGGCTCGTTCTCATCGCGGTTGTCATCGTCGGGGTCCTGGTCCTGGGGACCGTGGCCGACCTCTCCCACCTCATCGCCGTGCTCGTCGTGCTCGTGTTCGACCGCACCCTGCGACCGCGTCGCGCCACCATCCGCGAGCAGCGACTGATCGCCTTCCTCGGCATGCTCGCCTTCGTCGGCATCGAAGTGATCCTGACGCTGATCCCGACCTACGGCCCGTTCGGGACGACCGACCCGCTCTCCAGCGACTGGACGACGACGGCCATCGACGTCGTCGTGGTGCTCGTGATCGCCCAGGGACTGCGGCGCGCGCGGCGCTGGGCGTGGATCTGCGCTCTCGTGCTGCTGGCGTTGAACATCCTGGCCGCGGCGCTGCTCGCGGTCATCGTCACGCTGGACGTGCGTCTCGACCTCGGTGTCCCCGTCGACGGCGAGACCGCAATCGAGATCGGCAGCGGCCTGATCGCGCTCGTGCTGCTCGTCTATCTGATCGTGGTGCGCGGCGCCTTCTCCGGTGCGCGGCGCAGCGGGCTCGGGACGCCCGACGCTCAACCGGACTCCCGGGAGGTGGCCGACCTCATCCGCGCCCACGGCGGTGGCACGCTGTCATGGATGACGACGTGGGACGGCAACAGCTACCTGCGCACGAGCACCGGCATCGTCGCCTACCAGATCCGTGCGGGGGCGGCGATCGCTCTGGCCGATCCCCTGGGTCCCGAGGAGGGTCGGGCGGCGTCGGTGGCCGAGTTCATCGCGGCAGCCGAGGAGGCGGCGCTCATCCCCTGCTTCTTCAGCGCCGGGGCGGCCACGCAGGCGGCCGTGCCGGGCGGGTGGCGCGCACTCGTCGTCGCCGACGACACCATCGTCGATCTGCCCGGGCTCGCGTACACCGGCAAGCGGTGGAACTCGGTGCGCACGACCCTCAACCGCGCCGGACGCGAGGAGATGACCTTCCGCTTGACGCATCTGCGCGACGAGTCGTGGGGTGTGCGTACACAGCTGCAGGCGATCTCGAACCAGTGGGTCGGCGAGAAGCAACTGCCCGAGATGCGCTTCACGCTCGGAACGCTCGCCGAAGCGGACGACCCCGAGGTGCGCATCGCGCTCGCCCTCGACGCACGGGGCGACGTGCACGGCTTCTTGTCGTGGATGCCGGTGTACGGCGAGGGCGTCGTGCGCGGATGGACCCTCGACCTGATGCGTCGCCGCGAGCACGGGTTCGGGCCGGTGATGGAGTACCTCATCGGCAGCTCGGCCGTCGCCTTCCGCGACGAGGGTGCCGAGTTCATGTCGCTGTCCGGCGCACCGCTCACCCACGAGTACCCGCCCGAGGCCCAGGGGCTCGCGGCGCTGAGCACGCGCCTGTCCGATGCGCTCGAGCCGGTGTACGGGTTCCAGTCGCTGCACCGCTTCAAGCAGAAGTTCCACCCGCGCTACGAGACCATGTCGCTGCTGTTCCGCGACGAGGCCGACCTGCCGCGGATCGGCGCCGGACTCACGCGTGCGTTCCTGCCCTCCGCGACGACACGGCAGTTCGCGAGCGCGGGGCTGGAGTTGCTGCGCGGCGAGCGCTGAGCGTCGACGGATGCCGCGGCGCGCTCAGTCGTGACCGACGAGCTTGAGTCCGACGACGCACCCGACGAGGCCGAGGATGAGCAGCAGCCGCACGAGCGAGAACTGCTCGTCGCCGGTGATCATGGCGTAGGCGACGGTGAGCGAGGCCCCGATACCGACCCACACGGCGTACGCGGTGCCGGTGGAGATGTCGCGCATGGCCCACGCCAGACCGCCCATGCTGGCGGTCAGCGAGACGGCGAACACGATCGTCGGAACAAGTCGGCTGAAACCTTCGGACTTGCCGAGCGCGGTCGCCCAGACCGCTTCGAGAACGCCGGAGACGATGAGGATGACCCAGGACATGACGTGACCTTCCGGCCAGTCTTGTCGCTCACCGGGTACTGGGATCCCTCGTCCGGAGACCCTGTCGGGGTCTTCGTGCAGACTAGCGGTTCTTCCTGATCACGACCCGGGCGCGACGAGGAAAACCGCGTCCCACAGCCCCGGATTGTGTGCGTGCACGAGGACCGCGAAGACGACGGCGTCGAAGAGCAGATGCACCGTCACGACGTAGCCCAGCGAACGGGTCTTGAGGAAGATGACCGCTTGCAGGAGAGCGAACGGGATGGTGAGCACCGGCCCCCAGGCGCGGTAGCCGAGCTCCCAGAGGAAGGAGACGAACACGACCGCCTGCAGCAGATTGGCCGCGGCATCCGGGAGATGACGGCGCAGCAGCGCGAACACCGTGCAGATGAAGAAGAGCTCGTCCCAGATGCCCACGGCGCCGACGCCGACGAAGAGCCGGGCGATGAGGTCGGGAGTGTCCACCACCGGCCAGTTGCGGTACACGCCCGACGTGATGAAGTAGAACGGCAGGATCAGCCAGCCGAGCGCCAGCACGGCCCCGAGCCACCCCCACTGCCAGCCGCGCCATCGTCCCCCGCCGCGCCAGGGGAAGCGGATCGCGCGATCGCGGTAGACCCATCGCGACACGGCATACGGCAGCGCGACCGCGCCGCCCAGCGCCAGAGTGAACCGCAGCATCGAGACGGTGTCGAGCTTCGCCTCCAACGAGATCGAGCTCACCACGAGCATCCCCATCGCGATAAGCGACAGATCCCGCGCGAGCGACGGCGTGGATGCCGCGACCCGGCCCCGCTCGAGGGCGATCGCGCCCGCGACCCCGACGACCAGAAGGGCGATGCCGAGCAGCGGCTGGCGCAAGACGAAGAACGCCGGGGCGGCCAGGCACACCGCCCCGGCGGGAATGACGCCCATCCCGAGCCGCCGCGCGCCGGCGCCCTCTGTCACGGTCGGCGGCGCGCTCACGCGCCCGACGCCGTGCGCGGCAGACGGCGATAATCCAGGTCGCGGATCTCGCGACCCTTCGCAATGCCCTTACGCTCGAACGCCGTCATCACGCGACCGTCGAACCGCTCGGCCCATTCACCGTCGAACGCCGGGACGAACTCCTCGGCAGCGGCCAGGACCTCACGCATCTGCCGCGCGTAGTCCTCCCAGTCGGTCGCGAGTCGCAGGCGTCCGCCGTCGCGCAGCGCCCGTGCCGCCAGCGGCGGAAACGGCGGCGCGATCAGTCGGCGCTTGTTGTGCTTGGCTTTGTGCCACGGGTCGGGGAAGAAGATCCACAACTCGTCCACGCTGGCCTCCGGCAGCAGGTGCTCGAGGACCTCAGGCGCGTTCGCCTCGACGAGGCGGAGGTTGCGGATGCCGGCGCGGTCGGCGTCGAGCATCGTACGGGCCAGCCCCGCGCGGAACACCTCCACCGCAAGAAAGTCGCGGTCGGGCGCGGCGGCCGCAGCGCTGACGATCGCATGACCCTGGCCCGATCCGATCTCCACGGTCAGGGGCGCGGCGCGGCCGAACACCTCGGCGGGCACGATCGAGGTCCCCGGAAGCACGCTGGTCGCCGCGGCATCGCGCTGCACGTCGATGACGTACCGCGAGGCCAGCTCCGCCCAGGCGCGCTCCTGCGCGTCGCTCATCCGGCCGCTGCGGCGCACGAACGAGACGGGCTTGTCGCGGAAACGGGGAGCATCTGTCTCGTGCGGCATCCGACCAGGGTACCGGCGAGCACTCCGGTTATAGAGGTGACGACGGGTTCACGCGGTGACGAAGTCGATGAGCTCTTCGACGCGTCCCAGCAGCGCCGGGTCGAGGTCGCGGTAGCTGTGCACCGCTGCGAGGATGCGCTGCCATGTGCGGGCGATGTCGGCCTGGTCGCGGGCGGGCCACCCGAGAGCCCGGCTCACGCCCACCTTCCACTCGATGCCGCGGGGCACGTCCGGCCACGCCGCGATGCCGAGCGCACGCGGGGTCACGCACTGCCACACATCGATGTGGGGGTGGCCGACGATCCGCACGTGAGGGCCGTGCGGCCCCCGGGCGACGGCGTCGGCGATGCGCGACTCCTTCGACCCGGGCACGAGGTGATCGACGAGCACTCCGTAGCGTCGTCCCGGTCCGGGCGGCTCCTCGCGCAGCACCTCTTCGAGCAGGTCGACGCCCTGCAGGTACTCGACGACGACGCCCTCGACCCGAAGATCGTCGCCCCACACCTTCTCGACGAGCTCGGCGTCGTGGCGGCCTTCGACGAGGATCCGCGAGGCGCGGGCCACGCGGGCGCGAGTCGTGTCGGCGGCGAACGAGCCGGAAGCGGTGCGGCGGGGTCCGGATGCCGCGGCCTTCGGCGCCTCCAGGACGACCGCCTGTCCATCGATCAGGAAGCCGCCGCCGAGGGGGAACAGTCGACGGCGACCGCGGCGGTCCTCCAGCTCGACATGACCCGACTGGATGCCGATGACGGCGCCGCAGAAGCCGTCGCTGGCGATCTCCACGACGAGGTCCGGCGCGGCCGCCACGCGCGGCACCGCGCGGCGCCCCGCGTCCCGCCATCCCGCGGCCAGGACGTCTGCGCCATAGCGATCGGGGCCGAATCCGTCGTTGTTCATGGTTCCTCCGAACGCGACACCATACCCGCCCCCGCCGCCGCGGGCGCACGGACAGGCCGGGGAGGGCAAGACCCACGGCATGCCCGCAGCTCGCCTATCGGGTCATGCCGTTCGCGACATAGGATCGGCGTGAGGAGCGAGGTTCCCGCACCTCGCGCAGGGGAGGAACACGCATGCGTGCGCGTTTGTGGTTGGCGCTGACGGCGGCAGCGGCGATCGTCCTGGGCGCCGCGTCGATCGTCCTGGGCGCCGCGACCGCGGCGATCGCCACGGGCCCCGTGGCTCTCAGCTCGTCGCGCGTCGTGGATCAGTCCGGCGTGCTGACCGGTGCGCAGATCTCCGAGGTCGATACGCGCTTGCGCGCCCTCACCGCAAAGTCGGGCGTCGATCTCTGGGTCGCGTACGTCCCCCAGTTCACCGATCCGTCGGCGCCCGAGGACTGGGCGAACGAGACGGCGCAGAACAACGGTCTGGGACCGCACCAGTACCTCCTGGCGATTTCGACCGATGGCCGTCAGTACTACCTGTCGGGCTCCTCCGCCGGCCCCGTGACCGGTGATGAGCTCACCACGATCGAACGCGAACGGGTGCAGCCGGCACTGTCAGCGGGTAACTGGGTCGGCGCCGCGACCGCCGCCGCAGACGGACTGGCCGACGCGATCGCCGGCGGCACCGGTGGCGCAGCGGTCGACCCCGTCGGCATCATCACGCCGATCCTGCTCGTCATCGTCGTCGTCGCCCTGGCCGGGCTGGTCATCTGGATCGTGATCCGCTCGCGCAGGCGTCGATCGCCGGCGAGCTCGTTCCCGGGATCACCCTCGCCCCCGCCGGTGAGCCTCGAAGATCTCGCGCGCCGCGCGTCCTCGGCCCTCGTCCAGACAGACGACGCCGTCAAGACGAGCGAGCAGGAGCTCGGGTTCGCCCGGGCGCAGTTCGGCGACGAGGCCTCCCGGGAGTTCGAAACGGCGCTGGCCAGTGCGAAGGCTCAGCTCGACGAGGCCTTCTCCCTCAAGCAGAAGCTCGACGATGAGACTCCCGACAGCGACGACGACGCGCGCGCCTGGAATACGCGCATCATCGAACTGTGCGAAGCCGCCAACGCGCAGCTCGACGAGAAGGCGGCGGCGTTCGACGAACTGCGCAAGCTCGAGCAGAACGCGCCCGACGCGCTTGCGCGCCTCCGCGAGAAGAAGGTGAGCGTCGCGGGCGCGCACGACGCGGCCGCCGCGACACTCACCGACTTGACGGGCGCGTACGACCCGCTCGCCCTCGCCGCGATCGCCGACAACCCCGAGCAGGCATCGCAGCGCCTCGCGTTCGCTGAGACTCTGCTCGGCACCGCCGCCGCCCAGATCGCCGCCGGCAATGCGGCAGCCGCGGCGGTCAGCATCCGCGCCGCGGAGGATGCCGTGACACAGGCCGAGGTGCTGCAGAACGCCATCGCCCGCACGCGCGCCGACCTCGCACAGGCGGAGACGGATGCAGCGGCCCTCATCGCCGACCTCGAGACCGACATCGCCGCGGCGACGGCCCTGCCGGATCGGGACGGCCGCCTGGCTCCCGTGATCGCGGCCACGCGCGCCCAGGTGGAGGCGGCACGGCCGCTGGTCTCCGGCCCCGCGAAGCGCCCGCTCTTCGCCCGCGAGGGCCTGGACCGCGCCAACGCACAGATCGACGAGGTCCTCGCCGGCATCCGCGACGAGCAGGAGCGTGCCGCGCGCGCGTCGGCGCAGCTCGGCGGACTCATCGCACAGGCGCAGGGCGAGATCTCCGCGGCGGAGGACTTCATCTCCTCGCGCCGAGGTGCGGTCGGCGCTGAGGCCCGTACCCGCCTCGCCGAAGCCGGCGCATCACTCGTGCAGGCCCGCCAGCTGCAACAGAACGATCCCGCGCAGGCGCTGGCCGCCGCGCAGCGCGCGCACGAGCTGGCGACGCAGTCCCTGCAGGCGGCGCAGAGCGACGTCGGCGTCTTCCAGGGCGGCATGTTCGGAGGATCCGGCGGATCGCCGCGTACGGGCACGGGCGGCGACATGATGGGAGCGATCCTGGGCGGCATCGTCATCAACTCGCTGCTGAACGGCGGCGGGGGCGGCCGCTCGCGCTCCGGTGGAGGTTTCGGCGGCCTCGGCGGGGGCGGCAGCATCTCCCCCGGTGGTTTCGGCGGCGCCGGCAGCCGCTCGCGACGCGGCGGAGGTCGCTTCTGAGCTCGGCATCCGCTCGCCCCCTCCGACCGCACGATCCCCTCGCACGCTGGGAATTCTCCCGTTAGGAAAGGAAAAACGATGGCAAAGCAGTCCATCTTCGGTCGCATCTCGACGCTCGTGAAGGCGAACGTCAACGCGATGCTCGACGCCGCCGAAGACCCGCAAAAGATGCTCGACCAGTTGGTGCGCGACTACACCAACTCCATCGCCGACGCCGAGTCGGCGATCGCCGAGACCATCGGCAACCTCCGTCTGCTCGAGCGCGACCACGAGGAAGACGTGCGCGCCGCGGCCGAATGGGGCAACAAGGCCCTCGCCGCCAGCCGCAAGGCCGATGAGCTGCGCGCGAGCGGCAACACGGCGGATGCCGACAAGTTCGACAACCTCGCCAAGATCGCCCTGCAGCGCCAGATCAGCGAGGAGAACGAGGCCAAGGCCGTGGCTCCCACGATCGCGTCTCAGACAGAGGTCGTCGACAAGCTCAAGGACGGCCTCAACGGCATGAAGCAGAAGCTCGAGCAGCTGAAGGCCAAGCGCAGCGAGCTGCTGGCGCGGGCGAAGACGGCCGAGGCGCAGAACAAGGTGCACGACGCGGTCAAGTCGATCGACGTGCTCGATCCCACGAGCGAGCTCGGTCGCTTCGAAGACAAGGTGCGCCGCCAGGAGGCTCTCGCCGCCGGCAAGGCGGAGCTCGCGGCATCCAGTCTGGACGCCCAGTTCAACGAGCTCGAGGATGTCGGCGAGCTCACCGAGGTCGAGGCGCGCCTGGCCGCCCTGAAGAGCGGCGGCACCGGCACGGCAGCGCTCGAGCAGTAGACAGGACGGTCGGCGTTCCGGCGTCCGCCCGCACGTGGGCGCCGGGACGCCGGCCTCGCGCCGCGCGAACGCGCAGGGAGGATCGGGAAGATGACCCGCTTCGTGGTGGTTCCGCAATGGCAGGGCTCCCCCGCCGCGCGTGCGATGCTGCTCGTGGACGGCGCCGAGGCGATCGCCGGCGATCTGCCCCGCGCGGCGACTGCCCGTGTCGAGGTGCCCGCCGAGGCCGGCGAGGCGCTGGGGACCGGCGTGCGCCGCTTCAGCGCGATGAGCCGGGTCGCCGACGCTCTCACCGCGGAACTCGCGACCGGAGGTGAGCCGGCGCTGGTCGTGGGCGGAGACTGCGGCATCGCCGTCCCCGCGATCGCCCATGCCGCCGCCCGACACCGGAACCTCGCGGTGGTGTGGTTCGACGCGCACGGCGACCTCCACACGCCCGCGACGTCACCGTCGGGCGCGTTCGGCGGCATGGCGCTGCGGGCGGCGTGCGAAAGCGGACCGGTGCAGGGAAGCGGTGCCGTGACGGCCGATCGCGTGGTACTGGTCGGCGCCCGTGACCTCGACCCCGCTGAGGCTGCGTACCTCGCCGGCAGCGACATCCGCGGGATCCCGGCCGACGCGATCGGCGACGGCGCCGCGGTCGCCGCCGCCGTGGCGGCGACGGGCGCCGACGCCGTCTACATCCACGTCGACCTCGACGTGCTCGATCCCGCCGAGCTCACCGGCGTGACCCAGCCGACGCCGTTCGGTGCGACGCTCGGGGAGCTGACCGCAGCCATCGCCGCCGTGCGACGCACGGCTCCGCTGGTGGGAGCGTCCATCGCCGGCTTCGCGCCGGCTTCGCCCGCCGCCGCCGTCGACGATCTGGGGACCATCCTGCGAGTCGTCGGAGCTCTCGCGTGATCGCGTCGCCGCCGCCCGGCTGGCAGCAGCGTGCGGCCCGCGCGGTGGAGCGCGGACGCCGTCTGGACGCACTGATCCCCGGCATCCTGCTCGACTCCCCCGTCAGCCTCGTGGGTTTCTGGTGGGGAACGGCCGTCGGCTGGATCTGGGGGTCGCTGTGGTCGACGGGTCGCATCGAGCGTCGCGGGGGCCTCTGGGTGTTCACGGGGATGCCGTCGTGGACGTTCGGCCGCGGAGGTGTCTGCGTCGGCGGCTGCTTCCTGACCGACTCACCCCGCATCAGCGAGGCCGTGCTGCGGCATGAAGCGGTGCACGCCCGCCAGTGGCGCCGTTACGGCTTTCTGATGCCGATGCTGTACGCCCTGGCGGGGCGCAACCCGCTGACGAACAGGTTCGAGATCCTCGCCGGGCTCGAAGAGGGCAACTACGTGCCCCACGGAGCGTCGGCGGGCGCGGTCAGCGAGAGCTGAGCAGCCCGAAGCGCGCCGGTGTATGCACTGCCGCCGGCGAGATGCCGAGGCGCTCGGTGAGGTGGTCGAAGATGTCGGCCGTGCCGAGGAAGCCGCCAAGAAGGTGGATGCGCGTGCCGTCCTGACATGCCGACTCGTCGCCGTCGGCGCAGAGCATCTCGTCCGCCCACGCGGTCACCGCTCGACTCACGGCCTGGCCGGGAGCACAGGGACGACCGGTTCCGGGCTCTCCGCTGCGGTGCGAGCGATCGAGCCAGGTGACGACCATCCGCGCCGGGACCGTGATCGGAGTGATCCACGATGCGTCGGGAACCTCGATGAAGACGCGGCCCGTCGAACAGATCGGCAGCGTCGCGAGGAGCGCCTCGAGTTCGACGAGGGCGTGCTCGTCCGCCGTGATGAGCTGCTGCACCCGCGCGTGACGAGAGGCCTTGCACGCGGACTCGTCGTGCACGGCGTGCGGGGCGGATGAGGTCATGATGCCCCATCATACGCTCATTAAGGCGAGCCTTACCTCAGCGTTCGATGAGGATCTCCGCGAGCGCGTCCACCTCGTCGACGCGCAGACCGTGCGCGACGAGATAGCCGGCGCCCGACCCGAAGCGCTCGCGCACGTCCTCGAGCAGCTCGTGCATCACCGGTGCCGGCGAGCGCGTGGCGAGGTCTTCGAGATGGCGGGCGTCCGGGTGCACGCTGCGCAGATAGGCCAGCACGCGAGCGTTGCGCCGGGCAGGAAGCATGGCTTCGGTGCGCGCGTAATCGGCCACGATCGCGTCATGCTCGACGCCGACGGCGTCCAGCAGCAGCGCAACGGCGACGCCCGTACGGTCCTTTCCGACGGTGCAGTGCACAAGCGCCGGTGCACCCGCGATCACGGCGCGGGCGACGGCGACCATGCGATCGGCCGACTCGTCGACGAGGCCGCGGTAGACGTCGGCGAGTGAGCGATCCTCGACGAAGAAGGAAGCGACGGAGCCGAGGAAGAGGGGGATCCGGATCGTCTCGAGGTCCAGATCGCCGACACGGCTGGGTTCGACGGCGACCTCATCGTCGGCGCGGAGGTCGACGACGCGACGGATGCCGAGAGCGACGAGCGCGTCGCGTCCGGCATCGTCCAGCCCGGCGAGATTGCCGGAACGGAACAGCACTCCGGCTCGCGTCACGCTGCCGCTCGCCGGGAGGCCGCCGACGTCGCGGAAGTTCAGGGCGCCGGAGACGATGCTCACGCCGGATCCTCTCCCACGCCGCTCTGGACCGCGCGCGGCGGGACGGGGTACTTGCCGGCGATCGTGATGCGGTTGAAGGCGTTGATCGACACCAGCAGCCAGCTGATCGCGACGTACTCCTGCTCGGAGAGGATGCCGCCGACGCGATCGTAGACCTCGTCGGGTACGCCGCCCTCGTGGATGAACACGTAGCACTCGGCCAGCTCGAGCGCCGCGCGCTCGCGGGCCGAGAAGACCCCCGACTCCCGCCAGGTGGCGAGCTGGGCGATCTCGTCGACCCCGAGCCCCGCGGCAGCGGCACGGTCGACGTGCACGCGCACGCAGTAGGCGCAGCCGTTGAGCTGCGAGGCGTGGATGAGCACCAGCTCACGCAACCGCGCATCGATGCCCGCCTCGGCGGCGAGCGTGCCGACCGTCTGGGAGAACGCCTCGAGGGCGTCATACGCGGGACGGGCCGACCGGGACAGGTGGACGCGACGCTCGGTGCTCATGCGATCAGCCTAGGACGGGTAGGCGACGACCGCTGCGAGCGCGGATCGAGGCACAATGGCCGGATGGATGAGTTCTCCTTCCTCGCCGACCAGGCGGCCGAGCTCGGCATCGACGCCGTCCCGCCCGTGCGCCGTCTCACGCACCTCCTCGACGACGGCCGCGCCGTCAGCGCTCTGCAGTACGGGGATCCGGTCACCGCCGCCTTCACGGCCCCGCAGGTGACGCTGCTGCACGGCGCGGGCCTCAATGCCCACACCTGGGATACGACGGTGCTCGCCCTCGGCGTCCCCGCCCTTGCCGTGGACCTCCCGGGTCACGGCGACTCGTCATGGCGGGCGGATGCCGCGTACACCGGAGGCGTCCTCGCGGCCGACATCGCGCCCGCTGTCGCCGCGTGGACCCGGGACACGCCGCAGGTGCTCGTCGGCCAATCGCTCGGGGGCCTGACAGCAGCCGCGCTCGCCGCCGCGCACCCGGAGCTGGTGCGCGAGCTGATCGTCGTCGACATCACCCCCGGCATCGACCCGGACGGCGATGCCGCACAGATCGCCGCTTTCTTCGCCGGCCCCACCGACTGGGCCAGCCGCGACGAGCTCGTCGAACGGGCGCTCTCGTTCGGCCTCGGCGGATCCCGTGGGGCTGCGACGCGCGGCGTCACCCTCAACTCGCGCGTGCGCGCGGACGGCCGCGTCGAGTGGAAGCACCACTTCGCGCACCTCGCCAACGCGATGGCCGGCGACGCGGATGCCGCGGCGAGCGCGCAGGCACAACGACACGCGATCCGCGGCGCCCTCACCACCGAGGGATGGGACCATCTCGCCGCCACCACCGCTCCGATCACGCTCGTGCGCGGACGTCGCGGGTTCGTGACGCCAACGGATGCCGACGACTTCCAGCACCGCCTCCCGACGGCATCCGTCGTCGAGGTCGACTCGGGCCACAACGTGCAGGAGGAGCAGCCGGTGGAGCTTGCCCGCCTCATCGCACAGGTCGCGCGCGGCTGAGTCGACCGGTCGCATGACGCTCGGTGTCACTTCAGCGAAGACCGATGACCGCACCGACCGCCGCAAAGCCTAGGCTGTAACGCGCACCCGAGTCCGCGGGCCGCTGCGCACAGCACACGCGCACGCCCGCGCTGCCGAAAGGACACCTCTCACATGCTTCGCCGCACCACCGTCGCCGCCGCCGCGCTTCTCGCCGCCGGGGCCTTGCTGCTGAGCGCCTGCTCCGGCGGGTCCGCACCCGATGCGTCCCCGACCGCGGTCACGCCCGACCCCGACGCGGTCGTGAACGTACGTCTTGTCGCGGAACCCGGCAACCTCGACATCAGGACCACGGCGGGCTCGGCTCTCGACCAGATCCTCATCGACAACGTCTACCAGGGTCTCGTTTCGCGCACGCCCGACCAGCAGATCGTCGACACGCTCGCATCCAGCCACACCGTCTCGTCCGACAAGCTCACCTATACGTTCACCCTGCGTGACGGCGTGACTTTCCACGATGGGTCGCCCCTGACGGTCGACGACGTCGTGTGGTCTCTGCAGCAGGTGAAGGCCAACGCTTCGTACCGCGACTCCGACACGCTCTCTCGCGTGCAGAGCATCGCCGCGAACGGCAAGGACGTCGTGCTGACCCTCAGCCAGCCCGATTCGGGGCTGCTGTGGAACCTCACCGGGCGCGCCGGTCTCGTGCTTAAGAAGGACGACCCCACCGATCGCAAGACGAAGGCGAACGGCACCGGGCCGTACAAGCTGACGAACTGGAAGCAGGGCGACTCGATCACCTTCGACCGCAACGACGGGTACTGGGGCGACAAGGCGAAGGTCAAAGAGGTGGTGTTCAGCTACATCCCCGACAACCAGGCAGCGCTCAACGGCGCCCTAGCAGGAGAACTCGACGTCGTCACTGGCTTCGACGCAAACCTCAGCGATCAGATCAAGGCAAGCGGCGAGTTCACTGTCGAGGTCGGAAAGTCGACCGACAAGGGCACGCTGGCGATGAACTCGACGAAGGCCCCTCTGTCCGACAAGCGGGTGCGCCAGGCGATCCGCGAGGCCATCGACCACGACGCGATCGTCAAGGCGCTCGGAGCCGGGCAGACCTTGTACGGCCCGATCCCTGAGTTGGACCCCGGCTACGAGGATCTGTCCTCCACCGCTCCGTTCGACCCGACCGCTGCGAAGAAGCTTCTTTCGGAGGCCGGTGTACAGGACCTGACGCTGACGCTCACCATCCCGTCCTGGTACGGAACGACAGTTTCTCAGATCCTCGTATCGAACCTCAACGACGTCGGAATCACTCTCAAAGTCAAGCAGGTTGAGTTTCCGACGTGGGTCAACGACGTTTACACCAACAAGAACTACGACCTCAGTTTCGTGCTGCACACCGAGGCCCGTGACTTCGAGAACTGGGCGAACCCCAACTACTACTTCACCTACAACAACCCGGAGGTGCAGAAGCTCTACCAGCAGTCGCTCAGCGCGACCGACGAGCAGACATCCGCCGACCTGCTGAAGCAGGCCGCGAAGATCGTCGCGAACGATCAGGCCGCCGACTGGCTGTACAACGGTGCGTCCATCGTCGCGGTGGGCACGAACGTGAGCGGCTTCCCGTCGGTCAACGTCAACGAGCGCATCAACCTCGCCGAGCTGGCCAAGAGCAAGGGGTGATCCGTTACGCGCTGACGCGACTGGCCCTGCTGCTGCTCGGCCTGTTCGTCGCCAGTGCGCTGATCTTCCTGACGCTCCGGGTCCTTCCCGGCGATGTCGCTCAGCTCATCGCCGGGATCGACGCGAGCCCCGCGCAGGTCGACGCGATCCGTGAGCGCCTGGGCCTTGGCGAGCCCATCGCGGTGCAGTACCTGAGCTGGATCGCCGGCGTGGTTCGCGGAGATCTCGGCCAGTCGCTGCTGACGGGCGCCCCCGTGGCGGGGCAGCTCGCCGAGAAGGCGCAGGTGACGATTCCACTCGGGCTCATGGCGATGACCGTTGCGCTGCTGATCGCACTGCCGTTCGGAGTGCTCTCCGCCGTTCGCCGCGGCCGTCCCGACGGCACCGCCCTCTCCGTCGGCGCCCAGGCCGTGGCCGCGGTCCCCGTGGTGTGGGCCGGCATGATGCTGGTGCTGGTGTTCGCCGTCTGGCTCGGGTGGCTGCCCGCCCAGGGCTTTCCCCGCGCGGGGTGGAGCGACCCGGCATCCGCCGTGCGGGCGCTGCTGCTGCCGGCGATCACGATCGGCGTCGTCGAGGGTGCGATGCTCATGCGGTTCGTCCGTTCGGCGACCCTCCAGGCGACGGGAGAGGACTTCGTCCGCACCGCGGCGGCGAAAGGGCTCACCCGCACGCAGGCCCTCATCCGGCACGGACTTCCCACGGTGGGTCTGTCGATCATCACGGTTCTGGGGCTGCAGGTGGCCGGCATCATCGTCGGCGCCGTCGTCATCGAGCAGCTGTTCAGCCTGCCCGGCATCGGACGCATGCTCGTGGAGGACGTCGGCAAGCGTGACCTGCTCAAGGTTCAGGGCGAACTGCTCGCGCTCACCGGGTTCGTGCTCGTCGTCGGCTTCGCCGTCGACCTCGTCCACCGGCTGATCGACCCTCGGCAGCGGGAGGCGGAATGAGCAGGTTCGCCTGGCTGCGTCGGCTGTGGGCGCTGTCGACGGGACGCTTCGGTCTCCTCGTCGTGCTGACGATCGGCGTCGTCGCACTCGTCGCACGGTTCTGGTTGCCGTTCGATCCGCAGGCGGTCGACGTCGACGGCCGGTGGGCTCTGCCGGGGTGGCCGCATCTGCTCGGCACGGACGGCGCGGGCCGCGACATCCTGAGCCTGCTGATGGCCGGAGCTCGCACGACGGTCTGGGTGGCGCTCGGCGCCGGTCTCGTGGCGACGGTGATCGGTGTCGTCCTCGCGGCCCTCGGCGCACTCACCGCGCGGTGGCTGCGCGAGAGCGTCGCCGTGCTCGTCGACATCCTCATCGCGTTCCCCGTTCTTCTGATCGCCATGATGATCTCGTCGGTGTGGGGTGGTTCGCTGTGGGTGGTGATCGTCTCGGTCGGCATCGGCTTCGGCGTCAACATCGCGCGGGTGACGCGCCCGGAACTCCGCCGCGTGCTGCACAGCGACTTCGTGCTCGCCGGTCGCGCCGCCGGCCTCACCCCGTTCCAGAACCTGTACCGCCACCTGCTGCCGAACGTCGCGCCGGTCTTCATCGTGCAGCTGTCGTGGGGCATGGCCGTCGCCGTGCTCGCCGAGGCCGGGCTCAGCTACCTCGGCTTCGGCGCCCCACTCACCGAGCCCAGCTGGGGGCTGCTGCTGAAGGATCTGCAGCAGTACATCTCCGTGCACCCGCTCAGCGTCGTCTGGCCGGGACTGGCGATCACGATCACGGTGCTGGGGCTCAACCTCCTCGGGGACGCACTGCGCGAAGCGACCGACCCCACTCTCACGCGCCGGCGCACGGCGGCGCAGACCCACACGACGGCGGTGATCTCGTGAGCCTGGTGGTGCGCAATCTGTCGATCGAGATCGACGGTCGCCGCGTCGTGGACGACATCTCCTTCGACGTCCCCGACGGCGCGCGCGTGGGCCTGATCGGAGAGTCGGGGTCGGGCAAGTCACTCACCGCCCTCGCGATCCTCGGCCTGCTGCCGGATGCCGCCACGGCCACGGGCAGCATCCGATGGAACGAGCGCGAGCTGATCGGTCTGCCCGACCGCGAGCTCGCCCGACTGCGCGGCGATGAGATCGGCATCGTCTTCCAGGAGCCGCGCACCGCCCTCAATCCGATCCGCACCGTCGGCCGCCAGATCGCCGAGTCCGTGCGCATCCACGAGGGCCTCGGACGCAGGGATGCCGCGGCCCGCGCCATCGCAGAGGCCGAGCGGGTTCGGCTTCCCGAACCCGCCCAGATCGTCCGTCGCTACCCGCACCAGCTCTCCGGCGGTCAGCGCCAGAGGGTGGCCATCGCCATGGCCCTCGCCTGCCGTCCTCGCCTGCTGATCGCGGACGAGCCGACGACGGCGCTCGACGTCACCATCCAGGCCGAGGTGCTCGAGCTGCTCGCCGGCCTCGTCGCGAGGGACGGCATGTCGCTGGTGTTCATCACGCACGACCTGGCGGTGCTCTCCCAGATCGCCACGCACGCCGTCGTACTCGAACACGGGCGCGTGGTCGAGCACGGTCCGCTCTCGCGTCTGCTGACCGCGCCGGCATCACCGGTGACCCAGGGGTTGCTGCGCGATGCCACCGCGACACTGTGGCGACCGGGGGGTGCGGCATGAGTGCGGACGCCCTGCTGAGCGCGCGGGCCGTCAGCCGTCGCTTCCGCCAACGCGGAACCGGACTGTTCGAGCGGGCACGATGGACCACGGCGCTCGAGGACGCCGACATCGACGTCTTCGAGGGCTCCGCGGTCGGCATCATCGGCGAGTCGGGCTCGGGCAAGTCCACGCTCGTGCGTGTGCTGCTGGGGCTGGACACGCCCACGACCGGCACGGTGACGGTGGCCGGACGCACGGTGGATGCGAGGGCCTCGGCCCGCTCGCTGCACTGGCTGCGACGCGAGACCGGCATCGTGTTCCAGGATCCCTACGCCTCGCTCGATCCCCGGATGAGCGTCGGACGGATCATCGGCGAGCCGCTCTGGGCGCTGGAGATCCCGGGCGATCGTCGTGCGCGCGTGCGCGAGGTGCTCGAAGCGGTCGGCCTCGAGGCGGCGATGGCCGACCGCTACCCGCACGAGTTCTCGGGCGGGCAGCGCCAGCGCATCGCCCTGGCGCGCGCGATCGTGCACCGCCCGCGCATCCTCGTCGGCGACGAGCCGCTCTCGGCGCTCGATGTCACCGTACGCGCGCAGATCCTCGAGCTGCTGCGCGAGCTGCGCCAGCGCGAACAGCTCACCCTCGTGATGGTGTCGCACGACATCGGCGTGGTGCAGAACCTCTGCGACGAGGTGATCGTCATGAAGGACGGCCGCATCGTCGAGGAGGGCCCGACGGAGAAGGTCCTGCTCGCGCCGCAGGTCGCCTACACGCGTCGGCTGCTCGCCTCCATCCCGGTGATCGACCCACCGCGGGACTGATCGTTGCGTGGGCGAGGCATCGGACAGGCGCGCACGTCGGATGCCGGGCGTAGGGTGACGCCATGTTCGCCATCGTTCCGCCGTACCTGCTGTCTCGCCTGGCCGCCACCGACGCGCCGCACCTCGCGAACGCCGCAGAGGCCGCCCGCGCGACCCTGGCGATCGCACGGCCCTCCCACCCAGCGCCCGCGCGCGGTCGGGCACGGCTCGATCTGTCGGTCGACGGCGACGCCCTCATCCTGCAGGGAGAGCCGGCGCCCGACCGCGTGATCTCCGACGCGCAGCACCGCGAAACGCTTCCCGGCGTGCGCGTGCGCGGCGAAGACGACCCGGCCGTCGCCGACGTCGCCGTGAACGAGGCCTTCGAGGGGCTGGGCGCGAGCTTCGAGCTGTTCTGGGACGCGTTCGCACGCCGCTCGATCGACGGCGCCGGCGGAACCCTCGCGGCGAGCGTGCACTACGGCGACCGCTATGACAACGCGTTCTGGAACGGCGAGCGGATGGTCTTCGGCGACGGCGACGGTGAGGTGTTCCGGGGCTTCACCTCTTCGATCAGCGTCATCGGGCACGAGCTCGGCCACGGCGTGATCGAGCACGGCGGCGGTCTCGAGTACCAGGGACAGTCGGGAGCGCTCAACGAATCCGTCGCCGACGTCTTCGGCGCGCTGACAGAGCAGCATCGCGCCGGTGAGAGCGCCGCGGAGGCGTCGTGGCTGATCGGGGCCGGCATCTTCACCGACGCCGTTCAGGGCGTGGCGCTGCGCTCGATGAAGGCACCCGGCACGGCCTACGACGACGATGTTCTCGGCAAAGACCCGCAGCCCGCCCACATGCGCGACTACGTCCGCACGAGCGAGGACAACGGCGGCGTGCACATCAACTCCGGCATCCCGAACAAGGCCTTCCACCTCGTCGCCACCGCGCTCGGCGGTCACGCGTGGGAACGAGCGGGCCGCATCTGGTACCTCACGGTGACGCAGGGCGCCGTGCCGCCGACGGCGGATTTCTCGGCGTTCGCGGCGGCGACCACGGCGGTCGCGCAGCGGGAGTACGGTGAGAGATCGGAGGAAGCCGACGCCGTCCGCACCGCGTGGAACGCCGTCGGTGTGACCGGCCGTGACGAACCATCCCGATCCGCGCGATCTGCCGGAGACCGCGAATGACGCCGATGCGCACGCCCTGACCGTGAGCATGGTCCGCTCCGGCGGCGTCGCGGGATTCACGCGCCGCTGGCACCTCTCGGCACCTCCCCACGAGAGTGCGCGCTGGAAGCAGCTCGTGGAACGTTGCCCCTGGGATGCCGAGGACAGGGGCGATCATCTCCCGGGCTCGGCCGCTGCCCCCACCGCGCAGGGCGCCGACCGATTCACCTGGACCATCGAAGCTCACGTCGACGGTCGTTCCCACCGTGCGATCGTCAGCGAGGCGGACGCCGAGGGCGCCTGGCGCACCTTGATCGACGCGGTCCGCGACGCCGCGCCCTCACCCCTCTGAGCGCTCCGAGCGCGAGAACAGCGAGCGCTTCTTCTTCACCGGCGACAGCTGCTTCTGCAGGTAGATCGTGCCGAGCCAGCGGCCGAACTTGAAGCCGACGCGTCCCATGCGTCCGACCTCGACGAAGCCGAGCTTCTCGTGCAGGGCGATGGAGGACTCGGCCCCCTTGTCGCTGATCACCGCGACCATCTGATGGATGCCGGCCGCCTCACTGGCCGCGATCAGCGCCTCCAGGAGCGCGCGGCCGAGGCCCTTTCCCGTCGCCGCCTGGCCGAGGTAGATCGAGTTCTCCACGCTGTAGCGGTACGCTGACTTGGCCGACATCGGCTGCACGAGTGCATAGCCGAGGATCTGCCCGCTGGGCGACTGCGCCACGAGGAACGGCATGCCGAGCTTGGAGAGATGCTCGAGCTTCTCGCGCCACTGGGCGAGCGACCACTTCTTCTCGTCGAAGGTCACCACCGAGTTGGTGACGTAGTAGTTGTAGATCTCGCGGATGTCCGGAATATCGCCGTCCCGCACGGGCCGGATCTCGTAGGAGAAGGGGCGCTCCTGCTCGCTGCGGCGCAGGTGCACGGGCAGCCGCCGCCGACTCTTGTCGTACTCCTCCTCCAGCATGTCGCTCAGCCTAAACGCCAGTCGACCGGCGTCGCACCCTGCTGGACGAGCAGCTCATTGACACGCGAGAAGGGACGCGAGCCGAAGAAGCCCCGACTGGCCGACAGCGGCGAAGGGTGGGCGGACTCCACGGTCGGGGTCCCCGCGAGAAGGGGCCGCAGGTTCGCGGCATCCCGCCCCCAGAGCACCGAGACGAGCGGTCGGTCGCGGGCGACGAGGGTGCGAATGGCGTGTTCCGTGACCTTCTCCCATCCCCACCCGCGGTGCGATGCGGGGGCGCCGGGGGCCACCGTCAGCACGCGGTTGAGCAGCATGACGCCCTGGTCGCTCCATGCGGAGAGGTCGCCGTGCGGTGCCCGTGCGATGCCGAGGTCGGTTTCCAGCTCCTGGTAGATGTTGGCGAGGCTTCGCGGCAGGGGCCTCACGTGCGCGTCCACGGCGAACGAGAGCCCGATCGGGTGGCCCGGGGTCGGGTAGGGGTCCTGCCCGACGATGAGGACCTTGACGTCCGCGAGCGGTCTCGCGAAGGCGCGGAGCACCTTGTCGCCCGCGGGGAGATACGGCCGCCCTGCCGCGGTCTCGGCGCGCAGGCGTTCGCCGAGCGCCGCGATGTCGGGCGCCACCGGAGCGAGCGCGTGCGCCCAATCGGCGTCGATGAGTCCGGCATCGGCCAGCTCGTCGAGGGCCATCGCCATCAGGCGCTCGCCTCCGCGCCCGCATCCTCCTCGATCACAGAACCGGCTGCCGACCAGGGGAAATCGATCCAACGGTCGGTCTCGCGCCAGGAGAAGTCGGGCTGGGCGACACTGCCGGGCTTCGTGTAGATGCACACCGATCGCACGTCGGCATCGGCGTCGCGCAGCATCTTCACCGCGAGGGCGAGTGTGCGACCGCTGTCGGCGACGTCGTCGACGAGCAGGACGCGCTTGCCGGGAAGGTAGCCGAGGTCGAGGTCGGGGGGAAGGAGTGCCGGAGCCTCCAGCACGGTGCCGATGCCGGTGTAGAACTCCACGTTCAGGGCACCGCAGCTCTTGACGCCCAGGCCGTAGGCGATCGCGCCGGCGGGCAGCAGACCCCCGCGGGCGATCGCCACCACGACGTCGGGAACGAACCCGTCCGCCACGATCGATCGGGACAGCGCCCGGGTCGCCTCGCCGAAACCGTCCCATGTCAGTACTTCGCGCTCGCTCGTCACGGCATTCAGCCTAGGCGCCGCTGCGGTGCGCGACACACACGCGTGGCTAGAGTGAACGCCGTGACCTCCTCCTCCGCAGGCTCCTCGACGGCGAAGAGCCCCCGCACCCGCTCGGACCGCCTTCCCCGGGGCCTCGGCATCACCGCCGGCCTCATCGGATGGTTCATCCTGGTCGAGATCGTCAGCGGCATCCTGCAGGGGTACTACGTGCCGCTGTTCAGCGACATCGTCGTCTCCCTCGGCATCCACGACTCGGACGTCAACTGGTTCGAGGCGGCGCAGCTGCTGCTGTCGGCGCTCGTCGTCCCGGTGCTCGCGAAACTCGGCGACATGTACGGCCACAAGCGCATCCTGCTGATCGCCGCGGTCCTCACGGCCGGGGCGACGTGGTGGCTGGCGTTCGCGACCTCGTTCTGGAGCTTTCTGGTCGCCTGGGCGTTGCAGGGCTTCTACGTCGTCTGGCTGCCGTTGGAGATCGCCCTCATCTTCGAGCGCGGCCGGGTGCAGCAGCGCGGAGTGTCGACGACCCGCCGCGCGGCGGGTCTGCTGGTCGTCGGGCTGGAGGTCGGCGCGATCGTCGGCGCTCTCGCCGCCGGACGGATCTTCGCCGCAAGCGGCCAGAACCTCACCGCGACGCTCATCGTGCCGGCGATCGCCGTGACGCTCGTCGCACTCGTCATCTGGATCGGTGTTCCCGAATCCGCCCCGGAGGGTGGACGACGCCTCGACACGAGGGGCTTCGTGCTCCTCGCGTGGGCACTGCTGCTCGTGACGGGCGGTCTGGCCTGGATGCGGATGATCGGTGAGCTGGCGCTCGGCGCCACCGCCTGGATCTGGGTCGTTGCCCTGCTGCTGGCCGGGGTCGCGGTGTTCGTGTGGTTCGTGCGCTTCGAACTACGCCAGGACGACCCGGCGGTGGACATCCGGGTGCTGCGCCGACCCGAGATGTGGCCGGTGCAGGCGACGGCCTTCCTCATCGGGATCAGCCTGCTCGGCGCGCAGGGACCGTTGTCGACGTACGCCGGCACCGATCCCTCGCTCGGCTACGGGCTCGGGTTGGATGCCACGGAGCGCTCGAACATCATCGGGGTCTACCTCGTCTCACTCATCGTGGGCGCCGTGCTGTTCGCCGTGA
>NZ_CP022162.1:1251736-1412147 GCF_003293595.1 Microbacterium sp. PM5 | reverse complement strand
CGGGAGCGTCCGATCCTTGAGAACTCAACAGCGTGCACTTGTCAAATGCCAAATTACCTCGTCCCTGCCTTTGTGGTGGGGTGAGATTCCTTTGGATCAAAGTCCGGTATTTCGGTGCCGGCATTATGGATTGTCAGTGATGGCATCCTTTTTGGTCAGTTTCGAACTCGCTGCATTGTCGTTTTCCCGATGGTGTATGCATTTTTTCTTTTTGGAGAGTTTGATCCTGGCTCAGGATGAACGCTGGCGGCGTGCTTAACACATGCAAGTCGAACGGTGAAGCTCAGCTTGCTGGGTGGATCAGTGGCGAACGGGTGAGTAACACGTGAGCAATCTGCCCCTGACTCTGGGATAAGCGCTGGAAACGGCGTCTAATACTGGATACGAACCGTGGAGGCATCTTCAACGGTTGGAAAGATTTTTTGGTCAGGGATGAGCTCGCGGCCTATCAGCTTGTTGGTGAGGTAATGGCTCACCAAGGCGTCGACGGGTAGCCGGCCTGAGAGGGTGACCGGCCACACTGGGACTGAGACACGGCCCAGACTCCTACGGGAGGCAGCAGTGGGGAATATTGCACAATGGGCGAAAGCCTGATGCAGCAACGCCGCGTGAGGGATGACGGCCTTCGGGTTGTAAACCTCTTTTAGCAGGGAAGAAGCGAAAGTGACGGTACCTGCAGAAAAAGCGCCGGCTAACTACGTGCCAGCAGCCGCGGTAATACGTAGGGCGCAAGCGTTATCCGGAATTATTGGGCGTAAAGAGCTCGTAGGCGGTTTGTCGCGTCTGCTGTGAAATCCCGAGGCTCAACTTCGGGTCTGCAGTGGGTACGGGCAGACTAGAGTGCGGTAGGGGAGATTGGAATTCCTGGTGTAGCGGTGGAATGCGCAGATATCAGGAGGAACACCGATGGCGAAGGCAGATCTCTGGGCCGTAACTGACGCTGAGGAGCGAAAGGGTGGGGAGCAAACAGGCTTAGATACCCTGGTAGTCCACCCCGTAAACGTTGGGAACTAGTTGTGGGGTCCATTCCACGGATTCCGTGACGCAGCTAACGCATTAAGTTCCCCGCCTGGGGAGTACGGCCGCAAGGCTAAAACTCAAAGGAATTGACGGGGACCCGCACAAGCGGCGGAGCATGCGGATTAATTCGATGCAACGCGAAGAACCTTACCAAGGCTTGACATATACGAGAACGCTGCAGAAATGTAGAACTCTTTGGACACTCGTAAACAGGTGGTGCATGGTTGTCGTCAGCTCGTGTCGTGAGATGTTGGGTTAAGTCCCGCAACGAGCGCAACCCTCGTTCTATGTTGCCAGCACGTAATGGTGGGAACTCATGGGATACTGCCGGGGTCAACTCGGAGGAAGGTGGGGATGACGTCAAATCATCATGCCCCTTATGTCTTGGGCTTCACGCATGCTACAATGGCCGGTACAAAGGGCTGCAATACCGTGAGGTGGAGCGAATCCCAAAAAGCCGGTCCCAGTTCGGATTGAGGTCTGCAACTCGACCTCATGAAGTCGGAGTCGCTAGTAATCGCAGATCAGCAACGCTGCGGTGAATACGTTCCCGGGTCTTGTACACACCGCCCGTCAAGTCATGAAAGTCGGTAACACCTGAAGCCGGTGGCCCAACCCTTGTGGAGGGAGCCGTCGAAGGTGGGATCGGTAATTAGGACTAAGTCGTAACAAGGTAGCCGTACCGGAAGGTGCGGCTGGATCACCTCCTTTCTAAGGAGCATCTGGCACTCTTTGGGGTGTCCAGGCGCCGGATCAGGACCGAATGTGTCTTGCCGGTTAGCTCATGGGTGGAACGTTTGATGAGGTGTCGGGGAGCGATCTTCGAGTTAGTACGGCCTTCGGGCGTGGAACGCTGGGGGTGAGTGAGTCGGCACGTGCACGCTGTTGGGTCCTGAGGGACCGGATGCGCTTTCATCTTCGGATGGGGAGCAGACGAACCTCAGGACTCTTTCTGTTGCNGGCTGGTGCTGGTGCGGGGAGGGTACCGCCCGTACTTTGAGAACTACACAGTGGACGCGAGCATCTTCGAGATGATTTTTCATCTCGTGAAGATGATCTTAAAGATCATTAGTCAATTTTGATTGACGATTCGAACTCATGTGATTTCAAGTCTTTAAGAGCAAACGGTGGATGCCTTGGCATCTGGAGCCGAAGAAGGACGTAGCAATCTGCGATAAGCCTCGGGGAACTGATAAGCAAGTTTTGATCCGAGGGTGTCCGAATGGGGAAACCCCGCCAGGGCGCGTGCGTACCTGGTGACTCCCGCCTGAATATATAGGGCGGGTAGAGGGAACGTGGGGAAGTGAAACATCTCAGTACCCACAGGAAGAGAAAGCAACCGCGATTCCGTTAGTAGTGGCGAGCGAAACCGGATCAGGCTAAACCTAGCGTGTGTGATAGCCGGCAGGCGTTGCACGTTGGGGGTTGTGGGACTTTTCAGACATGTCTGCCGATGTGTCGGCGTTACAAGAAGGTATAGACGAACCGCATTGAAAGGCGGGTCATAGAGGGTGCCAACCCCGTAGTCGAAATGCTTCTCTTGGCGCGAAGAGTATCCCAAGTAGCACGGGGCCCGAGAAATCCCGTGTGAATCTGTCAGGACCACCTGATAAGCCTAAATACTCCCAGATGACCGATAGCGGACAAGTACCGTGAGGGAAAGGTGAAAAGTACCCCGGGAGGGGAGTGAAATAGTACCTGAAACCGTTTGCTTACAAACCGTTGGAGCCTCCTTAGTAGGGGTGACAGCGTGCCTTTTGAAGAATGAGCCTGCGAGTTAGCGATACGTGGCGAGGTTAACCCGTGTGGGGTAGCCGTAGCGAAAGCGAGTCTGAATAGGGCGATTCAGTCGCGTGTCCTAGACCCGAAGCGAAGTGATCTATCCATGGCCAGGCTGAAGCGACGGTAAGACGTCGTGGAGGGCCGAACCCACTTAGGTTGAAAACTGAGGGGATGAGCTGTGGATAGGGGTGAAAGGCCAATCAAACTTCGTGATAGCTGGTTCTCTCCGAAATGCATTTAGGTGCAGCGTTGCGTGTTTCTTGCCGGAGGTAGAGCTACTGGATGGCCGATGGGCCCTACAAGGTTACTGACGTCAGCCAAACTCCGAATGCCGGTAAGTGAGAGCGCAGCAGTGAGACTGTGGGGGATAAGCTTCATAGTCGAGAGGGAAACAACCCAGACCACCAACTAAGGTCCCAAAGCGCGTGCTAAGTGGGAAAGGATGTGGAGTTGCCTTGACAACCAGGAGGTTGGCTTAGAAGCAGCCACCCTTGAAAGAGTGCGTAATAGCTCACTGGTCAAGTGATTCCGCGCCGACAATGTAACGGGGCTCAAGCACGCCACCGAAGTTGTGGCATTGACATTTTTGGTAGGCCTTCGTGGTCCAGCCGTGTTGATGGGTAGGAGAGCGTCGTGTGGCCAGCGAAGCGGCGGTGTGAACCAGCCGTGGAGGCTACACGAGTGAGAATGCAGGCATGAGTAGCGAAAGACGTGTGAGAAACACGTCCTCCGAAAGACCAAGGGTTCCAGGGTCAAGCTAATCTTCCCTGGGTAAGTCGGGACCTAAGGCGAGGCCGACAGGCGTAGTCGATGGACAACGGGTTGATATTCCCGTACCGGCGAAGAACCGCCCAAGCTAATCCAGTGGTGCTAAGTGCCCGAATCCTGTCGTATCGATCCCTTCGGGGTGAGAGCTTCAGGGCTAGCGCATGACCCCATGCTGGTGCGGTTAGCGTATTAACAGGTGTGACGCAGGAAGGTAGCCCAAGCCAGGCGATGGTTGTCCTGGTGCAAGTGCGTAGGCCGAGTCATAGGCAAATCCGTGACTCGTTACGGCTGAGACACGATGCGGATAAAAAGTGGGTGATCCTATGCTGCCAAGAAAAGCATCGACGCGAGGTTCTAGCTGCCCGTACCCCAAACCGACTCAGGTGGTCAGGTAGAGAATACCAAGGAGATCGAGAGAATCGTGGTTAAGGAACTCGGCAAAATGCCCCCGTAACTTCGGGAGAAGGGGGGCCATCCACTTATATGAGCTTGCCTCAAAAAGGGTGTGGTGGCCGCAGAGACTAGTGGGTAGCGACTGTTTATTAAAAACACAGGTCCGTGCCAAGTCGCAAGACGATGTATACGGACTGACGCCTGCCCGGTGCTGGAAGGTTAAGAGGACCGGTTAGCCGCAAGGCGAAGCTGAGAATTTAAGCCCCAGTAAACGGCGGTGGTAACTATAACCATCCTAAGGTAGCGAAATTCCTTGTCGGGTAAGTTCCGACCTGCACGAATGGCGTAACGACTTCCCAACTGTCTCAACCGCGAACTCGGCGAAATTGCACTACGAGTAAAGATGCTCGTTACGCGCAGCAGGACGGAAAGACCCCGTGACCTTTACTACAGCTTGGTATTGGTGTTCGGTGTGGCTTGTGTAGGATAGGTGGGAGACTGTGAAGCGGTGACGCTAGTTACCGTGGAGTCATTGTTGAAATACCACTCTGGTCACTCTGGATATCTAACTTCGAACCGTAATCCGGTTCAGGGACAGTGCCTGGTGGGTAGTTTAACTGGGGCGGTTGCCTCCCAAAAAGTAACGGAGGCGCCCAAAGGTTCCCTCAACCTGGTTGGCAATCAGGTGGCGAGTGTAAGTGCACAAGGGAGCTTGACTGTGAGACTGACAGGTCGAGCAGGGACGAAAGTCGGGACTAGTGATCCGGCAGTGGCTTGTGGAAGCGCTGTCGCTCAACGGATAAAAGGTACCTCGGGGATAACAGGCTGATCTTGCCCAAGAGTCCATATCGACGGCATGGTTTGGCACCTCGATGTCGGCTCGTCGCATCCTGGGGCTGGAGTAGGTCCCAAGGGTTGGGCTGTTCGCCCATTAAAGCGGTACGCGAGCTGGGTTTAGAACGTCGTGAGACAGTTCGGTCCCTATCCGCTGCGCGCGTAGGAAATTTGAGAGGATCTGACCCTAGTACGAGAGGACCGGGTTGGACGAACCTCTGGTGTGCCAGTTGTTCCGCCAGGAGCACCGCTGGTTAGCTACGTTCGGGATGGATAACCGCTGAAAGCATCTAAGCGGGAAGCCGGCCTCAAGATGAGATTTCCATACCTTCGGGTGAGAGGCTCCCAGCCAAAGCCGATGACTTGATAACACACCGTTTTGGTGCTTGCGTCCACTGAGTGGTTCTCGATGTACGGTCGAGAACACACACAAACATCATTTTTGATCGTTGTGTGCTTGATGAAACATCAATAGTGTTTCGGCGGCCATAGCGTGAGGGAAACGCCCGGTCACATTCCGAACCCGGAAGCTAAGCCTCACAGCGCCGATGGTACTGCAGGGGGGACCCTGTGGGAGAGTAGGACACCGCCGGACTTCTTTTCAGGAAATGGCCACCCAACGCTGGGTGGCCATTTCCCGTTAACACGACTCCACGCGCCGGCCCCGCCGATGGCGGGACCTGCAGCTGCGCCCTGGTCGTGTCGACATCGGCGACTATCGTGGAAGGCATGTCCATGAACGCCGACGACTCGCACGCCCGCCGCGAGGACCTGCTGTCCGCGCTCGAGGTGATCGAGGAGCAGCCACTCGCCGAGCGGGCGGCCGCCTACGCCGCGCTGCACGATGATCTGGCGCGCCGGCTGGAGTCCGGCCCGCGCGACGGCGCGCAGTGACGGCTCGACTGGACGCGGCGCTGGCGTCTCGGGGCCTCTCGCGGTCCCGCACGCAGGCGGTGCGTGACATCGAGGCGGGTCTGGTCAGCGTCGACGGCGTCTATGTCGTCAAGCCGTCGACCCCGGTGTCGGACGATGCGGTTCTCGTCGTCGACGGTGCCGACCACTACGTGAGCCGAGCGGCCCACAAGCTCGTGGCTGCGCTGGATGCTTTCGACGTGGAGGTGGCCGGACGCGAAGCGCTCGACCTCGGCGCCTCCACGGGCGGGTTCACCCAGGTTCTCCGCGAACGCGGTGCGCGCCGGGTGGTGGCCGTGGACGTCGGCCACGATCAGCTGGCGCCCGTGATCCGTGCCGACGCGCGCGTCACCGTCGTCGAGGGGTTCAACGTCCGCTACATGACGGCAGCGTCGCTGTCAGAGGCTGCCGGGTTCGCGGTCGATCCCGAGGTGATCGTCGCTGATCTGTCGTTCATCTCGCTCACTCTCGTGGTGCCGGCTGTCGCAGCCGTCGCGACGGCGGAGAGCGACATCGTTCTGCTGATCAAGCCGCAGTTCGAGGTGGGGCGGACCGGCGTTCGTGAGGGACTGGTCACGGATGCCGCGGCCCGCTCCGACGCTGCCGCCGGCGTGCTGTGGGCCGCGTGGGACGCGGGGCTGGCGACGGCGGGATTCATCGCCTCGCCCCTCGCCGGCACGCATGGCAACCACGAATACCTCGTCCACCTGCGTCGGCGCGATCAGCCTCCACTCGGCCACGGTGACGGTCCGGTCGCCAGCGGCAATCCGACAGAATGGCTGAGGACGATCGACGAAGCGACGGGAGCGGTATGACAGATTCGACGGTGCCGCGCTCCATCCTCGTCGTGGCGCACGCGCGCCGCGACGACACGGTGGCAGCGGCTCGGCGTGTGATCGCTGCGCTCATCGCCGCCGAGGCGCGTCCCGTTCTCGCCGTCGACGACCCGGAGCTCGTTGACGCACTGTCTGATCTCGGCCCGCTCGCCGCCCTCGGAACGGACGTGCCCGTCGCCGACATCGAGCTGGCGGTGGTGCTGGGCGGCGACGGCACGATTCTGCGCGCCGCCGAACTCGTGCGCGACGGTGCCGCTCCGATCCTCGGTATCAATATGGGACATGTCGGCTTCCTCGCCGAGATCGATCCGGACGACATCGATGACGCGATGCGTCGGATCATCGCCTGCGACTACCAGGTCGAGGAACGGATGACGCTCTCGGTGCGTGTCAAAGACGGTGGCGGCGACGTCATCTACGAGACGTGGGCGCTCAACGAGGCGACGGTCGAGAAGGCGGCGCGCGAGCGGATGATGGAGGTCGTCATGGAGATCGACCGCCGTCCTCTCTCGAGCTTCGGCTGCGACGGTGTCGTCATCGCCACACCGACAGGCTCCACGGCGTACAACTTCTCCGCCGGCGGGCCGGTGATCTGGCCGACCGTCGAAGCGATCGCCGTGGTTCCGCTGTCGGCCCACGCACTGTTCGCACGCCCTCTCGTGGTGGGGCCGGAGGCGACGGTCGCGATCGAGGTGCTGGCGCGCACGGACGGCACCGGGATCATGTGGTGCGACGGGCGACGCTCGCACGACCTGCCGCCCGGCGCCCGCGTCGTCGTGGGCAAGTCCGCGCGCCCCGTACGCCTCGCTCGCCTGCATCCGGCACCCTTCACCGACCGGCTCGTCCGTAAGTTCCAGCTGCCCGTCACCGGGTGGCGGGGTCCCGATGAGACCTCCGCGACGCGACCGACGAGTGCGGAGGGCCGGGCGTGATCGAGCAGATGACGCTCCGCGACCTCGGTGTCATCGCTGACGCGACCCTCCCGATGGGTGCCGGCTTCACCGCCATCACCGGAGAGACCGGCGCCGGCAAGACGATGGTCGTCACCGGTCTCGGTCTTCTGCTCGGAGCGCGCGCGGACTCGGGCGTCGTCCGCGCGGGCGCGGCCCAGGCCGCCGTCGAGGGCGTCTGGCTGGTTCCCGAGTCGGGCCCGGTGGCCGATCGCGTGACGGATGCCGGGGGAGAGGTCGAGCCGATCGGCGGGGGACGTGCCGAGCTCTATCTGGGTCGCACGGTCACCGCCGAGGGGCGCAGTCGTGCGAGCGTCGGTGGCCGCGCCGCGCCCGCGGGCGTGCTCGCCGATCTCGCTGAGCAGCTCGTGGTCGTCCACGGCCAGTCCGATCAACTGCGGTTGCGTTCGAGTGCGGCCCAGCGTGATGCGCTGGACCGCTTCGGCGCCGCCGAGATCGCGCCCGTCGCGGAGGAGTACCGCCAGGCCTACGCTGCGCAGCGTGAGCTCGCCGCTCACATCGCGGAGATCACCGGCAATGAGCAGGCGCGCGCGGCCGAAGCCGAGCAGCTGCGCATCGCCCTCGCCGAGATCGAGCAGGTCGATCCCCAACCGGGCGAAGACGTCGAGCTCGCGCACCGCGCCGAGAGACTGGCGAACGTCGAGGCGCTGCGTCAGGCGGCAGCCATTGCGCACGACGCACTGTCGGGCGGCGGTGACGTGCCCGACGTGGGCCTGCTCATCGCCGAGGCGCGTCGTTCTCTGGAACGGGTGGTGCGCGCCGACACCGTGCTGGCCGCCCACGCCGCGACACTCGACGACATCTCATATCGGGTCGCCGATCTCGCCACCGAGCTGAGCGCGTACCTCGCCGATCTGGACGATGCCGGCCCCCACGAACTCGCCGCGGTCGAAGAGCGCCGCGCCGCCGTGACGAGCATCGTGCGAGCCCACGGCAGCCTGGAGGCCGCACTCGAACTGGCCCGCTCGGGCGCGTTCCGACTGGCCGAGCTCGATGACGACGGCGAGCGGATCGCGCGTCTGCAGGGCGACGAGCGCGACGCTGCGGCCGCGCTGGACGCGGCCGCAGCGCGGCTCACCGCCGCCCGGCGTGCGGCGGCGGAGCGTCTGGCTGCCGCCGTGACCGAGGAGCTGCACGCCCTGGCGCTGCCCGACGCGCGGGTGGTCGTCGCCGTCGAGGAGGCAGTCGCCTCGGCATCCGGTCGGGACGAGGTCACGATCCTGCTGGCGCCGCATCCCGGCGCCGAGCCCCGCCCGGTCGCCAAGAGCGCGTCCGGCGGTGAGCTCAGCCGCGTCATGCTCGCGATCGAGGTCGTCATCGCGGGCACCGGCGGGGTGCCCACGTTCGTGTTCGACGAGGTGGATGCCGGCATCGGCGGTGCCGCGGCGATCGAGGTGGGGCGCCGCCTCGCCCGCCTCGCCGAGACGAGCCAGGTCATCGTGGTCACGCACCTCGCCCAGGTCGCCGCTTTCGCCTCGAACCATCTCAGCGTCGTCAAGGCCGGCGACGGCTCGGTCACCGCCTCGAGCGTGCGCGCGCTCACCGGCGCCGACCGCGAGGCCGAGATGGCGCGACTGCTGTCGGGGTTGGCCGATTCGACGACCGCGCTCGAGCACGCCCGGGAGCTTCTGAGCCTCGGCCACTCCGGACTGATAGGATGAAAGCCCGTGACGGACACTCATTCAGCAGGTAAGACGGCGGGCAAGACTTCAAGCGACACCACCAAGCACATCTTCGTGACGGGCGGTGTCGTTTCGTCTTTGGGGAAGGGTCTGACCGCCGCGTCTTTGGGTAATCTGCTGACAGCGCGCGGACTGCGCGTGGTGATGCAGAAGCTCGACCCGTACCTGAACGTCGACCCGGGCACGATGAACCCGTTCCAGCACGGCGAGGTGTTCGTCACCGACGACGGGGCGGAGACCGACCTCGACATCGGCCACTACGAGCGCTTCCTCGACATCGAGCTGAGCCAGGCCGCCAACGTGACCACGGGGCAGATCTACTCCCAGGTGATCGCACGCGAGCGCCGCGGCGAGTACCTCGGCGACACGGTGCAGGTCATTCCGCACATCACCGACGAGATCAAGCGCCGCATGCGTCTGCAGGCCGACGAGACGCCCAAGCCGGACGTGATCATCACGGAGATCGGCGGCACCGTCGGCGACATCGAGTCGCAGCCGTTCATCGAGTCGGCGCGCCAGATCCGCCATGAGCTCGGGCGCAAGAACGTCTTCTTCGTGCACGTCTCCCTCGTGCCGTTCATGGGCGCGTCGGGCGAGCAGAAGACCAAGCCCACCCAGCACTCCGTGGCCGCCCTCCGCTCCATCGGCATCCAGCCCGACGCCCTCGTGCTGCGCAGCGACCGTCCCGTCACCGAATCGAACAAGCGCAAGATCGCCTTGATGTGCGACGTCGATGAGGATGCCGTGGTCAACGCGGTGGACGTGCCGTCGATCTACGACATTCCGACCATGCTCAACGAGCAGGGCCTCGACGGCTACATCGTCGACGCGCTGGGCCTTACGAACAAGGCCGCCGAGGTCGATTGGACGCGCTGGAGCAAGGTGCTCAACGCGGTCCACAACCCCAAGCACGAGGTGACGATCGGTCTCGTCGGCAAGTACATCGATCTTCCGGACGCGTACCTGTCGGTCACCGAGGCCCTCAAAGCCGGAGGATTCGCGCAGGAGACGAAGGTCCAGGTGCAGTGGATCGCCTCCGACCTCTGCGAGACGCCCGAGGGTGCCGAGAAGGCGCTCGGCGCGCTCGACGGCATCGTCGTTCCCGGTGGCTTCGGCATCCGCGGTATCGAGGGCAAGCTCGGCGCGCTGCGCTTCGCCCGCGAGCAGGGCATTCCCACGCTCGGCATCTGCCTGGGACTGCAGTGCATGGTCATCGAGTACGCGCGCAACGTCGCCGGTATCGAGGGGGCGTCGTCCAGCGAGTTCGATCCCGACACCACGCACCCGGTGATCGCGACGATGGCCGAGCAGGTCGACATCATCGACCACGGCGACATGGGCGGCACGATGCGGCTCGGGCTCTACGAGGCCGAACTGGCCGAGGGGTCGCTGGCGGCGGAGGTCTACGGCGCCGAGCGCGCCAGCGAGCGTCACCGCCACCGCTACGAGGTCAACAACCGCTACCGCGATCAGATCGCCGACGCCGGCATGCGGTTCTCGGGGCTGTCGCCCGATCATGGGCTCGTCGAGTACGTCGAGCTGCCGCGCGAGGTGCACCCGTACTACATCGCCACGCAGGCCCACCCCGAACTGCGTTCGCGGCCGACCGAGGCGAACCCGCTGTTCCGCGGTCTCATCGCGGCGGCGCTGGAGCGGCACCGCTCGAGTGAGCTCTTCGAGGTGGAGGGTGACTGACCCGAGCGGTGCGGAGCCGCTGGCCGACGAGGCAGTGGACGTCGAGGTCGTCCGCAGTGAGACGCCGTTCGTCGGTCGGGTATGGAACATCCGTCGCGACGAACTCGCCTACAACGGGACGTCCATCGTCCGCGAGTACATGGATCACACCGGCGCAGTGGCGGTGTTCGCGCTCGACGAGAACGATCGGGTGCTGCTCATCAAGCAGTACCGTCACCCCGTGCGACTGCGCGACTGGGAGATCCCTGCGGGGCTGCTCGACATCGGAGGGGAGTCGCCGCTCGTGGCGGCCCAGCGTGAGCTCGCCGAGGAGGCGGACCTGGTCGCGGCATCCTGGCACGTGCTGGGGGAGTTCATGACCTCGCCCGGCGGCAGCGACGAGACCATCCGCATCTACCTCGCGCGCGACCTGCGTGCGGCGGACGAGACGTTCGCGCGGGAGGCGGAGGAAGCCGACATCGAGGTGCGGTGGGTGCCTCTGGACGAGGTCGTCGACGCCGTGCTCGCGCGCCGCGTGCAGAATCCGTCTCTGGTCGTCGGCACGCTCGCCGCCCACGCGTCGCGTGCGCGCGACTGGGCGACGCTGGCTCCGGGCGACGCCCCCTGGCCGCGGCGGTCGCGGCGCATCGGCGAGGACGGATCCGGCCTCGCGCGATGACGCGTGTCGGTGAGCGTTCCTCGCGGCCGGTGATGCGGTGAGGCTCGAGCGTGCGGTCGACGCATACCTGCGTCACATCACGATCGAGCGCGGGCTCTCCGAGCACACGATCGCGGCCTACCGCCGTGACCTCGAAGGCTATCGCGAGTGGCTTGCGGCCGCCGGCGTCGAGGACACGTCGGCGATCACTCCGGCGCTGGTCGCGCAGTTCGCCGCCGATCGCGCCGCTGCTGATCCACCGCCCGCGGCGACGTCTCTGGCGCGGTTGCAGTCGTCCGTGCGCGGCCTGCACCGCTTCCTCGTGCGGGAGGGCATCGAGACGTCGGACGCGAGCGATCGCCTGACCCCGCCGAAGACCCCCCAGCGCCTGCCGAAGGCGTTGACGATCGATCAGATCGGCGCGCTCCTGGATGCCGCGGGCCCCGCACCCGGCGCCGCGACCGAGACCGATGTGATCCGACTTCGCGACCGCGCCCTGCTCGAACTGCTCTACGCCACCGGTGCGCGCGTCTCGGAAGTGATGCAGCTCGACGTCGATGACATCGCCGGCGACGCCGACCTGCTGCGCGTACGCGGAAAGGGACAGAAGGAGCGCATCGTGCCGGTCGGCTCGTACGCTCGGGCCGCCGTCGACGCCTATCTGGCGCGCTCGCGCCCGGAACTTTCACGTCGCGGGCACGCGACCCCGCGATTGTTCCTCGGCGCGCGCGGGGCGCCTCTGTCGCGCCAGAGTGCGTGGCTGATCATTCAGGCGGCGGCCGAGCGGGCGGGCCTGCGCGCGCACGTGTCGCCGCACACCTTCCGGCACTCCTTCGCGACGCACCTCCTGCAGGGCGGGGCCGACGTGCGCGTCGTGCAGGAACTGCTCGGTCACGCATCGGTGGCGACGACGCAGATCTACACGCACGTGACCGTCGACGCCCTGCGCGACGTGTACCTCACGTCGCACCCGCGGGCACGCTGAGCCGCGCGCGGATGTCGGCTCCCGCCGCCGCGGCGGTATAAATACGGCGCATCGAGACGACGCGACGACCGACGGCGAGAGACGATGGCGCCATGATCGTTGCGCCTTCCGCCCCCGCGACCACCGCCGCGACGCCTCGCCTTCACCTTCCGGGGCGCGGTCTTGCGATCTGGTGGATCGTCGCCGGGGCGCTCGGCGGCATCGTCGCGTTTCTGCTGTACCTGGAGTACATCGGCCAGCTGACCGGTGGCACGCCGCTGATCAGCTGCAGCATCAGCCCGATCGTGACGTGCGGGCCGAACCTGCTGTCGCCGGGTGGCAACCTGCTGGGATTCAGCAACGCGATCATCGGCATCATGCTGTTCTTCGGGCCGGTCTACGCCGGTGTCTCGGCCCTCGCCGCGCCCGGAGGGCTGCGTACGTGGTTCTGGCGCGTGTACGCGATCTTCGTCGCCGGTGCGTTCGTGTTCGTGCACGTGCTCGCCTACCGCAGTGTCTTCGAATACGGCTCGCTGTGCCCCTGGTGCATGGTCATCTGGCTCGTGACGATCCCGCTGTTCTGGACGGTGCTGGGGTGGACCCTGGCCGACGGCGTCTGGGGCAGTGCGGTCGGCGTGCGGCGCATCGGCGTCGCCGTGCTGTCGTGGCTTCCCCTCGTCGTCGTGCTGGACTACCTCGTGATCGCGGTGGCGGCCCAGGTGCGACTGGACGTCATCGGCAGTCTCATCTGAACCTCGGCGGCGTCCGGATCTTTCACGGCCGGAGCCCCGACGCGGACCCGAGAGGTCCGACCACAATGGCGGAATGGATGCCGCGCGCCGACCGACCCGACGAGGGCTGTTCGGCCGGCATGCCGACCGCGCGTCCGGCGCGCCGACGGCCGGAGCCGGCGGCCGACCGGGCTTCGAGTATCTGAGCGCCGACGAGGTCTACCTCGACTCCGCCTGCCAGACGCTGCGACCGCAGCCGGTGATCGACGCCGTCCAGGACTACTACCAGCGCCTCTACGCCTGCGGAGGGCGTGTGCGCTACGACGCGGGGCGCCGGGTGGATGCCGAGGTGGCACGGGTCCGAGAGCGGGTCCTGGCCACCCTGGGGGTGTCTCCTCGCCACTACTCGTGCGCCTTCACACTGAACACGACGTACGGACTCAACCTGCTGCTGTCGGCACTGCCGCCCGGGCGCTTCGCGCGCATCGTCACGACCGTCACCGAGCACAACGCCGTGTTCCTCTCGACGATCGCGGCCGCGCGGCGCGCCGGCATCCCGCGCGTCGTCGTGGAGCGAGACGACGACGCCCGCGTGCTCGTCGATCCCGAGGCGGTGCGGGACGCCGTCGTGGTCGTGTCGGCGATGGACAACGTGATCGGCGCCGTGACGCCGGACCTTCGTGAGCTCATCGCGAGCGTGCACCGCGGGGGCGGCATCGTGATCGTCGACGCGGCTCAGGCGGCGGGTCACGCGTTGGACGCTCTTCGCGGTCTCGACGCCGACGCGATCTGCTTCTCGGCGCACAAGATGTACGGCCCCTCGCTCGGTGTGGTCGTCGCCACCCGTGAGCTGCTGCTCTCACTCGATCCCGTCCTGGTGGGCGGCGGCCAGGTCAGTGCCGTCACGGCCGACGACTTCGCCCTGCTGCCCGACCCCCACACGCGGCTCGAACCGGGTCTGCAGGCATGGGCGGAGATCATCGGGTTCGGCGCTGCATTGGACTGGCTCGGCGACGTCCGCGGCGCCGGCGGCGAGACACTGTCCGCGTACGAAGCCCGACTGGGCGCGCGACTTCACGACGGCCTCGCCGCGCTGCCGCGTCTGCAGATGATCGGTGCGGCGTCGCCGGTGATCTCGGTGCTGCCCGAGCGCGTCGACGGGCACCGGCTCGCCGCCTTCCTCGCGCGCGCCGGCATCGCCGTCCGCAGCGGCGCGTTCTGCGCGCACTACTGGATTCTCGAGCGCCGCGGCCTCGGGCCGCTCGTGCGCTTCAGCGTCGGCGCCCACAACACCGACGCGGACATCGACCGCACGCTCGAGGTCATGACCGCGATGATGAAGGGACTGTGACATGGTCTGCATCGTCGCGTTCATCGTCGTGCTGGTGCTCTCGGCGGTATCGGCGAAATACCGCAGGCTTCTCGGCACGGCGTGGAGCTGCGCGTGGCGTCGGGTGACCATGCGTCCGTGCGACACGACGTTCCGCGACGACGTCAAGAACTCGCTGCTGGCGCCTCTGGCGCTGCGGGCGCCGCGACTGGTGCGTCCGGCCAGCATCGCGATCGAGGTGGTCGCGTGGCTCATGGTGCTGAGCCTCGTCGTCAGCCTCTATCTCGTCGGGCGCAGCGGCCTGAACCTCTTCGTCTACGGCACCTGCGACAAGCAGAACGCGCAGGCCTGCTCGCTGGCCGCACAGGCGTGCTCGATCGACGCCGGCCAGCCCGGCTTCTGGGAGTCGATCGGAGAGGGCGACGTCTTCGGCGCTTTCGGACGCGAGTTCGCGTCGGTGGGCGACACGATCGCGACGATCCCGAGTCGACTGCGCACCTGGGATGCCGCGGACTTCGCCTCCGCCGACGCCACCTATCTCGGCGGGTACACCGCCGGGCGTCCCACGGCGCTGGAGGTTCTCGATCCCGGATGCCGCTACTGCGCGCAGTTGTTCCGCAACATGCGCGACGCCGGCTTCGACGGCACACACAACGTGACCTACCTCGCGTATCCGATCCGCGGCGGCTTCGGTGACAAGTTCGCCAACTCGCAGCTGGTCGCCACCTATCTCGCCGCGACCCGCGCGTTCGAGGCCGAACGCGCGGCCGCGGGCCCGTCGAACGCCGCTGCCGCACCGACCGGGGACTGGTACATCCTCGAGCAGCTGTTCACGACGCAGGCGTCCGACGGCACCACGACCCAGGAATGGATGAACGCCGCGAGCGCCGCCGACGCGACCCAGCGACTGCAGCAGTGGCTGACCGACGACGGCTACACCGCGGACGATGTCGCGCGGATCGTCGCCCTCACCGGATCGCCGGAGGTCTCGGCATCCCTCCAGCACGCACGCGACGTCGTCGAGAACGAGATCCGGACCGTATCGATCCCGTCGCTGATCGCCGGTGGAGGGCTTCACGCCGGGCTCGTCGACGTCGACACCCTGCGGGGCCTCGGCTGAGCCGCCGCCACCCTGTGCGAGAATCGAGGAACACGGCGGCGCAGGTCCGTCCGGCCCTGGGAAGGGCATCAGGAAGCAGGAGTGTCGGTGGCGGATAAGACGCGGGGGACGAAGAAGGCCCTCTCGGAGGACGTGCCCATCGGTCCCACCGGTCGGCCGTACCAGGGCTTCCCGACCCCGCCGCCGCTGTCGGCGCACGGCCCCGCGCGCATCATCGCCCTGTGCAACCAGAAGGGCGGCGTCGGCAAGACGACGACCACGATCAACCTGGCCGCCTCGCTTGCCCAGTACGGGCGTCGCGTGCTCGCCATCGACTTCGACCCCCAGGGTGCGCTGTCGGCGGGCCTGGGCATCCAGACCCACGACATCCCGACGATCTACGACCTGCTGCTGGACACCAAGCGCGACCCGCACGAGACGATCGTGCACACCTCGGTGGACGGGCTGGACGTCATCCCCGCCAACATCGACCTGTCGGCGGCGGAGGTGCACCTCGTCAACGAGGTCGCCCGTGAGACGATCCTCGCCCGCGTTCTGCGCAAGGTCGCGGGGGAGTACGACGTCATCCTCATCGACTGCCAGCCCTCCCTGGGTCTGCTGACGGTCAACGCGCTCACGGCGAGCCACGGCGTGCTCATCCCGCTGGAGTGCGAGTTCTTCGCCCTGCGCGGGGTCGCCCTGCTCATCGAGACGATCGACAAGGTGCGCGACCGGCTCAACCCGGCGATCGAGCTGGACGGTGTGCTCGCGACGATGTACGACCCGCGCACGCTCCACTCGCGCGAGGTGCTCGAGCGCGTCGTGGAGGCGTTCGGCGACGACGTCCTCGAGACGGTGATCGGGCGCACGGTGAAGTTCCCAGACGCGTCGGTGTCGGGCGTTCCCATCACGACGTTCGCCCCGGAGCACGCCGCCGCCCAGGCCTACCTGCGCCTCGCGCGGGAGCTGGTGGCTCGTGGCGCCGTCGCCTGACGACCCCGAGGTCGCCACCGCGGAGACTCCGACCGCTTCGGAGAGCGAGTCGACCGGGTTCCGGGTCTCCCTCGCCAACTTCGACGGCCCGTTCGACCTTCTGCTGACGCTCCTCGGCAAGCATGAGCTCGACATCACCGAGATCTCCCTCAGCCGGGTCACCGACGAGTTCATCTCGTATCTGAAGGGTCTCGAGTCCGACGACGAACTGGATCAGGCCTCCGAGTTCCTCGTCGTGGCGGCGACGCTGCTCGACATGAAGGTCGCCGGTCTGCTGCCGCAGGGTGAACTCGTGGATGCCGAGTCCGTCGCCCTGCTCGAAGCGCGCGACCTGCTGTTCGCGCGGCTGCTGCAGTACCGCGCGTTCAAGGAGGTGTCGGCCTGGTTCGAACGGAGCCTCCGTCGCGAAGACCGGCGGCACGTGCGCGCGGTGCGCCTCGACGAGAAGTACCGTCGCGCCGTTCCCGAGCTCGTCTGGACGCTGTCGAAAGAGGACTTCGCCGCCCTCGCGATGCTCGCCTTCGCCCCCAAGGAGATTCCGCACGTCGGGCTCGACCACCTGCACGCGCCGCTCGTATCCATCCGCGAGCAGGCCGCGATCGTCGTGACGCTGCTGCGTGACGCCGGAACCCTCAACTTCCGAGAGCTCGTCGCCGGGGTCGCGCAGACTGGTGTCGTCGTCGCGCGCTTCCTCGCGGTGCTCGAGCTCTACCGTCACGCCGCCCTCTCGTTCGAGCAGATCGAGCCGCTCGGCGAGCTGACCCTGCGCTGGACCGCCGAGCGGTGGTCCGAAGAGAACCTCGCCACCCTGGGAGCCGACTATGACCACTGAGACCGACAGCGACACCGCCCCACCGGTGCGCTCACAGGAGCCCGCTGACGTCGCGCGCCGCATCGAGGCCATCCTGCTGATCGTCGACGAGCCGCAGAGTCTCGTCGCCCTCGCCGCCGCCGTCGGTGCCCCGGTGCCGACCGTTCGTCAGGCCGTCGAAACGCTCGTCGCCGACTACGACGGCGAGACGGGCGGCCCTCGCCGTGGTTTCGAGCTTCGCGAAGTGGGTGGCGGCTGGCGGCTGTACGTGCGAGATGAGCACGACGACCTCATCGCCGAGTACGTCGGCGGCCAGGCCCCGTCGCGCCTGTCGCAGGCGGCGCTGGAGACGCTCGCCGTCATCGCGTACAAGCAGCCCGTCACGCGCAGCCAGGTCGCCTCGATCCGCGCCGTCAACGTCGACTCGGTGGTGCGCACGCTGCTGGCGCGAGGCCTCATCACCGAGCTGTTCACCGACCCCGAGACCGGCGCGATCAACTACGGCACGACGGACGCGCTGCTGGTGAACCTGGGCATCAACTCCCTCGACGAGCTACCGCACATCTCGCCGCTGCTCGACGACGGCTCGGACGGTTTCGACGCGGAGGTGCTGCGATGACGAACACAGCGGATGCCGAGGGCGTGCGCCTGCAGAAGGTGCTCGCCAATGCCGGAGTCGCCTCGCGTCGGGTCTGCGAGCAGTACATCGTGGAGGGCCGGATCCGCGTGAACGGAGAGGTCGTCACCGAGCTCGGACGCCGCATCGACCCGGCATCCGACCTCGTCGATGTGGACGGCACCGCGATCCAGCTCGACACCACCAAGCGCTACGTCATGCTCAACAAGCCGACCGGCGTCGTCTCGTCGATGAAGGACGAGCAGGGCCGACCTGACCTCCGCCGTTTCACGAAGGACTGGGACGAGCGGCTCTACAACGTCGGCCGGCTGGATGCCGAGACCTCGGGACTGCTCGTGCTGACCAACGACGGCGAGCTCGCCCATGTGCTGGCCCACCCCTCCTTCGGGGTCACGAAGGTCTACATCGCCAAGGTCACAGGTCGCGTGACCGCCCAGACGATCGCACAGCTGACCGCGGGCGTCGACCTGGAGGACGGTCCGATCGCCGCCGACAAGGCGCGCCTGCTCGACACGTCCGGGGGCACTTCCCTCGTCGAGCTCACGCTGCACTCTGGACGCAACCGCATCGTCCGGCGCATGATGGCCGCCGTCGGTCACCTCGTGCTCGACCTCGTACGGCGTCAGTTCGGGCCGCTCCACCTGGGAACCCTCCCGGCGGGGCGTGCCCGCGAGTTGACTACAGTGGAACGCGGCGCGCTGCTCACCGTGGCGCGCCAGGCGGCGCCTACGCCGCCCGGGGACAGCTGAGGCGGAGAACAGTGACCGAACAGGCCGTTGCCGATCTGCGCACCCGCGCGGCCCGCACCTCCGGCACGGTCCGGATTGTCGGTGCCGGGCTGCTCGGTGCCAGCATCGGCCATGCGTTGCGCGCGCTCGGCGTCGACGTCGCGCTCGCCGACGCGTCGCCCGCGCAGTTGCGGCTCGCGATCGACTACGGTGCCGGTCGTGCGGCACGTGACGACGACCGCCCGCTGCTGGTCGTCGTCGCCGTTCCGCCGGACGTGACGGCCGACGTCGTCGCCGACGAGCTGGCCGCATTCCCGGATGCCGTCGTCACCGATGTCGCCAGCGTCAAGCTCGACCCTCTGCACGAGCTCCGGGAGCGCGGCGTCGACCTGACGCACTACATCGGCTCGCACCCGATGGCGGGTCGTGAACGCGGCGGGGCCATCTCGGCGCGCGCGGACATCTTCGTGGGCCGTCCGTGGGTCGTCTGCCGCGATGCCGAGACTCCGGCATCCGATCTGGCCCTCGTCGAGGGACTCGCCCTCGACCTCGGCGCGACTCCCATCGAGATGACGCCGGAAGAGCACGACCGCGCCGTCGCGCTCGTGTCGCACGTGCCGCAGCTGGTGGCATCGCTGCTGGCCGGGCGGTTCGTCGACGCCCCCGACGGCTCGCTGCGTCTGGCCGGGCAGGGCGTGCGCGACACCACGCGTATCGCGGCCTCGGCGCCCGAGCTGTGGGTGCAGATCCTGGGTGCCAACTCCGCCCCGGTCGTCGACGTGCTCGACGCACTCTCCGATGACCTGCGCGCCGTGGCCGACGCCCTCCGCGCCCCCGACGCCCCCGGCGCACGTCGCGCCGTCGCCGACACGATCCGTCGCGGCAATGACGGGGTGGAGCGTCTTCCCGGCAAGCACGGGCAGAACCGGCGATACGAGAGTCTCGTCGTCATGGTCGACGACACGCCGGGGCAGCTCGGACGCCTGTTCGGCGAGCTCGGCGAGCTCGGGGTCAACGTCGAAGACCTGCGCCTGGAGCATTCGCCCGGAGCGCAGTTCGGTCTGGCCGAGATCAGTGTCGACCCGACCATCGTCCGTCACGCCGAGGAGGGCCTTCTCGCACGCGGCTGGAAGATCGCGAGCCTGCCCTCATGACCGTCACCATCGCCATCGACGGGCCCGCCGGTTCGGGCAAGTCCAGCGTGTCCAAACAGGTCGCGCGCGCACGCGGCTACGGCTACCTCGACACCGGCGCCGCCTACCGTGCCCTCGCATGGCACGTGCTGGCGCGGGGGACGGGCGCTGCCTCCGACACGGCGGACGAAGCCGTCGTGGTGGCTGCGGCATCCGACTTCCCCTACGCCATCTCGCTCGACCCCGACGACTACTGGGTGCGCGTGGGAGAGACCGACGTCACCGCCGCGATCCGTGAGCCGCGGGTGACCGCCGCCGTCAGCGGCGTCGCGCGCGTTCCCGCCGTGCGCGCGCAGGTCAACGAGCTGTTCCGCCGGCTCGTCCGCGAGTCGGGCCGTCCCGGTGTCGTCGTCGAAGGCCGCGACATCGCCACCGTCGTCGCCCCCGACGCGGCGGTGCGGATCCTCCTCACCGCCGCACCCGACGTGCGCGCCGCCCGGCGCAGCGCGGAGCTGTCCGGCGAAGACGCCGGCGCCGTCGCCGCGGCGCTGCACCGCCGGGATGCCGCCGACAGTGCCGTCGTCGACTTCCTCACCGCCGCCGACGGCGTGACGGTCGTCGATTCGACCGATCTCGATTTCGCTCAGACCGTGGAGGCCGTCCTCGACGTGATCTCTGCGACTGTCCCCACCCCACAGGAGAACCACGATGGCCGCTGAAGACGAGTACGAGGCCGGTCCCGACCAGATCGAAGAGAAGCTCGCGAACCTCGACGAGGAGCTCGCCGAACAGCGGGCCGCCGCGCTGCGCGCGTCGCTCGCCGACTACGACCTGGACGACGAGGACGACGACCTGCTCGCCGGCTTCACCGCCGGCGGCGAGGTCGTCGAGATGCTGCCCGCGCTGCCGGTCGTCGCGATCGTCGGACGGCCGAACGTCGGCAAGTCGGCGCTGGTGAACCGCATCCTCGGCCGGCGCGAGGCGGTCGTCGAGGACACGCCCGGCGTCACGCGTGACCGCGTCACCTACAAGGCCGAGTGGATGGATCGCCGCTTCTCGCTCGTCGACACCGGCGGGTGGGAGCCCGATGCCCGCGGCATCGACCGGTCGGTCGCCGCGCAGGCAGAGGTCGCCATCGACCTGTGCGATGTCGTGCTGTTCGTCGTCGACGCCATGGTCGGCGCCACCGCGACCGACGAGGCCGTCGTGAAGCTGCTGCGCACGACGAAGAAGCCGGTCTTCCTCGTCGCGAACAAGATCGACGACGCCCGCCAGGAGCCCGAGGCCGCGGCGCTGTGGAACCTGGGCCTCGGTGAGCCGCACCCCGTGTCGGCCATCCACGGTCGCGGGGTCGCCGACCTGCTCGACGAGGTCATGAAGGTGCTGCCGGAGGTCTCGGCGGTCGCCAAGGGCGAGCTCGGCGGACCGCGTCGCGTCGCGATCCTCGGCCGCCCCAACGTCGGCAAGTCCTCGCTGCTGAACAAGGCCGCAGGTGAGGAGCGCGTCGTCGTCAACGAGCTCGCCGGCACCACGCGCGACCCGGTGGACGAGGTCGTCGAACTCGGCGGCAAGCTGTGGCGCTTCGTCGACACCGCCGGCATCCGCCGTCGGGTGCACCTGCAGCAGGGCGCCGACTTCTACGCGTCGCTGCGCACCTCGGCCGCGCTCGAGAAGGCCGAAGTGGCCGTCGTCGTGCTCGACGTCTCGCAGTCGATCAGCGTGCAGGATCTGAACATCATCGACCTCGTGCTCGAGTCGGGACGCGCGCTCGTGCTGGCGTTCAACAAGTGGGATCGCCTCAACGACGACGACATGGAGAACGCCGACCGGCGCCGCTATCTGGAACGCGAGATCGAACAGGACCTCGCGCACGTCGCGTGGGCTCCGCGCGTGAACATCTCCGCGCGCACGGGTCGCCACCTCGACAAGCTCGTCCCCGCGCTGGAGACGGCTCTCGAGTCATGGGATCAGCGCATTCCGACCGGAAAGTTCAACGCGTTCCTCGCCGAGCTCATCGCGGAGCACCCGCATCCGCTGCGCGGAGGCAAGCAGCCGCGCATCCTCTTCGGCACGCAGGCGGGCACCCGCCCGCCCACGTTCGTGCTGTTCACCACCGGGTTCCTCGACCCGGGCTACCGCCGGTTCATCCAGCGGCGCCTGCGCGAGATCTTCGGCTTCGAGGGCACGCCGATCGTCGTCAACATGCGGGTGCGCGAGCGTCGCCAGCGCTGAGCGCGCGTCTTCGCTCCTGCCCCGCCCTCAGCGGATGACCAGCGAGCGGAACCGCTCCACCGGCAGGTCGTCCAAGCACAGGGGAGCAGCCTCGGCATCCGTCGCGCTCACGCGGGGCAGTGGCTGTCGAGCTCCCGTCTCGCGGAACCGCTGCACGGCCCACGTGTCGACGCCCGCGTCGGCGAGACGGCATCCGAGTTCGCGCAGTCCCGCGTCGTCGATCGCCGCCGGGTGCACGGTGGTGCGCACCTCGTAGTCGAGCGGGTGATCCGATCCGGCGCGCAGCAGCCGGTTGCCGAGCACGAGTTCGAGCGAGCGCCAGGCGTGTCCGCCGCTGGGGGCGCGGCCGGTGACGGTGGCGTAGTCGTCGGGCACGGCTTTGATGTCCAGTCCCACCCAATCGACGTAGGGCAGCGCACGAGCCAGCAGCCCCGGGTAGGCGCCCGCGGTGTGCAGGCCCACCCGGAAACCGAGCGTGCGCACCATCTGCATCGCCGGAACCAGCGCGTGCTGCAGGGTGGGCTCGCCGCCGGAGAAGACGACGCCATCGAGCAGTCCCATCCGTTCGCAGAGCAGGTCGGTGACGTCGGCCCACGTGACGGCGCCCTCCGCCCGCGGATCGATGAGCGCCGGGTTGTGGCAATAGAAGCAGTTCCACGGGCAGCCCTGCAGGAAGACCGTCGCGGTCATCATGTCGGGCCAGTCCACGGTCGAGAACGCCGTGACCCCCGCGATGTTCAGTTCGCAGGCTGCAGCGGTGCGGACCATGTCGCCTCCTCGGCGGGAAGGGCAGCGGAGAAGTACTCCCGCTCCTCAGCTTCGCCCTTCTTCCCGATGTTGAAGCTGGCGATCGGCCGGAAGTAACCCATCACGCGCGTCCACACCTCGCACGCGGCCCCGCAGTCGGGGCACTGCTCGTGGTGGCCGGACCGGTAGCCGTGACGGGGACAGATCGAGAAGGTGGGTGTCACCGTGATGTACGGCAGTCGGAAGCGCGACAGCGACCGGCGGACGAGTTCGCGGCAGGCCGCGGCCGACGGCATCGCTTCTCCCATGTAGAGGTGCAGCACCGTTCCGCCGGTGTACTTCGCCTGCAGCGCCTCCTGCATCTGCATGGCGAGGAAGGGGTCGCTCGTGTAGCCGACGGGCAGCTGCGACGAGTTCGTGTAGTAGGGGTTGTCGGCGGTGCCCGCATGGCGGATGCCGGGAAGGCGCGCGATGTCTTCCTTCGCGAACCGGTAGGTCGTTCCTTCGGCGGGCGTGGCCTCGAGGTTGAACATGTGCCCGGTCTGCTCTTGGAACTCGACCATGCGCGCGCGGACGTGGTCGAGCAGGCGCGTGGCCAGGCTCATGCCGCGTGCGGTGGTGATGTCGTCGGCATCGCGCGTGAAGTTGCGGACGTACTCGTTGAGGCCGTTGACGCCGATCGTGGAGAAGTGGTTGTCGAGCGTGCCGAGGTAGCGCTGCGTGTAGGGGAAGAGGCCGCCGTCGAGGTGGCGGGCGATGACGGCGCGCTTGGCGACCAGGCTGTCGCGGGCGATCTCGAGCAGTTCGTCGAGGCGGGCGATGGCGGCATCCTCGTCGCCGGAGTGCACGAACCCGAGGCGCGCGCAGTTGATGGTCACGACGCCGATCGACCCGGTCTGCTCGGCGGAGCCGAACAGTCCGTTTCCGCGCTTGAGCAGCTCGGTGAGGTCGAGTTGCAGCCGGCAGCACATCGAGCGGATCATGTGCGGGTCGAGGTCGGAGGTCACGAAATTCTGGAAGTAGGGCAGGCCGTACTTGGCGGTCATCCCGAAGAGGGCGTCGGTGTTGGGGCCGTGCCAGTCGAAGTCCTTCGTGATGTTGTAGGTCGGGATGGGGAACGTGAAGGCGCGGCCGTCCTGGTCGCCCTCGGTCATCACGTCGATGAAGGCGCGGTTGATGACGGCCATCTCCTCGGACAGGTCGCCGTAGGCGAACGCCTGCACCCGGCCGCCGACGAGGGGATGCTGATCGGCGAGGTCGTCGGGGCAGACCCAGTCGAAGGTCAGGTTGGTGAACGGTGTCTGCGTGCCCCAGCGGGAGGGCACGTTGAGGTTGAAGATGAACTCCTGCATCGCCTGGCGCACCTCGTTGTAGCTCAGGTCGTCGATGCGCACGTAGGGGGCCAGATACGTGTCGAACGAGCTGAACGCCTGCGCACCGGCCCACTCGTTCTGCAGCGTTCCGAGGAAGTTGACCAGTTGGCCGAGGGCGCTGGAGAAGTGGCGGGGAGGTGCCGAGGCGATCTTCCCGGGCACGCCGTTGAAGCCCTGCTCGAGCACCATCCGCAGCGACCACCCGGCGCAGTAGCCGGCGAAGACGTCGAGGTCGTGGATGTGGAGATCGCCCTCGCGGTGCGCCGTGCCCGCCTCGGGTGCGTAGACCTCGTCGAGCCAGTAGTTGGCGATGAGCTTTCCCGCCGCGTTCAGGATCATGCCGCCCAGCGAGTACCCCTGGTTCGCGTTCGCGTTGACCCGCCAGTCGGCGCGGGCGAGGTACTCGTCGATGGTCTCGGCGACGGAGACGGAACGGGGGGAGGTCATGATGATCCTGCCTTCGATATCTAGGGAGGCGAGCTTGGTCTGACCACAATATGTGGGGGTGTGAGTCGCTGTCGCGTCCAGATGTGGGCGTGTCGGGGAGTCATGCGCCGTGCAAAAACTTCGCCACAGGGCGGTCCCTGCCCGAGCGGTGTGACAGGCTGGGCGGGTGACGATCGTGCCTCCCGCCCCCGGCGAGCCGCGCCGCCCCGACGGGCCGCGTGATCCGGGTGACGCGTGGGTCGTGGCCGACGATGGCACGCGCTACTGGGGGCGCTTCGGTGCCGCGGGCCTGCTCGCCGTCGATCCGCAGCGCGGCGTGCTCTTGCAGCACCGCGTGGCCTGGAGCCACTTCGGCGACACGTGGGGGTTGCCGGGTGGTGCGCGCCATCAGGACGAGTCCGCATGCGAGGGGGCGTTGCGCGAGTCGGCGGAAGAGGCGGGAGTGCCGGCATCCGCCGTGCAGCCGCGCCTGATCAGCGTCTACGACGTGGATGTGTGGACGTATGCGACGGTCGTCGCGGATGTCGTCGTGCCGTTCGAGCCGGTGATCAGCGATCCGGAGAGCCGTGAGCTGGCGTGGGTGCCCGTGGATGCCGTCGACTCCTTCCCGCTGCATCCGGGCTTCGCCGCGTCGTGGCCGCTGCTGCGGTCGCTGCTCGAGGTGCACCCGGTCGTGGTGGTCGACGCAGCGAACGTCGTCGGATCAGTGCCCGACGGCTGGTGGAAGGATCGGGCGGGTGCGACCGCGCGGCTGCTGGAACGGCTGCGCGCACTGTCGATGCAGGGAATGGATGCCGGGCGGCTGGGGCTTGCCGCGGACGTGTGGTTCCCCGAGCTGCGTGTCGTGGTCGAGGGCCAGGCGCGGGCGGTCGAGGAGGTTCCGGGACTCACGGTGGTGCGCGCCGACGCCGAGGGTGACGACGCGATCGTCGCGGAGGTCGCCGCGCTTGCTGCTGCGGGCCGGAGTGTGGTCGTGGTGACGAGTGACCGGGAACTGCGGGCGCGTGTGGGTGCGCTCGGTGCCGTGGCGCACGGGCCGTCGTGGCTCGACCTCGACTGAGATCGCTCGGCGGTCAGTCGTCGTCGGTCGCGTAGCCGGTGACAGCGTCGCGTCCGCGCAGGCGGTCGATGTCGCGGCGCTCGCGCTTGGTGGGCCGGCCGGCGCCGCGGTCACGGACGGCGAGTTGGGCGACCGGCTCGCGCGGCGGTGTGCGGTCCTCCGCGGCGAGGGCGGCGACCGGTGCGCCGACGCGTTTGGTGAGCAGCTGGCGGACGACGAGGATGCGGTCGAACCCGGCGATGCGCACGCGGATCTCGTCGCCGATGCGCACCGCCTGGGCGGCTTTCGCTTTCTCGCCGCCGACGCGCACATGCCCGGCGCGGCACGCCGTGGTCGCGGCGGAGCGGGTCTTGTAGACGCGCACCGCCCAGAGCCACGCATCGATGCGGACGGACGGCTCGCTCATCCCTCGATTCTGCCCTGTCGGATTCTTCGGTGTGGTGAGCGGGCGATCAGGCCACGGTGAGGGAGACGATCGGGCGCCGGGCGCCCGGACGAGCGACTTCGATGAACCCGGCATCCTCGAAGCTCGACAGCGCGCCATGGTAGAGGTCGTTCGACGACGTCTTTCCCGCGTCGGTGTCGACGGGGTAGCCCTCGATGACCCGTGCGCCGTGGGAGCGGGCGTGCTCGACAGCGGCGTCGAGCAGGCGCCGGGCGAGCCCGTGACCGCGGAACTCCTTGCGGACGACGAAGCAGGTGATCGCCCAGACGGATTCGTCGTCGAACGGCTCGGGCGACTGCTGGAAGGCGCGGGTGGCGGCCAGCCGAGGCTGGTCGGGTCGCGGTGAGACTTTCACCCAACCGGCGGCGATGCCGTCGACGTAGGCGATGAGCGCGGATGCCGGGGTGGCCGCGAGGTCTCCGCGCAGCAGCTCGCGACGCTCATCGGTGGTGGCGGCCTGGAAGTCCTTGTTGCGCAGCATCCACCACTGGCACCAGCACGAGGCGCCGTCGCCTCCTCCGGTGAGGGCGTGCTCCGCATCGGCGAAGCGATCGGCCGATGTCGGCAGGATCTCGATCTGGCTCATGACGAGACCGTACTCCGGACTTGCGACACGCGTTCGCGAGCGCTCCGCGGAACCGGTAGGATAGGGGAGTTGTCCGCGAGCGGACAGCAGACCGGGATGTGGCGCAGCTTGGTAGCGCACTTGACTGGGGGTCAAGGGGTCGCAGGTTCAAATCCTGTCATCCCGACCGGATTGAGGATGTTCAGACCACTGGACGAGGTGAGCCTCATAGAGGTCGACGAAGAACCTCCCGCAGTGATGCGGGAGGTTCTTCTCATTTCCGGCGTGACGGGCTCGGCATCGCGACCACTAACCTCGGCTGCCGTGACAGCTGTTGTCGACTTCTTCAAAAAGCGCCGACAGGCGAGGCTCCCGCCCATTCCCTGCTGGCGCCTCGTATCGTTGCCGAGCGGGTGCGCCTGTGGGGCGCCGCTCAGGCGACCTTGATCGTGACATCCAGGTTGTTTCGGGTCGCGTGGGAGTACGGGCAGATCTGGTGTGCGGCGTCGACGAGCTCGCGGGCCTGGTCGGCGGGGACGCCGGGTAGCACAGCGGTGAGGGCGGCGGCGAGTCGGTAGGCGCCGTCGGTGTCGGCTCCGATGCTGACGCGGGCGGTGACGCTGGTGTCGTGAAGGGAGACCTTGCGCATGCGTGCGGCGAGCTGGAGGGAGCCGTGGAAGCAGGCCGCGTAGCCGGCGGCGAAGAGGATCTCTGGGTTGGCTGCTCCACCAGGGCCTCCCATCTCGACGGGGATGCGCATGTCGATGTCGAGGGTGCCGTCGGGGGTATCGACGTGGCCGGAGCGGCCGTCTCCGTGAGCGGTGGCCTCGGCGGTGTAAAGGATATTCACGGTTGTTCCTTTCGTGGGGCGGTCTGGGCGCGGGGCTGGAGGGAGCGGGATGCAATCAGAGATGCGGCGGCCGCGATCGCGGCGAGCAGTGCGGCGATGAAGAAGGTGGTCTGCGCGGCATCCAATGGGCCGTTCGCTGCCGTGTCCGACTCAGCGGCGAGCGTGGCGTAAAGGGCGCCCATGGCGGAGGCGCCGGTGATGAGGCCGAGGTTGCGGGAGAGCCCGAGTGCGCCGGCGATGGCGCCGCGCTGCGTGGGGTCTGTAGCGCTGAGGGTGTGGGTGTTGTTGGCGGCGAGGAAGAGCTGATAGCCGGGCGTGAGGACGAAGAGGGCGCCGATGTAGCCGGCCACGCCCCACCAGGTGGGCACCGTGGCGAGGGCTGCGGCGCCGACGGTCAGGGCTATCAGGCTGACGGTGATCATGACGGGTGGTGAGGTGCGGTCGACGAGTCGCCCGGCGAGGACGCCGCTGATCGCAGAGATCACGGGACCGACGGCCATGACGAGCCCGACGAGGGGGAGTGATAGCTGCAGTCCGTCGTGGAGGGCGTAGGGCCCGACGACGAGCGTGGTCATCATGACCGTGGCGACGAGGACGTTCGTGATCATGCCGGTCGTGATGGTCCGGTGGCGCAGCATCGCTGGGGGCAGGACGGGGGCGTCGGCGCGTCGCTCGACGGCGAGGAAGCCGATCAGAAGGGCTGCGGCGCCGATCAGGAGCGGTGCCGTCGGCCAGTTCGGCATCGGCGCGGTGAGCGCGAGGGCGTACGCGGCGATGCCCGCGCCGAGGAGGACGTTTCCGGTGGCGTCGAAGCGGTGGCGCGGACGAGTGATCGTTCGCGCTGAGGGGACCGTCAGGGCGAGGGGCAGTGCCGCCGCCCCGAGAAGGGCCATCATCCAGAAGGGCGATGTCCACCCGCCCCATCCGATAAGCGCGCCGCCGAGAGCCGGTCCGAGTGCCGTGCCCACCGCGGACGTCGTGCCGAGGAGCCCCATGATGCGGCCGGTGCGGCCGTCGGCAACGAGGTCCCTCGCGAGGGCGAGCGGCAGCGCCGTCATCACGGCCGCTCCGACTCCCTGGACACCGCGCGCGATGACGAGCGTCACGAGCGACGGGGCGAGAGCGCCAGCCACGGCGCCCACGGTGAAGATGGAGATTCCCGCGAGTAGCACCCGGCGCCGGCCCCACCGGTCACCTGCTGATCCGGCGGTCACGCTGATCGAAGTGACCGCCAGTAGGTAAGCGACGACAACCCACTGCACCTGACCCGGCGTCGCGGTGAACGCCGTGACGAGCGCGGGCAGCGCGACGTTCGCGGCGCTCGTGCCCACCGAGGCCGTGAGTATGGCAAGAGCGAGCCCAGCGACGGCTCGAGATGGTGTGGACATGGACACAGCCTCGATTCACGAGTGCTGAGACCGCAACGTTTCTTGCCGAAACAGGGACGAGCGTGTTCGATGGTATCCGTGGAGGCGACCGAAGGAGCGGATGTGCGCTCCGTGCTGGACCGTGTCGGATCGCGGTTGCAGGCGTTGCGTGAGGCGCGGGGATTGACGCTCGCGGACGTCTCGGAGCGGACGGGCGTCTCGTCGAGCACGCTCTCACGTCTGGAGAACGGGCAGCGTCGCGCCAGCCTGGAGGTGCTGCTGCCGCTCGCGCAGGTGTATCGCGTCCCGTTGGATGAACTGGTGGGTGCTCCGGAGACCGGCGATCCCCGGGTGCGGTTGCGTCCCCGGCGGGTGAACGGGCGCACGGTCGTGCCACTCGCTCATCAGCCCGGGATGCCGCAGGCTTGGAAGATCGTGGTCCCGCGCGGACACTCGGTTCCTCGGCTGAAAACGCACGAGGGCGCGGAGTGGCTCTATGTTCTGACCGGGCGGATGCGGTTGATCGTAGGGGAGCGCGACCTCGTGCTGAAAGCTGGGGAGGTCGCCGAGTTCGACACGCGCCTACCACATTGGTTCGGCAGCGATGGGGAGATTGAAGCAGAGATCCTCAGCATCTTCGGCCCCCAAGGTGAACGCGTCCACGCTGGCCCTAGCTGAGCATCGGCGCCGTCGCGCTACGTGAAGTCAGCCGCCGAGTTGAGCGGCGATGCCGGCGGTGTCGATGAAGACGCGTTCTCCGATGACGCGGCCGTCGTCGGCGAAGGTGACGACGGCGATCATCTCGAGGGCGATCGTGCGGCCGGTGGGAGGGAAGCCGCCGTACGCACCGTCATGGGTGCCGTCGAAGCGGACGAGCATCGCGCCCGTGTCGACTTCCTGTCCGAGCGGGGTGATAGTCGCGGTGAGGTCGCTGAACCCGGCGAAGAGAGCCTCCTCCCGTGCGCGCAGCGCGTCGAGTCCGGACTGGGGTCCAGTGAGGGGTGAGTCGTAGGCGGCGGGCTCGGCCCAGAGCGCGACCACGGCGGCAGGGTCGTGCGCGTTGACGGCGGCTGCTGCGGCATGGGCGAAGTCGTGGATGTGCATGGGCGATCTCCTTCGATCGTTGGGGCGGTGGGATGCCGGGTGCCCGGGTGCCCGGACGTTCAGGGGCGGACGGAGCGTTCCGCGATGTTCAGGGCGAGCCGTTCGGGCAGACGCGGCGCGAGCCAGGAGACGAACGCGTTTCCGCGGCCGTCGACGACTGAGGGTCTGCCGCGGTGCAGGGCGCGCAGGGCGGTGTCGACGACCTGTTCGGGACTCCGGCGGCTGCCGACGGATGCGGCGTCGCCCGCGGTGGCGAAGAACGCGGTGTCGGTCGCTCCGGGGCAGAGGGCAAGCACGTCGACGCCGGTGCCGCGGGTCTCGCGCCAGAGGGCGCGGGTGAAGGTGAGGACGTATGCCTTCGAGGCGGAGTAGACAGCCATGTGGGGCACCGGCTGGAATCCGGCGGTGCTCGCGACGTTGACGATGGCGCCGCGTCCGCGTGCGAGCATCTGCGGGAGCAGGAGGGCGGTCAGCGCAGTCAGGCTGTTCACGTTCACCGCGATCTGCGTGGTCGCTGACGCGAGCGGCGCGCTGCCGAGATCGCCGTGGATGCCGAGACCGGCGTTGTTGATCAGTGCGTCCACTGTGACCCGCTCAGCCTGCAGGCGTGCGACAAGGGTTTCGGCGGCATCCGGGGAGTCCAGGTCGTGCGCGAGGACCAGGACGTTCACTCCGTGACGCGCGCGAAGGTCGCGGGCGACCTCTTCAAGGACATCTGCGCGCCGCGCGACCAGAACGAGATCGCTGCCGGCGGCGGCGAGTCGCTGAGCGAACGCGCGTCCGATTCCGGAGGACGCTCCGGTGATGAGGGTGGTGGTTCCGGCGACGATGGCGCGCACGATGCTCCTAATAAACAAACCAGTCGGTCTAATAAAAGCCGACTATACTCGAAGGATGCCCACACGTCCACACCGCGATGACGACATCGTTCCCGCACGCCGCGTCGGACGCCCCGCAGGGCCGACGGCCCAGGGAGCGGCGTCGCGTGACGTGATCATCGACGCGGCGGCGGGCGTCTTCGCTCGTCTCGGCTACGAGCGTGCCCGCATGGTGGACATCGTCGAGGCGAGCGGTTTGTCAAAGGGATCGGTGTACTTCCACTTCGACAGCAAGGAAGCCCTCGCCGTCGCGGTGCTCGAGGAACGACACCGCCGGTGGCTCGCCGACGTGGAGCGCATCCTCGTCCAGACTCCGGGCGGCGAGCCGCGCATCCGGCAGCTCTTGCCCGCGATGCTCTCCCTCCACGATAAGGACTCCGACGCGTGGGTGATCTCTCGCCTCACCCAGAGCCTGTCCGGCGTCGCATCCACGCGTGACCTCGCCGCATCGATGACGCAACGCTGGATCGACGTCGTCGCAGATCTCATCCGCGACGCCGCACTCGTCGCCGACCCGAACCCGACCATCGATCCTGATGCGCTCGCCACCGTGCTCGTCGGCGCCTTCGACGGCCTCAAGATGACCGTCGACGTCGTGAGCTCCGCCGACCGCGTCGCGGCCGGCGATCTCCTGGCCGAACGCGGCGCACTTCTGGAACGGATGCTCTTCCAGACCATCGGGCTCACAGTGCGGTGAGAGAGCAGCTCACTGAGGGGTGAAAGTGTCCCATCGACAGCGGGCTCGATGAGCGACACCGGGTAGCAGCGAAAGAGCCCGCGGTGCAGGGCATCCAATGCGAGTTCAGCCTGGCCACGAACTGCGGGTCGGTGCCTGCTGCCGCCGTCCAGGATCGCAGGGGCCGGAGCCGGCCATCCGGTGACGTGCTCCCATCGAGCGATGGCTGGGGCGTAGCGTCCCTCCCGAGGGGAATCTGCGCGGGCACTACGGCGATCTCAGCGTGCAGAGAACCCGTCGCGCCAGCTCGGGTACAGCATCTCCCAGCCCTCCGCGCGGGCGCGGGCGTTGCTGACCGGTCGGCCGATGTCACCACCGGCCTCGACCACGGGGCGGGGACCGCCGACCGCGCAAGCGAAGACGGGAACCCACTCAGTGGCGGCGGCGGGCTCGTCGTCGACGATGTTCCAGGTTCTCGCAGGCCACCTCAGCGCTCGAAGCGTCGCCTCCGCAGCATCCTCAACATGAACGAACGAGGTCACCGTCTGCGTGGCAGGGAGCGTGCCGGCGCGCGCCGCATCGGCGCGGAGCCCGTCCGGCGCATACCAGGTTCCGGGGCCATAGAGCTGCCCGAACCGCAGCACGACTCCCTCGGGCATCTCGCGGACGCTGTCTTCCAGCGCGGTGACACCGCGGATCGTGGTGAGCCTCGGTTCTGTTGCGAAGGAGTCGAGCGCCTCAGCCTCGGAGGCGGGCTTGGTTCCCGGCGGGTACACCCAGGAGATGCTCTCGGCGATCACGCGATCCACGCCCGCAGCCTTTGCTGCGTCGATCAGGTTCCGGGTGCCCTCGGTGCGGATGCGCGCGTTGCTGGCTGAGTCTCCTGAGGCGAGGTCGGTGAGCAGATGCACAACAGCATCGGGGCGAGCCGCGCCGACGACCCGCATGACCGCTTCGCGGTCGAACGCATCCGCCCGCACGGCCGCGGCGGCGAGCCCTATGATCGCGGCGGCGCCCCGGGCGGATCGGGTCATGCCGACGACCTCGTGACCGTCGGCTACTGCCCTTCGGACGAAGGCGCGGCCGAGCACACCGGACGCCCCGGCGACGAAGATTCTCATGACGGCATCCTCTCGAACACGAGGGCGTGCGCGGCGCCGAAGACGAAGGCCCCGACCTCCATGTTCTGCTCGGCGGAGATCTCGGCGATTCGATGCGAGGAGGCGGCGGTCGATGAGCGGGGAGTCTTCGTCATTGTGGAGATATGCGCGACGTTCGTCACCGTCCCACCACCTCTCGTGCGGCCGCGACGGCGTTTGCGGCGCGGATGACCGCATCGAGCGTGGCGGTGAGGGTGGATCGATCGCGTCCGGCGGTCCAGGCGGCGCCCTCGGGCATGCGGTGTTCGACGAGGGTCAGGGCTTCCGCATCCGCTCCCGACCGCATCGAGCTCTGGTGGAGCGAGAGGATCTCCACCGGGATCCCCTGGGCTTCGAGGGCGTCGACGAGGGCTTCGACCGGGCCTTTACCGTCGTGGGTGGAGCGGTGCTCGACGCCGTCGATGTGGACGGTGGCCTCGGTCCTGGCCGTGGCCTCGTCGACGCGCAGCGTGCCCAGACGCACGGTGGCGTCGCGGTTCTTGGGCAGATAAGCGGAGGTGAAGATGCTCCAGATGTCGGCGGCGGTGACCTCGTCGCCGGTGGTGTCGGTGTGCTGCTGCACGTGGCGCGACAGGTTGATCTCGAGGCGCCGGGGCAGCTCGATGTCGTACTCGGTCTCCAGCAGGTACGCGATGCCGCCCTTGCCGGACTGGGAGTTCACGCGGATGACGGCGTCGTAGCTGCGGCCGATGTCGGCGGGGTCGATCGGCAGGTAGGGGACCCGCCACGCGATCTCGCTCTCGTTGCGGCCTTCAGCCGCAGCGCGGGAACGATGCTCGGCGAAGCCTTTTTTGATCGCGTCCTGATGCGTCCCGCTGAACGCGGTGTGAACGAGATCGCCGACGTAGGGATGCCGGGGGTGGATGTCGATGCGGTTGCAGTATTCGACGGTGCGGCGGACCTCGTCGATGTCGGAGAAGTCGACCATCGGGTCGATGCCTTGCGCGTGCAGGTTCAGGGCGAGGGTGGCGAGGTCGACGTTGCCGGTGCGCTCGCCGTTGCCAAAGATGCAGCCTTCGATGCGCTGCGCGCCGGCAAGCATGGCGAGTTCGGCGCACGCGATGCCGGTGCCGCGGTCGTTGTGGGGATGAACGGACAGGATCACCGCATCACGGCGGTCGAGGTTCTTGTTTATGTACTCGATCTGGTCGGCGTACACGTTGGGGGTGGCGATCTCGACCGTGGCGGGGAGGTTCAGGATGACGGGGCGCTCGGGCCTGGCATCCCAGAGTTCCGTCATCGCGTCGCAGATCTCGATGACGTAGTCCGGCTCGGTGAGGTTGAACACCTCGGGGCTGAACTCGAAGCGCACGTTCGGCAGGTCACCCGCGAACTCGAGCACGTCTCTTCCGCCGGCGAGGATCAGGTCCCGCAGTTCGTCGCGGTTCTTGCCGAGCACGGCGTTGCGCCAGGTGGGGGCGGTCGCGGTGTACATGTGGATCACGATCTCGTTGCGGATGCCGCGGATCGACTCGACGGTGCGTTCGATGAGATCGCGGCGCGCCGGGGTGAACACGACGATCGTGACGTCGGCGGGGGCGATGTCGGTGTCGGCGATGAGGCGGACGAAGTCGTAATCGGTCTGGGACGCGGAGGGGTAGCCGACTTCGATCTCGGTGTAGCCCATCCGCACCATCAGTTCGAAGAACCGGCGCTTGCGGTCGGGGTCCATCGGCTCAGCCAACGCCTGGTTGCCGTCGCGAAGGTCGACCGGGACCCACAGCGGCGCCTCGGTGAGTCGGCGGTTCGGCCATTGGCGGTCAGCCCCGAGGGGCACATCGACGCGGGAGTAGACATCCGCGTAGCGGTGGGATGGCATGCCGGAGGGGCGCTGCCGATTCCACGAAGGGGCGATCGTGATGGTCATGTCAAGGAGTCCTTCAGGGTCTGGAGAGGTAGACCGGCGCAGTGTTCGGCTCCACGGCGGGGAGCCGGTCTGGCTACGCCCCGCCGTGGCGGCGAAGAAGAAGGCGAGTGACGGTGAGCACGGGTAGACTGTACCACAAGTCCTCAGACAAGTAGAGGAGATAACATGGCTCAACTCAGACGCGTCCCCCTGGCGGATCAAGCCGCCGACGCGCTGTTCGCGCGCATCCGCGCGGGGGAGTGGGCGCTCGGCGCGAAGCTCCCGGGCGAGACGACGCTGGCGCCGCAGCTCGGTGTGGGGCGGTCCACTGTGCGAGAGGCGATCCGCCAGCTCGCTGGTCGCGGCATCCTCGATTCCCGCCAGGGGTCGGGTGTATTCGTGACGGCGCTAGAGGCGCCCGAGGACTGGGAGCAGGTGCTGCGCCGCGCCGACATCGTCACCGTGATCGAGGCGCGTACCGCGATCGAGGTCGAAGCCGCGACCCTCGCCGCCACCCGCCGGACTCCGTCTGATCTGCGGACGATCCGACGGGCGCTGGAATTGCGCACGGCCCCCGGGCAGAGTGTCGAAGAGCATGTGGATGCCGACATGGCGCTGCACCGCACGATCGTGATCGCGGCGCACAACGAGGTGCTGATCGAGCTGTTCGACGGGTTCGTGCCGAGGGTGCGGCGCGCGATGGTCGACATGCTCCGCATCCGCCCTGTGCTCGACGCGGGCGCCGATCAGGATGCGCACGCGGTCGTCGTGGACGCGATCGCCGACCGGATGCCGGATGCCGCAGCCCGCGCCAGCCGCGCCCATCTCGATGCCCTCAAGGCAGGCTTCGCGTGAGCGGCGGCGGGCGCTCATTTCTCCGCTCCGTCCGCAGTGCCTGATCAGCCTCAGTCGTCGGCGACGCGGAGAGGAGTGCCGCCGGTGATCGCGACGAGGTCGGCGAAGGTGAGCGGGAACACAGTGCGCGGCGTTCCGCCCGCAGCCCAGATGACCTCGTAGTCCTCAAGGGCTTCATCGACCACGGCCCGCAGCCGCGCGGGGTGACCGACGGGGGACACACCACCGATCGCCTGCCCGGTGATCTCGCGCACGAGCTTGGCAGGTGTCATCGTCACCGATGCTGCGCCGAGCTGCCGTGCGAGCAGGTCGGTGTCGACGCGATGCCGGCCGCTGGTCATCACCAGAACCGGTTCGTCATCGGCGAGGAAGAGCAAGCTGCTCGCGATCGCCCCCACCTCGCAGTCCAACGCAGATGCGGCATCCGCCGCGGTGCGGGTGGAATCCGGCAGCTCGCGCACCCGGCCTGGAAGTCCGGCCTCGTCGAGGTGCTGCTGCACGATCTGACTGCGCTCTGGCAACGGCTGCTCGATGGTCATGATGTGCGCCTCTCTGGCTTTACGGGTGGGGATAGTGCATGAGGAGGATCACCTCGGCGTCGTCGTCGACAGCGGCGAAGGTGTGAGGCAGATCACCGGGGTAGCGGATGCTCTCGCCGGGGCCGAGGTCGCGTTCGTCTCCCTCGACGCCGGCGCGGACTCGCCCGCGAATGACAGTGAGGGTCTCTTCCACGCCGGCATGGTGAGCCGAGGAACGCTGTCGCTGCGGTGAGATGGTCGCCCGGTACGCCTCGATCGTTCCCGCGTCACCGGCCCACGTTCCCAGGGGAATCGCGGAGACCGCTGCGCCCGACACCGCAGCCGGCGTCTCGCCCGCCCGATCGGGGATCAGCGTGCCAAGCGGAACCTCGAGCGCGGTGGACAGAGCGAACAACGTGTCCAATCGCGCGCCGCGCAAGCCGTTCTCCAGCTCGGAAACGGTTCCCTTCCCTATCCCGCTCTGGCGCGCCAGCTCCGACAGCGACAAGCCACGCTCCGCGCGCGCCCGTCGAAGCCGCACGGCGAGAGAATCGTCCATCGCGCACCCATCCGTTCTGATAACAGAACGATAGCAAGAGCGGAGTGTTGGCGACAGCTACTGGTGCCGTGCCGGTGCACCTGGCGGCATCGGAGCCGGGTCAACGTGCCGATCGGAACATGTTGCGTCCCTAACAAGGAGGGTTACCATCGCCTACGCGCGGTCCGAACAGGCGATGCCGGGATGCTCCCCCCAGACCGGCACGTGTCCCGTCCGCGTCGCCGCCACCCTTGTCCTCCCACATTGAGGAGCACCGCATGACCACCTACGCTCAGAACCTCACCGAGATCCTCGACCGTGAGGCGCTTCCCGCGGGCGGAATTATCTCCGGCGACGTCGACTACGCCGCGGACGGTCTCGTTTTTCGCGGGTACCACGCCCGTCCCGCCGCGGACGGCCCCTACCCGGGCGTTCTCGTCGTGCACGATTGGCTCGGCGTGACCGACTATGTCCGCATGCGCTGCGACATGCTGGCCCGGCTCGGCTACTCGGCATTCGCTGCGGATGTCTACGGGGCGGACGTTCGACCCGCCCCTCAGGATGCCGCGGCCGTCGCCGGTGGCTTCTATCGGGATCGCGCGCTGTGGCGCCGACGCCTCACGGTCGCGTTCGATCGACTGCTCGCCGAGCCGTCCGTCGACCCGGCGCGCACCGCGGCCATCGGCTACTGCTTCGGGGGCACCTCCGTGATGGAACTGGCCCGCACCGGCGCCGCCGTCGACGCCGTCGTGAGCTTCCACGGCGGCCTGCTCACCGGTCCCGAGGGTGAGGCCGCGCGAATCGAGGCGAAGGTGCTCGTCCTGCACGGGGCGGCCGACCCGGTCGCCCCCGACGAGGCGCTGCTCGCGTTCGAGAACGACCTGCGGACGGCTCCCCACATCGACTGGCAGATCGTCACGTACGCCAACGCGATGCACGCCTTCACCCTCCCCGACGCGAATGCGCCCGAGCAGGGCGCCCTATTCGACGCCACCGCCGAGCGTCGCAGCTGGGCGGCGATGAAGACGTTCCTGAGCGAGGTCTTCGGCTGAGGTCACCGGTTGGCCTTGCTCCGACGCCGTCGGCCCCATCGACGTTGCGGGTGTACCCGTACCCGTCGGAGTGTGACATTTCGCCAAAATATGTAGACCGGTCTATTATGAGCATATGACTTCCAAAGGTGACCTGACGAGATCGCGGCTCTCTGCGTCGATGCTCGAACTGATCCAGACCAGCGGCTACAGCGGCACAGGGTTGAACGCGGTGATCGACCATGCCGGCGCCCCGAAGGGCTCGGTCTACTTCCACTTTCCCGACGGCAAGGAGGGGCTCGGGGTGGCCGCGGTCGATCTCGCCGCGACTCAGTTCGCCCAGCTGATCGCCGAGGCTGCGGCATCCGCCGGCGGCGCGGCGGCGGCGGTGCGAGCCGCCGTGGAGGCGCTGACGGCGATCGTGAGTGACAGTGACTACCGGCTCGGTTGCCCGGTGTCGGTGGTCACTTTGGAGATGGGAGCCGAGAGCCAGCGACTGCGGAACGCGTGCGCCGCCGCCTTCGAATCCTGGATCGCCCCAACCGCCGCGCTGCTCGAAGCCGAGGGTCTGGATGCGGCACCTGCGCGGTCGCTCGCGACCGTCGTCGTATCGACCATCGAGGGGGCGGTCATCCTCTCGCGCGCGACGCGCAGCGCTCAGCCGTTGACGTCGGCCGCCGACGTTCTCGCCGAGCTCATCGACGTCCGGTGCCAGAAGGTCGGAGGGGCACAATGACGGCGTCCGATGTGTCCCGCCATGCGCTCGTCTTCGGGGCATCCGGCCTTGTCGGCCGCCACCTGGTCCTCGCCCTCGCCCGCGCGGGTGCCGAGGTGACGGCAGCGGTCCGCAGTGCCGAGTCCGCAGAGCGCGTCGAACGGTGGCTGCGAGGTCGCGGCCTGACGCGCGGCATCCAGACGATCATCGTCGACGTCGAGGCGCCGGAGATCGTCCGGGGTGGCCCCTCGGCCGTGTCGACCGTGACCGAGATCCACAACTGCGCGGGGGTGTACCGCTTCGGGATGTCGCCGAACGAGGCCCGCAGCGCGAACGTCGGGATCGTCACGCGGGTCATCGAGTTCGCGGCCGCCCTGCCCCGGCTGCAGCGAGTCGTCCACATCTCGGGGTACCGCGTCGGCGGTCAAGATCCCGCGACGATCCCGTGGCCCGACGAGCACCGCGCCGCGATGTACCGAAAGCTCGGCGCCTACGAAGCGTCGAAAGTGGAATCCGACGCCGTGTTCCAGGCCCGCGCGAACGAGCACGGCATTGCCTGGACGATCGTCAACCCCTCGAGCGTCATCGGTGACAGCGTGACGGGGGAGTCGGACCAGCACATCGGCCTCGCGGCCACCATCGAACAGCTCTGGAACGGCACAGCGACGGCGCTGCCGGGGAACGAGACCACCTTTCTGCCCGTCGTCACCGTCGACTATCTGGCGGCCTTCATGGCGGCCGCTGCGGTCGATCCGGATGCCGAGGGTCGTGCCTACTGGATCCTTGACGACGCCACGCCGCCGCTCGCCGATCTGCTGGCCCACGTCGGCCGTCACATCGGCGCGAAGGTTCCGCGCCTGCGCGTGCCCGTCGGCGTCATCTCGCGGTTGCCGTCGTGGATCACGAAGGCGGATCCCGAGACGCTGAGCTTCATGTCGTCCGATCGCTATCCGACCGGGTCGGCCGTCGAGTTCGCACACCGCCACCACCTCGAGATGCCCGATGTCCGGGTGTCGCTCGAGCGGTGGGCCGACCATCTGGTGGCGCATCGCTTCGGCGCAGCGCCAGCGGATCGCCGGAGGGTCGTGGAGAGGGGCGGCGTGCGGACGCTGGAGATCGGTCCGTCGGACGCCGACCGCTTGATCTTTCCCGGCCTGCCGGTGAACGCCGACACGTGGGCCCCGTTGGCGGTCGGCAGTGGCGCACGCGTCGTCGACCTGCCCGGGCTCGGGCTGAGCGGCGGAACGGGCATCGACGACTGGGACCGGTGGCTGCCCGCGGTCATCGGGGAGGCGCCGATCGATCTCATCGGACATTCCCTCGGGGCGGCGGCAGCCGTCGTCGCGGCGGACCGCTTTCCGGAGCGGGTGCGATCGCTGACGCTGGTGGCGCCGTTCTTCCTCCAGTCGCGCGCGGGTGGGGCGGTGCGACTGCGTCCCCTCGTGACGGCCTTCTTGCGCCGTGCCAGTCCCGTGCGGCTGTCACGCCGGCTCACCGGCGCAGAGTCGAGCGCCTCTGCTCTCGCTTCGAGCGTCAGCGACCTCCGGCATCGCACCGCGAAGGCGGTGGCCCAGCACGTGGCGCGCACGACATCGCCACAGTGGCGAGCCGAGGTGCGGGATGCCGCCGCGCGGTTTCGTGGCCCGGTGCGCATCATCACGGGCACCGACGACCCGCTCACCGCGGATGCTGTCGCTCAGTTCCGATCTCTTCCGAACGTCGAGCTGGTGACGATTGCCGGGGCCGGTCATCACCCCCAACTGACCCATCAGGGGAGTATCGCCGGCCTGCTCGCGACGCCCGTCCGGCTGGCGGCACGGCGCTGAGGTGGCGTCGAGGCGTCACGCGACGGCCTCAGCCCAGCAGGTCATCTGCACTCGCAGCGGTCGCCGCGACCGTCACCTGCGTGCCCCACGGATCGCTGACGCGCACGGCGCGACCGTCGTCGGAGAACGGGATGCCGCGGATGGACAACCGCTCCGCGAGCGCATCGAGGTCTTCGCGCGCCGGCACCGAGACGGCGACATCCCCGAGCCCCAGGCTCGCCGCGCGCGGGCCCGCGCCCGCGGAATGCCACGTGTTCATGGCGATGTGGTGGTGGTACCCGCCGGCCGACGCGAACAGGGCTCCGGGAACCCCCGTGGCGGTCGACTCGAACCCCAGCGCGTCGACGTAGAACGTCCGCGCCGCGGCGACGTCGCCGACCTGAAGGTGCACGTGTCCGACGCGTCCGGCGTGCTGCGCCGCGGCATCCAGGGCCTCCTGCGTGAGGTGCTGTTGGAGATACGCGCGCGGATCGAGGTACTGCGTGGTCATGAAGATCTCACCGTCGTCGTACTTCCACTGGCTGCGCGGGCGATCCCGGTACAGCTCGATGCCGTTGCCCTCGGGGTCGGTGAAGTAGAACGCCTCGCTGACGAAGTGATCGCTCGATCCTGCGAACCGGCTCGTCGGGTTCTGTGCGGCGCGATAGACGGTCGCCGCCAGGCTCGCCTCATCGTCGAAGAGAAAGGCGGTGTGGTACAGGCCCGCCTGTCGGGGATCGACACCCGGCAGGTCGGGTGTGTGCACCAGTTTCACCATCGGTACCGTTCCGCGCCCCAGCACGCGGTGCACCTCACGTCCCTGCGTACGCTCCTCGAGGGGAGTGAGTGCCAGCGCCCCTGCGTAGTACGACGACATCGTCTCGAGGTCGCCGACACGGAGCGTGACGGCGTCCATCGTCGTCGCGGGGTTGAGCGTGTCCATGGGGATCTCCACGTCTGGGTCTCGAATGCGGTCAGCGGGCGACGGCGAAGCCGCCGGTCCAGGAGATCTTCTCGCTCGCGGCGAGGGTGAGCTGCAAGAAGCCGATGGCCTCGAGCTCGTGCGCGCGCGACAGGGAGCCGGCGTCGATCGCGGTGACGCCACCGGCCTCGACCGCGGCGGCGAGCGCCTGCTTGGCGGTGGCGTCATCGCCGGCGATGAGCACGGTGGTGGGAAGGCCCCCGATGGTCTTGCCGACGAGGGTGCCGGCGAACGTCGTGTTGAACGCCTTGAGCACGTGGGCATTCGGGAGCTTCGCCTGGATCTCGGCCGCGGCCGAGCTGCCGACCGGGACGGTCAGCGAATCGAAGGTCTCGAAGTCGAGCGGGTTGCTGATGTCGACGACGGTCTTGCCGTCGAACCGGTCGCCGTACGCGGCGATGATGCCCGCAACGGCGGGGTAGGGCACGGCGAGCACGACCACGTCGCCCGACAGTTCGGCGGTGCCGACCTCGTCCTTCGCGATGTACGTGACGCTGCTGCCGCCGTCGGCGAGAACGCCGCCGATCGCGTTGGCCATGGTGCCGGTGCCGATGATGCTGAACGTCGTCATGATGTCTCCTTTGGTTGTACCTACAAGCAAAACGATAGCCTCAATCCGTTGTAGATACAACTAATACGGTAGATTGCTTCCATGACCGGCTCGGCACTCACCCACGCCCAGCGTGTCGCCGTGGCGCGCCTGCACGCGCTTTTGGAGCTGCTGCCCACCGCGCTCGACAAGCAGCTGGCGCCCGCGGGCATCACGTCTTTCGAGTTCACTTTGCTCGAAGCGCTCTACGAAGCCGACGACCACCGCCTGCGCCTGAGCGCCCTCGCCTCGCGCACCAACGCGACCCTCGCCCGCCTCTCGCGCGTCGTCACGAGCCTGGAGCGCAAAGACCTGGTGCTGCGCGCGCCCTGCGAACAGGACGGCCGTGCGACCAACGCGGTGCTCACCGCGGCCGGCGAGACGGTCTACCTCGACAGTGCGGCGCTGTACGCGAATGCCGTGAGGCGCATGGTCCTCGACGGCCTCGACGATGACGGCGTCGACCAGCTGGCGGCACTGTCGCTCGGCATCCTGAGCACCCTCGACCCCGAGAAGCGGCTCGCGGTCACCGCCGATGGCAGCATCACCTGTACCGCCGACCCCGCCGCGATGGAAAACGCGACCTCGCCGCGCGGCGGAGCAATCGGATGACTGATCGCAGCATCGGTTTCATCGGTCTCGGCATCATGGGAGTGCCGATGGCGACCAACCTCGTGCGCGCGGGATACGACGTCGTCGTGTGGGCGCGATCGGCCGGTCCCGCGGACGAGCTCGCAGCCCGGGGTGCGCGCGTCGCCACGGACGTTGCGGGCGTGTTCGCGGAGGCTGAGACGGTCGTCCTGATGCTCCGTGACGAGGCGGCGGTCGACGCGGTGCTCGGCCGGGGAACGGACGCCTTCGCGCACCTCGTCGCCGACCGCACGATCGTGCAGATGGGGACGTTCACGACCGCGTTCTCGCAGGAGCTCGCGCGCGAGGTACGGTCCGCCGCCGGGCGCTATGTCGAGGCGCCGGTTTCGGGGTCCCGGGGCCCGGCGATCGAGGGCACGCTGGTCGGGATGCTCGCGGGAGAGGCGGATGCCGTCGCCCACGTCGAACCGGTCGTCGCCGCCATGTGCGGCCAGGTCTTCCGATGCGGCGCGATCCCCGCGGCGCTGTCGATGAAGCTGGCGGTGAACACCTTTCTCATCACGATGGTCACGGGTCTGGCAGAGACCTTCCACTTCGCCGAACGCGCCGGCGTCGACGCGAGCATTCTGCGCGACGTGCTCGACGCCGGACCCATGGCGTCGGTCGTATCGCGGGGTAAGGCGCAGAAACTGACCGAGGGCGACCTGACGGCGCAGGCGGCGATCGCCGACGTGCTCAAGAACGCGCGGCTCGCCGAGGCGGCGGCGGACGCGGCCGGCTCCGCCCACCCGCTCATCACGGCCAGCCGCGAGCTCTACGAGAGCGCGGTCGTCGAGGGCCGGGGAGCGCTCGACATGATCGGCGTGATCGGTGCTCTCGAGGCGCGCGCCGACGGACGCGCGCCCGCTGACGCCGGAGCGGCTCCTCGTGTCATCCCGCCGTCAGCGCTGTGACGGCCGCTGACGAAGGTGACCGGTGGACGACACGTGCACCAGGCCGCCGAGGATGACCTCGATCGCGAAGTCGCGTCGTGAGCGCTCATCGGCGTCTGTCAACGCGGTCGCGAGTGCCGACGCGCGAGGGAACTGCTGCGTGTCTGCGTTCGCGTAGGCCGACGTGGCCTCGGTGCGCTGATGGTCGGCGCGCATCAGGCGCCGTCGCCCGGTGCCCTCGACTGCCGTGGCTGCCGCGAACTGCGCAATGAGGTCGACTGCCAACGCGGCGGTCTTGGGCTCCACACCGCCGATCTCCATCAGAGCGAGTTCGTGCTCGGCCAGTCGCAGCGCCCCGGGATGGGTGGGAATGGGCCCCAGCGCCACCGCGCCCAAGCCGGGGTAGCTCTCGAGCGTGGCGATCGTGTTGGTGATGGTGGCGGCCAGGGCGGCCCGCCAGTCTCCGTCCACGGCTGCCACCAGTGGCACGCGGCCGTAGGCGTCGTCGAGCGCGTGTTCGAGCAGCACGTCGCGATTCTCGAAGTACGCATAAAGCGATGCCGCTCCGGTATCCACGGCCTTCGCGACGTCGCGCAACGACACCGCCTCGACGCCGCGTTCGCGGATGAGTGCCATCGTCGCCTCGAGGATCGACCGCCGCGACAACGGGGCTTTCGCGGGTCGGGTCCGCCGGGAGGTGGGTTCCGCGCGTGAGGACATGTCTTGAGAGTAGCGACTTGACGCGATCGCTGTTCTAGACGAACATTGTTCGCGAACAGTGTTCGCAATGTGCGAGCCGATCAGGAGAAGAGGTCGCCATGACGGTCGTGGTTTTCGGTGCCAGCGGCGCGGTCGGGGGAGCGGTGCTCGCCGGCCTGCGCGAACGTGGGGTCGATGTGCGGGCGACGAGCCGTCGCCCCGACGCGCTCGTGGTGCCGCCCGGGGTGCCGGTGGCGGCCGCCGACCTGAACGATCCGCGCTCGCTCGGTGCTGCCCTGTCGGGAGCGGAGCGGGTCTTCCTCTACGCGGATGTCGACGACCCCGAGGCGGTGGCTCTCGAGGTCGCGGCGTCGGGGGTGCGTCATGTCGTGCTGCTGTCGTCCTCCTCCGTCACGTCTCCGGACGCGAGCAGTGACTTCAACGCCTCGAGGTTCCTGGGCGTCGAGCGAGCGATCCGCGAATCGGGCGTCGACTACACCTTCGTGCGTCCGGGCGGGTTCGCAAGCAACGCCGCGCGCTGGAGGTGGGGCATCGCGTCGGACGGCGCGGTCGCCTTTCCCTACCCGGATGCGGTGCAAGCGCCGATTCACGAGGCGGATATCGCGGATGTCGCCGTCGCGGCGCTGACCTCCGACGCCTTGATCGGTGGCGCCCCCGTGCTCTCCGGCCCCGCGCGGCTCAGCCTGCGCGAGCAGGTCGCCGTCATCGGCGCTGAGATCGGGCGGGACCTGGTCGTCGTCGAGCAGACGGAAGAAGAAGCGGCTGCGATGTTGTCCCCGCACGTGCCGGAGCCGTGGGTCCGTCAGATCATCAAGGACTGGCGCGAAGCCGTGGGTGCGGTGCCGGACATCTCCGACGAGTACACGCGCATCACCGGTCGCCCTGCGCGATCCTTCCGCACCTGGGTCCGCGACAATGTGGACCTCTTCCGCTGAGCCCAGCCGCTCGCCGTCGTGCGGTGACGCCATCGGCCAGAATGTTCTTCGGAGCGTGCGACCGCCGCTCTGCGGCTGACGAAAGGCCTCCATGCCCTGGGCTCTCGCGCTCACTCCGTTCGACGACCCCGACGCCGACCTCCTGCGACGGGCCCAGCGCCAGGAGCTCGACGCGCGCTACGGTTCCGACGATCACGAACCGGGTGCGACGCCGTCGGCCGCGGACGTGCCGGTCTTCGTCGTGGCGCGTGATCAGGAGGGTGCGCCGGTGGCCTGTGGCGGACTTCGCCCGTTGCCCGACGACATCCTCGGCCCCGGCGTCGTGGAGATCAAGCGCATGTACGCGGCGCCGTCGGTTCGTGGCTCCGGGGTCGCCAGCGCGGTGCTTCGCGAGTTGGAGGAGCAAGCTCGTCTCCTCGGTGCCCGACGTCTCGTGCTGGAGACCGGTACGGCGCAGCCCGATGCGATCCGTTTCTACCAGCGCGAGGGCTACGCGCCCATCCCGCTGTTCGGGTCGTATGCCGGGTCGGAGCTGTCGGTCTGCTTCGGCCGCGACCTGCTCGTCCCGCGCTGACCGATCCGCACCCTCTGGCGCGGGCCTGTGGTCAGACCGGCAGTCGCTCCAGTGGATTGTCCGCGAGCTTTTCGATGACGCCACCGTCGACGAGTCGTCGTGCCGCGGTGTCGGGTTTGCGCGCGGCCTGATCGATCACGCACGCCCCGAACTCCGCGGCCAGCGTGCCGCGCGGGTAGACCGAGAGCACCTCGCGTCGGAACGCCTCGGGAAGCGCCTCGGGGCGTGCGCCCGAGATGTCGAGACCGGTCGCGACCTCCAAGAGATAGCCCTCGGCATCCATCGCCGGATCGACCCGCGGCCAGTTGTGGCGCACGATCACCTCGAGCACACGTTCGCGTCGTTCCGCCGGCCACCCCGCCCCGGCGGTGAGGGCGACACCGACGTGACCGCCGGCGTGCTCGTACGAGATCGTGTGGTTGTCGAACGCGGTCACCGTGCCGATGTCGTGAAGCACGGCGGCGACGTAGAGAAGCTCGTGGTCCACCTCGCCGAGACCGTCGATGCGCGCGAACGCCTCGGCCCAGATCCAGGACCGCAGCGCGTGCGCCGTGATCGCAGGCGACTGGTACTGGCGGGCGAGTTCGAGTGCTCCGCGCGCAGCCAACGTGTCGGGTGCGCGGAAATCGGTGAGGTGCATTGATCCAGTCTCCCGACACCGACGCGCAGGGCGGATGCTGCCGCCCGCCGAGCCTCGTCGTATTCCTGCCAGACTCCGCACCGCCGAACGTCGTCAGGTGTCGGAGGTCGAGAGGACCGGGGCCTGCGACGCCGCGTGCGCGGTAGCCGAGCCCGATTCTGATGCCGACGCCGTGATGGCCTCATCGGGCTCGCGCAGCGGCTGGGCGGCGAGGCGCGCCGGATGACCGTCGGGAAGCTCGTCGATGGCGACGCGCACCGGGTGCGCCGATCCGCCGATGACGAGGTAGCGCTGGCCGGGCCTGATGCGGAGGAGCTCTTCGTCCGAGAGCTGCACGGCGAGCGCTGGCGCCGGGAGCTCGAGTTCGGTCGGAGGCCCGCTCACAGGGCGCTCGGCGGAACTCGGAGCCGAGACGGCGGCATCGCCGGGCGTGGGTGAGACCTCCAGCGCCTCGCGGATGATCGTCCTCGGGTCGTACTGGCGCGGATCGAGGGCGCGCCACTGCGCCGCGCTGACACCCGTCTCCGTCTCGATGCGGGCGCTCGCCGCGTCTACGTGCGAGCGCAGGGCGCGCACGAACGCGGCGAACCGGCGCGTATACGCCGGCAGTCGCGTCGGGCCGAGCAGCACCGTGGCGATGAGGAGGACGACGAGGAGCTTCTCAAACGTCAGCCCGAACATGCGAGGGCTCCTTCGCGGCGGGGGCGTGACGGGGTGATCGCTCGCCCGGCCCTGCGGCGATCGGCGATCGATGTGACCAGCACCGCCGCGCCGTACAGCATCGACATGGGAGCGGCGACCAGGAACATCGACAGCACGTCGGCGGCGGGGGTGACCACCGCACTGAACACGGCGATGGTGACGACGGCGATGCGCCACTGACGACGGATGGTGCGCGCCGACAGGGCACCGAGAGTGTTGAGCAGGACGAGCAGAACCGGAAGGACGAACGCCACTCCGAAGGCGACGACCAGCTTGAGGACGAAGTCGACGTAGTACCCGGCATTGAGGATCGAACTGTCCTGGTCGGAGGCGAAACCGGCGAGAACCTCCACCATGTGCGGGAACAGCAGCACGCCGAACGCGCTCCCCGCCGCGAACAGCACGATGGCGCACGCGGCAGAGGAGAACGTGTACCGGCGCTCGCGCCGCGTGAGCCCGGGGGAGACGTACGCGAACAGTTCGAACAGCCACACCGGGCTCGACAGAACGATGCCCGAGAACAGTGCGATCTTCACCCTGAGGTCGAACGCGCCCGTGATGCTGTCGTAGTTGAGGCTCGCGTCGCGTGACTGGGCGATCTGCTCGATGGGGGCGCGCAGGATGGCGAGGATCTGCTCGGAGAGCAGGAAGCCCGCCGCGATGCCGATCGCCAGAGCCACCGCCGCGCGGGTCGAACGCGTGCGGGCTTCGCGGGCGTGAGCCGCGAGCGGCATCGCGCCGCGCGCGGCGGTGGCGGCGGTCACGACGCGCGCTCCGGCATTGCGCGCGCGGGCACCGGCGCGGTCGGCGCGGCGGGTGCGGATAAGAGGGTGTGCGGCTCTGCGGCGGCGACGTCCGTCGGCGCGGCGGGCACCGTGCCGGCCTCTGCCGCGGTCTCATTCTTCAGAATGCGCACCGACTGCCCGATGCTGCGGGCGAGGGCGGGCAGTTTTGCGGCTCCGAAGAGGAGGACGACGACGGCAAGGATGATGAGGGCGTGCCAGCCCGTCAGATTCTGCAGCATGATTTCTTTCCTTCGGTGGGGTGAGAGGTCACGGGCGGCTGCCGCCACCGGGCGACGAGACCGTGGCCTGGGTGCTCGCGTCGATAGCGACCGAGAGCGATCCGACGTACCCCGAACCGGTGTCGCCGGAGAAGGTGCCCATCTCGAGCTCGTAGCCGTCGGAGAACACGTTGTCGTTGTCCAGGCTGCCGATATCGGCGAGGTTCGCCGACGATCCCGGATAGCTGCTCAGCGCATACACCGCGTCGAGCATCTCCTGGGGGAAGGCCACCTGTGACGTCGCGATCTGGTTCTCCACGTTCGTCGCCGAGGCGGCATCCGGGTAGACCTCGAAGTGGATGTGCGTCCACCGGCCGCGGTAGCAGCCGGGCACGATGGTGGAGAAGGTGACCTGGCCGCTCGCGTCGGCGACCTGGATGCCGCGGAGGTAGGTTTCGTCGACGATGGCGTCCGAATACATCGAGTACAGGCCCTGCGCATCGCAGTGCCAGACGTAGATCGCCGCGCCGGCGTAGGGCGCGTTGCCGTTCGCGAGGTCGCTGAGCGTGAACGTGAACGTGAGCGGCACTCCCTCTGCCGTGGCGCCGCCGTCAAGACTGGAGCGGATGTCGCCGCGCACGATGCCCGACTCGCTCAGCACGTTCACCCCGCCGGTTCCGTCGGCAGGGTAGGGGCCGTTCGTCTCCTGGTTGATCTCCGCCGTGGCGTAGGTCGCCGACGACGTGGCTGAGGGGGAGGGCGAGCTCGAGGGCGTCGTGCTCGCAGTCGTCGTCGCGGTGGATGTCGTCGGGCTGGCCGCGCTCTGCGCGCTGCAGGCCGCCAGGGTGGCGGCCCCGGCGCCGAGGCCGACCAGCGCGAGGACGTTGCGGCGGCTGACGAGAGTGCGCATGTCGAAGCCGGCGCCTTGGTCGACCACCTCGTCGTCGGGGCGGTCCAGCAGGCGACCTTCGAAGGCCGGACCGTCGGGCGTCTGGTCGGGTTCGGGGATGCGGTTCATGTCGTTCTCCTCAGGAGTGCGGTCGAGATGTTCCGAGTGTGGAAGCAACGCCTAAGCGCACCCCTCATCGATTCTTTGGGTTTCCTATGGGAGCTTCAGGGCGTCCCTTGGTCGGCCTCTCCAGAACTCACAGCCGCCGCCCAGCCTCACGGGACCAAATCGGGCGCATCCTCTGTTGCAACGAGTGATGCCGCAGCCAGCGGTATTCGCAGAGGAGACACCATGTCGAAGGACTACCGCAAGACTCCCGAGGCGCTCAGCCGCCTCACCGACCAGCAGTACGCCGTGACGCAGGACGAGGGCACCGAGCCGCCGTTCCGAAACGCGTACTGGAACCTGCACGACGACGGCATCTACGTCGATGTCGTCTCGGGCCAGCCCCTGTTCGCATCGACGGACAAGTTCGACAGCGGCACGGGATGGCCGAGCTTCACCCGCCCGATCGATCCGGATGCCGTGGTCACCACGACCGACCGCACGCTCTGGATGACGCGCACCGAGGTGCGCTCCTCCGGTGCCGACAGCCACCTCGGCCACGTCTTCGACGACGGCCCCCGCGCCGAGGGCGGCCTGCGCTACTGCATGAACTCGGCATCGCTGCGCTTCGTGCCCGTCGATGAGCTCGCCGACCAGGGTTACGGTGAGTATCTCGACCGATTCCCCACCGCCCCCACCACCGACCCGACGACCACCCAGGAGGATGCAGCATGACCAGCGGACCGAGCGACACCGGAGCCATCACCCAGCCGGCCGGCACCGAGACCGCGATCCTCGCGGGTGGCTGCTTCTGGGGGATGGAGGATCTGATCCGCCGCCAGCCCGGTGTGATCAGCACCCGCGTCGGGTACACGGGCGGCCAGAAGGACCACGCGACCTACCGGCATCACCCGGGCCACGCCGAAGCGGTCGAGATCGTCTTCGATCCGGGTGTGACGACGTATCGCGACATCCTGGCGTTCTTCTTCCAGATCCACGACCCGTCGACGCTGAACCGCCAGGGCAACGACATCGGTACGAGCTACCGCTCGGCCATCTTCCCCGTCACGCCCGAGCAGGAGCGCGTCGCCCGTGACACGATCGCCGACGTCGACGCGTCCGGGCTGTGGCCGGCCCCGGCCGTCACGACGATCGAGCCCCTGGGCGCGTTCTGGGAGGCGGAGCCCGAGCACCAGGACTACCTGCTGCGCTATCCCAACGGCTACACGTGCCACTTCCCGCGCGCCGGCTGGGTCCTTCCGTCCCGCGCCGACGCGTGAGCGACGCGCGGGAGTACGCCCCGAAGCTGTGAGGCGCACATCTTCGGGGCGTACCGTCAGGTCATGAGTACACAGAGCACGACGAAGAGCCCGTCCCACAGCGCCGCCCTCGGCCTCGGATCGGTGCTGGCGGGCTCGCTGCCGTCCGCATTGATGACAGCGGACGCCCCGGCCCGCTACACCGTCGAGGCGGTGTTCACCCGTCGGCCGCAGCGCGAGGAGATCGCCGATCTGCTGAGCGACGAGACGCGCGAGATGCTGATCCGCAACGGATACCCCGTGGTCGAGCTGACGGTGTCCGATCGCCGCCTGGAGATCGCGAACACCAACCTCGAAGAGCTGCGCGACGGTCTCGGAACGGTGCTTGCCGACCGGCTCGCGGAGATCAGCGACCGCGCCGTCGAGCGCCGCGACGCGGCCGCCCTGCGCGACGAGAAGACGGCCGAGGGAGAGCGCGAGCGCGCCGCCGCCGTCGTGGCCCTCGCCGCGTCGGTCAGCTTCGAGCGCGCCGTGCCCGCTGCCGGATGATGCCGAACACGACGGTGCCGACGGTCCGATCGACCCGGGACTGAGGCGGTCAGCACTCCCACAGTCCGGTGTGAGACGGTGGACACATGCTCCACTGCGGTGATGGCATACCGACCCGAAAGGAAGGTGCCATGCCAGCGTGGTGGGAAGAAGTGCTCCATGTCGTGACCGGTCGTGTCAGCCGGCACGACGATCTCCCCGATCTGCGCGGGCTCGAGACGCGGCGGGTCGCTCTCGAGAAGACACATTTCCTCGTCAACGACCGTGAGCGTCGCGGTGAGGAGCGGCGCACCTACGTGATGCGCCACGTCGCCTCGACCCGGCACGACACGACCACGGTGGCCGTGACCTCCAACGGCCGCGGTGTCGGCTCGCTCCCGCGCGAGGTCGCCGCGTCCATCGCTCCGCTCCTGCGTCGAATCGGCGGCGCGGCGATCATCAACGGGGCCGGAGCGCGCCCCGGCAGCCTCCGGCTGTGGGTCGATCTGCCCACCTCCGCCGCCCTCGGCGACTTCGCGCTGCAGCGGGACGGGGCGGCCACGCAGGACTCGTGACGCGTCGCGCCGGGCGCCGGCCCCGCCGCGGAGCACAATGTCCTCATGGCCGACCCCATCTGGAAGAACGACCCCGACGAGCATGACTTCCCCGCGGCGGAGGACTACCTCCGCCTCGTCGCCGATCCCGAGCGGGCCCGTTCTCTCGTCGCGGCCCTGCGCACGCGGGCGACGGTGGTGAAGAAGGCGAAGGACATCCTGCGGGCGGCGAACCTGCCGCTGCTTCCGATCGACAACCCGCACGTCGCCGATGACCTCCGCAAGGTGCGCGCGGGCAAGCCGCTGTCGCCCGTGCTCATCGTCCACGGCGACCTCACGCGCGCGCTGCCCGCGCAGATCGCCGACGGCTATCACCGCGTCTGTGCCAGCTGGTACCTCGACGAGAACACGGAGATCCCGTGCCGCATCGTCGGGCCGGACGCCGCCGCAGCGTGAACGCATGAACCTGCAGACGCTCGCGCTGGTGGGTGCGGTCGCGCTGCTCGGTCCGCTGCTGTCCGCCGGCAGTCGGTGGCGCGTGCCGGTCGTGATCGGCGAGCTCGTCGCGGGCATGGTGATCGGCGTCTCCGGGCTGCACCTGGTCGACCCCACCGACCGCACGTTCAGCTTCCTCGCGACGCTCGGCTTCGGTCTCACGATGTTCGTCGCGGGCACCCACGTGCCGCTTCGCGACGCGCGCCTGCGCCCGGCGCTCGGCCGGGGCGCGCTGCAGGCCGTCGTGGTCGGCGTGGTCGCCGCCTTCGCCGGCTGGGGACTCGCGACGCTGTTCGACACGGGGCACGCCGCCGTCTACGCCGTGGTCATGGCGTCGTCCTCCGCCGCGCTCGTGCTGCCCGCCGTCCAGCAGACGCGTCTCGGAGGTGCGCCGCTGCTGGCGACCATCGCGCAGGTCGCGATCGCCGACACGGCCTGCATCGTCGCCCTGCCCCTCGCGATGGACCCGGAGCGTGCACCGGTCGCGGCCCTCGGCGCGCTCGGCATCGCCGCCGTGGCGCTGCTGCTGGCGCTGGGGCTGCGGTGGGGCGCGCGCGGCGACCGGTGGAAGCGCCTGCGCGAGACCAGCAAGACGCACGAGCTCGCGATCGAGCTGCGCGTCAGCCTCATCCTGGTCTGCGCACTCGGCGCCCTCGCCACCGTCTCGCACGTCTCCGTGCTGCTCGCCGGTTTCGCCGGGGGTCTGGCGGTCGCCAGCGCCGGGGAGCCGCGGCGACTCGCCCGACAGCTGTTCGCGGTGACGGAGGGCTTCCTCTCGCCCCTCTACTTCGTGTGGCTCGGCGCGTCGCTCTCGCTCGGCAGCCTCGTCGACGCGCCCGCGTACCTCTGGCTAGGAGTGCTGCTCGGGGCGGGCGCGCTCCTCGCGCACCTGTCCGGGGTGCTGCTGCGGCAGCGTCCGCTGTGGGCCGTGATCGCCGCCGCCCAACTCGGCGTCCCGATCGCCGCCGCCACGATCGGAGCCGAGACGGGAGCGCTCACCGCGGGGGAGCAGGCGGCGCTCGTGCTCGGGGCGATCGTGACGATCACGGCGCTGGCGGCATCCACCGCGGTCGCCTCCCGGCGCACGGCGGTTCGTGCCGAGGGTGCGGATGCCGCCGACGGCACGGATGCCGCGTCGAGCGTCAGCCCGCCATCGCGCTGACCGCGCCCGCGACGTAGGGGATCAGCCAGATCGCCCAGACGACGATGCTGAAGCGGTGGAACGCGCGCTTCTCGTTCTCGCGGCCCCGCACCAGCACGATGATCGCCCAGATCAGGTGGATCGCCATGAGGACGATCGCGGCGGTGCCGGTCCAGGCCATGAGGGTTCCCGCGGCCGTCTCGGCGACGCCGTCCGCGCGCCGGTCGGCCGCGATCTGCGTCATGAGCAGGGTGCCGGTGGTGTCGGCGGCGAGGCCGAGGGCGAACATGCCCGCGTGCCACCAGCGGAGGGTGCGCTGAATGCGTTCGGCCCAGACGCCGATGCTGTAGAAGACGAGGGCGGCCGTGATGATGACGATGGCGAGAGGGAGCATGTCGTCACTCTACGCCACATCCTTCAGGCTTGCTGAAGGTTGGGAGATCTGTCCCAGATTCGCTCGATCGGAACGGGAGCTCCGAGGACGTTCTGCGCCGCCCGGTGACCCGAGCAGAGGGCGGCGGTGACGGTAGCCGGATCGTCCGTCCACGTGGCCTCGCCCGCGATGTTGAGCACCTCACCGATCGGCGTGGCGAGGGCGTCATGATCCGCCGTCGTCGACCCCGGCAGCATGAAGGCGTACGAGCCGCGTGCGAACGGGTCGTCCTGCCACGCGGTGCGCTGCACGGCCACGGGGTCGGCAATGTCCTCGCCGAACAGGCGGCGCAGGGGCGCCATCACCGAGGCGACGACCTCGGCGTCGGTCCAGCTGCGGGTCGCGACGGCGGCGGGACCCGCAGCGAAGGTGAGCAGGGTCGGCTCGTCGTGCAATGCGGTCAGGTCGTACCACGAGTGCCACCAGCGCCCCGCCGGGCCCTGCTGGCGAATCGCATAGACGCCGGCGTCCCAGAACCGCTCCGAGAATCGCAGGAAGACCTTCTCGAAGGCGTTCATGCGCAGTCGCGCCAGCGCCGCCGCGACCGGGTTCGGCAACGCGGGCTCGATCGCGAATCCGTCGGACTGCAGCACACCGACCGGCACCGTCACGACCGCCTGCCGCGCCGTGAAGACGCCCCGATCGCTCGTGACCGCCACGCCATCGGCCCCCCAGCGCACGTGCGAGACGACGTGCGAGAGCCGGATGTCCAGGTCGGTCGCGAGCCCCTCAGCGAGGCGGTCGTAGCCGTCGGGGAAGACGACCTCGTCGCCGTCGATCTGATCGTCGTCGAGACCGTGGGCCGCAAGGTCCGCGATGGCGGCGCCGTACTGTTCCTCGCTGCGATGCTCCAGGTACTCCCGCACGCGCTGGGTACGTTCCGGCGGCCACCCCTGAGCCCCGAGCGCGGTCTCGGTCACATCGCGGTAGGTGGCGAGAGGTCCGGATGCCGCGATCACGTCGATGAGCGCGGCATCCACAGCGTGGATATCCGCCACATACGCCGCAGCCTCCGCCGGGCTCAACCGCGCGCCCTCAGGGGAGTAGTGCGCCATCGGGCGGCTGTCGGGCTGATAGCCGCCGACCGTGAACTCCACCATCCGCATGCCGAACGCGCTCGCCGCCGCGGCGACGGGGCTGTCGGTGATGCCGTGGACCCACGAGGCGCCGCGGTCGGTGACCCACCCGCCGGAGCGGTCGGTCCAGACGCGTCCGCCGATCCGGTCCCGAGCCTCGATGACGACCGTGCGATGACCGGCATCCGTCAGCAGTCGTGCCGCCGTGAGCCCGGCGACACCGGCGCCGACCACGATGGTGTCGAGTGATTCCGCCACAGCGCTCTCCTTCGTCGATGACCGCGTCGTCCTCGATGCGGTCTGTGCCGACGTTAGCGTGCCGCGCTCAGCGCGCCGCGCTCAGCTCGCGCCGCGCACCTCGTCGAGGGCTTCGTCGAGGGTGGCGAGGATCGCCGCGCATCGTTCCACGTCCTCGCGGGTACCCGACAGCTCGAACTCGAAGAGCACCGGCCGTCCCGACGTGTGCGAGAGCTGGCGCGCCGCCGCCTGGTAGTAGTCCCCGAAGTTGCGGTTGCCCGAGCCGATGATGCCCACCATGCGCCGTCGCGTCATCGGCGAGCGCAGGAACGCGCGCACCCCGGCGGGCAGGGTCACCTCATCCGCATTGCCGGCCTTGTACGACGGCGTCAGCAGCACCCAGGGGCCGCTGGGCTCGCCGCGACGGACATCGGAGCGGGCCAGATTGAGTACGCGCCGGCCGTCGATCCGCGCGAGAGCCTCAGCGAACCGCCCGGTCAGGTTCGACGACGAGGAGTAGTAGTACACGGGGATCTTCCGCATGTCGCCAGTCTGATCGGATGTCGTCACGCGCGCTGGCCGCATCGGCGTGACAAACCCGGTTGGTGTCCGCGGCGCGGTCAGTACACTGGCCGCCATGATCGAGGAGGCCTGCTCGAGCCGTCCGGGGCGGGTGCTGGCCGGCGTTCTTGTCCTCTTCGCCCTCGCCGTGGCCTTCAGCGGGTGCGTCGCCCCATCGTCCGCCCTGCCCGCCCCCGCGCACATCAGCGTCTCGGTGCAGCAGAACAGGCTGGACATCGCGCGCGGCAAGATGTCGGTCGTCGTGCACAACGACGGCGCCGATGCGGTGACGCTCACCGCTCTGACGTACGCCGACCCGCACTGGGCGTCCGTGCTGCAATGGGCCGGCGCGCTGCCGGTGCCGCCGCGCCGTGCCCGCTCGGTCACCGCCGACCTGATGTCGCCCGCGTGCGCAAGCCCGACGGATGCCGCGGGCACGGCGCATCTGGTCTTCCAGACCGACCGTGGCGCGGCATCCGACGACTACGCCGTCGACGACCCCTTCGGCTTCGTCGCGCGCGCCGTGCAGCAGGGGTGTTTTGCGAGCCGGTTCGCGGCGACCGCCGCCGTCGATCTCGTCGACGTCGCCACCGTGACCCGCGACGGTGCCGCGGTGGCGGAGCTCGCCGTGCGCATCGCCAACCATGGCGCCACGTCCGTGCGGCTCGACACCGTCAAGAGCACCACGCTGCTGCAGCCGGCCGCCGGCGGATGGCTGTGGCAACCGGCCCAGGTCGTGGCGGCGGGGGAGAGCGTCACGCTTCGCATCGATGCCGTGCCCGCCCGCTGCGACATGCATGCGATCGCCGAAGACAAGGTCGGCACCCGCTTCGACGCTGCGGTGTCGGTGCTGAGCGACCCGATCGACAGCGGCACCCTCACCCTTGTCGCCAGCGACGAGCAGCGCTCCCGCCTGTACGATTTCGTCGCCTCGGCCTGCGGCTTCGCCCCCTGACCCTCCGTCGTTTCTCGGCTCATGGCCGGCGCCGTCACAGCCGGTGACTGTCCAGCCACGCCATCAGCGCAGGAAGGGCCAGATAGGCGACCGTGCCGTGGTCGGCATCGCTGATCGGGTGGAAGTCGACGTCCACGCCGAGCTGCTTCTCGTGGGCAACGAACTGCTCCGTCGCCGCGGGGAGGACCAGAGTGTCTTTCAGGCCCTGCGCCACGAACAGGGGCGCGGAGAATCCTGTGCCGCCCGCGGAGTTCTCCGCGAGGATGCTCGCCCAGGGTTGCACCTTCGCCGGATCGGCGGTGACGAAGTGGCCGACGACGGGTTGGGCGATGTGATGCAACTGCGTCATGTCGCTCAGCAGGCACAGCTGATTCATCTCGGGGAGCACGGCGTACGCGGCCGGAGTCAGGATGCCGTCGAGTGTGGCCCCGCGGTCGGCATAGACCTGCGCATACGCCGTGAACGCATACGAGCCGATCGTGACTCCCGAGATGTCGTTGATGTGGTCGCTGAGCAGCGCTGTCAGATCGGCTGCCGGAGCGGCCACCGCCACCCCTGCGATGGTGAGGTCGGGCGCGTAGGCAGGCGCACGTTGTGCGGCGAAGAGAGCCGCCTGGCCGCCTTGTGAGTGACCCCACAGAACCACGCGCTCGGACGCGCGGGTGTCTTCGAGGTGCTGCGCAGCCCGCACGGCATCGAGAACGGCGTTGCCGCCCGTGTCGCCGACGAGGTACGAATCGGGGCCGGCCGTGCCCATCCCGACGTAGTCGGTGGCGGCGATCACGTAGCCGCGATCCAGAAGGAACCGCATCCCCTCGATGAGGGCATAGGGGTCGAACGAACGCGATGGTGCGCAGTCCTCGGCCGCTCCCGTGGTCGGGTGAGCCCAGGCGAGCACCGTCCGCCCCTCTCGCGGCGCGGCAGAGCGCGGCGCCACCACGATCCCCGTCGACACGACCGCCTGGCCCTGCACGTCCGTCGTCCGGTACATCACGCGCCACGCCCGCGCCTCGAACGGAACCCCGACCAGCTCGGCCGAGCGGATGAGCGTCCCGGGATCACCGGCCGCAGCATCCGCGGGCTGCGCGTAGAAGGCGGCCTCGTCACGCCGTTCCGCGTCGTCTCCGATCAGCCGCGCACCGACGACCGCAACGGTCGCGATGACGATGATCAGAGTGACGAGGAGTGCGGCGCGCACGAGCGGATGCCGACGGCGCCCCCGCCTCGCATCGTTATTCATGGCCGGAGCCTACCGCCGGAATCACGCGGGTCTTGTGTGGTCAGACCACAAGTGTCATACTGGGGTCAGAACAGGCCCGAGAGCCCTCGGACCCGGAAAGCGATGACGCGGACACCGTGTCCGCGCCGGGTAGGAGAACCCACAATGTCCACCTCGATCGATGCTCTGGTCGAAGGCGCACAAGCCGCGCTCGCAGAGTACGCATCCTTCACGCAGGAACAGGTCGACCACATCGTCCGCAAGGCGAGCGTCGCGGCCCTGCACTTCCATGGCGAACTCGCGCTCATGGCGGTCGAAGAGACCGGCCGCGGCCTGTTCGAGGACAAGGCCGTGAAGAACATGTTCGCCTGCGAGCACGTGACGAACTCGATCATCAATCAGAAGACGGTCGGCGTCATCTCGCACGACGAGATCACCGGCATCACCGAGATCGCCGACCCGGTCGGCGTCATCTGCGCCCTGACCCCCGTCACCAACCCGACCTCGACAGCCATCTTCAAGTCGCTCATCGCACTGAAGACCCGCAACCCGATCGTGTTCGGCTTCCACCCGGCGGCCCAGAAGTGTTCCGTCGCCGCGGCGAAGATCGTCCGCGACGCGGCGATCGCCGCGGGCGCTCCGGAGAACTGCATCCAGTGGATCGAAGAGCCCTCGATGGAGGCGTCCGGCGAGCTGATGAACCACCCGGGCGTCGCCCTCATCCTCGCCACCGGTGGCAACGCGATGGTCCGTGCCGCCTACTCGTGCGGCAAGCCCGCCCTCGGCGTCGGCGCCGGCAACGTCCCGGCCTTCATCGAACGCACCGCCAAGGTGGGCCGCGCCGTCAACGACATCGTCCTGTCGAAGTCCTTCGACATGGGCATGGTGTGCGCCAGCGAGCAGGCCGTCATCCTCGACGAGCCGATCGCGGCAGAGGCCCTCGCCGAGTTCGCGCGTCTGCACGCCTACATGGCGACGCCCGCCGAGAAGCGCCTGCTCGAGGAGTTCATCTTCGGCGTCACGGCCGACAGCGAGAACTGTGCCGGCGCCAAGCTGAACCCGACCGTCGTCGGCCAGTCGCCGCAGTGGATCGCGGAGCACGCGGGCTTCACCGTTCCGGAGAACACGTCGATCATCCTCGCCGAGGTCGGCAGCGTCGGCCCGCAGGAGCCTCTCACGCGCGAGAAGCTCGCGCCGGTGCTCGCCGTGCTGCGCGCGAAGACGCCGGCGGAGGGCATCGACCTCGCGCGCCAGATGGTCGACTTCGACGGTCTCGGCCACTCGGGTGCGATCCACTCCAACGACCAGGACGTCATCGCTCAGTTCGGCGCCGTCGTCAAGGCCGTCCGCATCATCGAGAACAGCCCGTCGGCCCTCGGCGGTATCGGTGACATCTACAACGCGTTCATGCCGTCGCTGACCCTCGGCTGCGGCTCCTACGGACACAACTCGGTCTCCAACAACGTCTCGGCGGTGAACCTCTTGAACGTCAAGCGCATCGGGCGTCGCAACAACAACCTGCAGTGGTTCAAGATCCCTGCGAAGACCTACTTCGAGCCGAACGCCGTCCGCTACCTCGCCGACATGCGCGGCGTCGAGCGCGTGACCATCGTCACCGACGAGACCATGACCAAGCTCGGCTACGTCGACAAGATCATGGATGTGCTGAACCGGCGTGACAACCGCGTGCAGGTGCAGCTGATCAACACCGTCAAGCCGGAGCCGAAGGTCTCCGAGGTGCGCGCCGGCGCCGACCTCATGCGTCAGTTCCAGCCCGACACGATCATCGCCCTCGGCGGCGGATCGCCGATGGACGCGTCCAAGGTGATGTGGCTGCTGTACGAGAACCCCGAGGTGGAGTTCTCCGACATGTGCGAGAAGTTCTTCGACGTGCGCAAGCGCGCGTTCAAGTTCCCCGAGCTCGGCAAGAAGGCGAAGCTCGTCTGCATCCCGACCACCTCGGGTACCGGCAGCGAGATGACCCCGTTCGCCGTCATCACCGACGACGAGACGGGCATGAAGTACCCGCTCGCCGACTACGCGCTGACCCCGTCGGTCGCGATCATCGACCCCGTGCTCACCAAGGTGCTGCCCGGTTTCCTGGTCGCCGATGCGGGCTTCGACGCGCTGACGCACGCCACCGAGGCCTTCGTGTCGGTGTACGCGAACGACTACACCGACGGCCTGTGCCTGCACGCGATCAAACTCATCTTCGAGAACATCGAGCGCAGCACCAAGGCGCAGCCGAACTCGACGGATGCCGAGGACATCAAGGCCCGCGAGAAGATGCACAACGCGGCATCCATCTCGGGTATGGCCTTCGGAAACGCGTTCCTCGGGATCGTCCACGCCATGGCGCACGTGACCGGCGCGACCTATCACCTGGTGCACGGCCGCACGAACGCGGTCTACCTGCCCCACGTGATCCGCTACAACGGCACCGTCCCGACCAAGCTGACCAGCTGGCCGAAGTACGAGCGCTACATCGCGCCCGAGCGGTTCCAGGAGATCGCCAAGCACCTCGGCCTTCCGGCTTCCACCCCGGAGGAGGGTGTGGAAAGCTACGCCCGCGCCGTCGAGGAGCTGCGCGACCGGGTCGGCATCGAGCGGTCGTTCCAGCAGCAGGGCGTCGACGAGACCACCTTCATCTCGGGCCTGCAGGAGCTCGCCCTGGCCGCGTACCGCGACCAGTGCGCTCCGGCGAACCCGCGGATGCCGATGATCGAGGACATGAAGACCCTCATGGAGGCCGCCTACTACGGCACCTCCTTCGAGGAGGTCCGCGCGGCCCGCAAGGTCGCCCACGCCGAGAGCGAGGCCGTGACGGGAACCGTGCGCACGGCGCCCGCCAAGGCGACGGCCAAGAAGGCCAAGGCCAGCGCCTGACCGACGCTGCGGAACGAAGGGGGCCGGGGGAGCATACCCGGCCCCCTTCTCCGTGCCTGCCGGGCGTCCTCGAGGCTGTGCACACTGTCGACGGCGGCGCGCACGAGGTCGCTACGATGACCGCGTGCGCTTCGAGTTCGACGGGGAGATCTTTCGCTGGGCCGCCCGGCGCGAGGACTGGTACTTCGTCGAGCTGCCGGGCGAGCTCAGTGCCGACATCCGCGACCTCCCGCGGCCGCCGCGCGGATTCGGTGCCGTCCGCGTCGCGGCCGTCATCGGCGGCTCGCAGTGGCGCACGTCCGTCTTCCCCGATGCGCAGCGCGCACGCTACGTGTTGCCGCTGAAGCGATCGGTTCGCGAGGCCGAGGGCATCGGTTCCGCAGGCACCGTACGGGTGGCGCTGGAGGTTCTCGATGGCTGATCCGGCCACGATCCTCGCCGCGTCGGCTTACCTCGTCGCCGCCGTGGCCGGCGTGGTTCTCACCGTCGTCGACGTGCGCACGCACCGCCTGCCGAACAGGATCGTTCTTCCTGCGCTGATCGTGACGATCGCGCTTCTCGCGGCATCCTGTGCGTTCGGCACCCCACGGGCCGCGCTGGTGCGCGCGCTCGGTGCCGGCGCGGCGCTGTTCGTCTTCTTCGTGCTGCTGCGCGTGGCGGGGCGCGGGGCGATCGGCGGCGGCGACGTCAAGCTGGCCGCGCTCGTCGGCGTGCTTCTCGGCTGGGTCGGATGGTCTGCCGTGCTGCTCGGGGTCGTCGCCGCTTTCCTTGCCGCGGGCGTCGTCGCCATCGTCCTGCTGGCCGCGCGACGGGCGACCAGGTCGACCCGCATCCCCTTCGGGCCGTTCCTCGTCGTCGGGACGTGGATCGGAGTGCTGGCCGACCTGGTGTGACGCGCGGCGGCCGCTGTCAAGGCCCTGCGCGTCGTGCGTGAGGTGCATATCCTGGGCGGCATGGATCTGTCCCGCATCATCGCGCGCGCCCTGACGCTCACGCCGGTGCGGGCGTTCCTGCGCTACAGCGAACGGCGGGGGCCGATGCTCGCCGACAGCGTCACCTATCGCACGCTGTTCAGCCTCTTCGCGGCGGTGTTGCTCGGATTCTCGATCGCCGCCCTGTGGCTGTCCGGCGACACGGATGCGTGGCGGGCGCTGGTGGCGGCCGTCGACCGGGCTGTGCCGGGCCTCGTCGGCGAGAACGGCCTCGTGAAGGTCGACGAGATCTCGCTCCCGGTCGGCCTGTCCATCGCCGGCGCGCTCTCGCTGGTGGGTCTCGTCGGCGCCGCGATCGGTGCGATCGGCTCGCTGCGGACGGCGATGCGCATCGTGTGCGACAAACTCACCGACGACGTTCCCGCATGGCTCGTCCTGCTGCGCAACCTCGCGCTGGCCATCGGCGTCGGCGCCGCGCTGCTGGCCTCCGCCGCCGTCACCATGATCGGCACCGCCGGACTCGACGTGGTCGCCCAGTGGCTGGGTCTGGCCCGTGAAGACCCGGCCATCGCGTGGGGCACCCGCTGGCTGGCCATTCTCGTCACCTTCGTCTTGGATGCCGTCGTCGTCGCGGTGCTGTTCCGGGTGCTGTCGGGGGTGCGGGCGTCGGCTACGGCGCTGTGGACGGGGGCCCTGATCGGCGCCGTCGGGCTCACGGTGCTGCAGCAGCTGTCGGGGCTCTTCGTCGGCGGAGCCACGTCGAACCCGCTGCTGGCCTCGTTCGCAGCGCTCATCGCACTGCTGCTCTGGGTCAACCTGTCGGCTCAGGTGATCCTGATCTCCACGTCGTACATCTTCACCGTCGCGGAGGAGCAGGACGACCGCGTGCGTGCGCGCTACGGGTCGGCGACCTTCCTCCAGCGTCGGGTGCGGACGGCGGAGAACGCCGTCGCGCTCGCCACGGCCGAGCTCGAAGCGGCGCGCCGCGCCGAACGCGGCGAGCGCGAGCGCTCCGCCGCCTCGTCGCGGGTGGATGTAACGACCAGGTAAGGGCCTCGTGAAGATGACCCCCGTCGATGTGCATCCGGCGGGGGTGCACGTTAGCGTGTGATCTGTGTCAGAACCCGAAGCTGTGACCGGTCCCACCCCCGCGCCCCATCCGCTCCACGCAACCCATCCGCTGGCGCTGGCGCCGGTCACCGGGCCTGCGAGCTCCGTGGACGGATTCGTCCGACAGTTCCTGCGCAACCTCAACTACGAGCGGGGCGTCGCGTTGTCGGCCTCCAGCCCGAACGACCGTTACTTCGCGTTCGCGATGACCGTGCGCGACTACCTCATGGCCCGGTGGCTCGAAGACCTCCGCCGACAGCGCGTGGTTCAGGCCAAGGGCGTGTGCTACCTCTCCGCCGAGTATCTGCTGGGCCGTCAGCTCGACAACAACCTGCTCGCGAGCGGCCTCACCGAGATCGCAACCGAGGCGATGGCGGCGTGCGGCATCGACATCGACGACCTGCGCGCCCAGGAGGTCGAACCCGGGCTCGGCAACGGCGGTCTGGGCCGCCTCGCGGCCTGCTTCATCGATTCGCTCGCGACGATGGGTGTGCCCAACATCGGCTACGGCATCCGCTACGAGTACGGCATCTTCCGCCAGACGTTCGTCGACGGCCAGCAGGTCGAGCAGCCCGACGCCTGGCTGACGCTCGGCTCACCGTGGGAGTTCCCGCATCCCGAAGCGGCACGCCGGATCTCCTTCGGCGGTCACACCGAGACGTACGACGACGCCGGTGTGACCCGGTCCCGCTGGGTGCCGGGGTGGGACGTGCTCGCCGTACCGTACAACTACATGGTGCCCGGCTACCTCAACGGTCGTGTCAACACGCTGCGGCTGTGGAGCGCGAAGGCGACCGACTCGTTCGATCTCCGTGTCTTCAACTCCGGCGACTATGAGGAAGCCGTCCGTGCCCAGACCTTCGCCGAGAACATCTCCAAGGTGCTCTACCCCGAGGACTCCACGCCCCAGGGCAAGGAGTTGCGCCTGCAGCAGCAGTACTTCTTCGTCGCGGCATCCATCGGCGACTTCCTGGAGCACACCCTCCCGGCGGACTTCGACATCGACAAGCTCCCCGACCGTGTGATCTTCCAGCTCAACGACACCCACCCGGTGATCGGCGTCCCCGAACTGATGCGTGTGCTCGTCGACGAGCGCAAACTCGAGTGGGATGCCGCGTGGGCGATCACCCAGCAGTGTTTCGCCTACACGTGCCACACGCTGCTGCCGGAGGCGCTGGAGGTGTGGTCGGTCGACCTTCTCGGGCGGCTTCTGCCGCGCCACCTGGAGATCATCTACCGCATCAACGAAGAGTTCCTCGAGGCGGTGCGCGAACGCTACGGCGATGACGAGATGCGCATCCGCAACATGTCGATCATCGGCGAGTTCCCCGAGCGCAGCGTCCGGATGGCGTACCTCGCCACGGTCGCCGGTGCGAAGGTCAACGGCGTCGCCGAACTGCACTCGCAGTTGCTGCGCGACAAGGTGCTGCCGGACTTCAACGACTTCTTCCCGGGCAAGTTCACGAACGTCACGAACGGCATCACGCCCCGCCGCTTCGTGCGTCTCGCCAACCCCGGGCTGTCCGAGTTGATCACGGAGGCGATCGGCACGGGGTGGCTCACCGACCTCGAGCGTCTGCGCGAACTCGAGGCGTACGCCGAGGATCCCCGCTTCCGCGAGGCGTTCGCCGAGGTCAAATCGGCGAACAAGCGCCGCCTCGGCGATGTGCTGCGCGCGCGGGACGGCCTCGAGATCAGCGACGGCCACATGCTCGACGTGATGGTCAAGCGTCTGCACGAGTACAAGCGGCAGATGCTCAAGCTTCTTCACGTCGTCACGCAGTACGAGAGCATCGTGTCGGGCCGTGTCGCGGCATCCGACATCCTGCCGCGCACCGTCATCTTCGGGGCGAAGGCGGCGCCCGGCTATGCCATGGCCAAGCGCATCATCCACCTCATCAACGCCGTCGGAGAAGTGGTCAACGCCGATCCGCGCGTCGAGGGGCGTCTGAAGGTGTTGTTCCCGCCGAACTACAACGTCACACTCGCCGAGCGCCTGATCCCGGCCGCCGACCTGTCGGAGCAGATCTCACTCGCAGGCAAGGAGGCCTCGGGCACGGGCAACATGAAGTTCGCCCTCAACGGCGCGCTGACGATCGGAACCGACGACGGCGCGAACGTCGAGATCCGTCAGCTCGTCGGCGATGACAACTTCTTCCTCTTCGGCATGAGCGAGCCCGAGGTCGAGGCGCTGTGGGCCCGGGGCTACAAGCCCGCCGACTTCTACCAGGGCGACGAGAACCTCCGCCGCGCGATGGATCTCATCGCCTCCGGCGCGTTCTCGGGCGGCGATCGCAGCGTCTTCGAGCCGATCGTGTCGAACCTGCTCTACGACGACCGCTTCATGGTGCTGGCCGACTACTCGTCATACGTCGCGGCGCAGGACCAGGTGGATGCCGCCTATGTCGATCAGGACGCGTGGACGCGGTCGGCGATCCTGAACGTCGCACGCTCCGGCTTCTTCTCATCCGACCGCTCGATGCGCGACTACATCGAGCGCATCTGGCACACGCCGCCCCTGCTCTGACGGGAGGGGTCCCTTCCCGGTCGTTGAGCGCGGAGCCCAGCGGCGAGTCGAGGCTCGGTTCAGCGGGCGTAGCGTTCGACGAACGCACGCAAAATGCCGCCCGTGTGCATGACCGGCCGTCGGCGCACCGCCGCGAGCGTGAGATCCAGCTCGTCCGCTCCGAAGTACCCGTAGCCGGCGTACGCCCGGATGCGCGTGCTGATGCCCTCGAGGTCGCACTCCGGGTGGAACTGCGTGGCGTACACGTTGCTCCCCACGCGGAACATCTGCACGGGACACGCCTCGCCGCGAACCAGCAGCGTCGCCGTCGCCGGCAGCGTCGAGATCGCCTCCTTGTGGCCGACGAAGGCCGCGAAGCGGTCGGGCAGCCCGGCCAGCAGCGGGTCGTCGCGCCCGGCGCCCGTCTTCTCGACCTCGATGACGCTGATGGGCTCCCGGTAGGTGCCGTCGATGATCGCGCCCTGATGTGCACCGAGAGTTCCCACACCGTAACAGGCGCCGAAGAAGGGGAAGTCGCGCGCCACCACCTGGTCGAGAAGGGCGGCGATCTCCGCCTCGACGCGGCGCTGCGCGGATGACTTCTTCGCGATCGGGTCCGACGCGTTGAAGGGCCCGCCGCCCACGAAGACGCCCGAGTAGGCGTCCAGATCCACCGGTCCGAGAGGCCCCGCCTCCATCCGCACGCGGACCAGCTCATCCGGTGTCAGCCCGGTGAAGCGGAGGAAGAGGGCGTACTCCTCGTCGGCGGGCACATCCTCGGCCCGGGTCGCGAGCAACAGGAACGGCTTCATCCTCGCACCGCCTCGATATGGGCGAGCAGCGCATCGAGGGTGGCGGCGACAGTGGGGTTGCGCGGACCCTCGTCGCGGGCGACGGCCCAGTAGGCGAGGGGATGCGCGTAGGCGCCGTCGAGCACCCGGGTCAGGCGCGGGTCGGCATCGCCAAGAAAGTCGGGCAGGATGCCGATGCCCGCTCCCGCGGCCGTCGCCTCGACGTGCGCGAAGACGCTGGTCGAACGGACCGAGGCGGGCGAGTCCGGCAACTCCTGCAGTGCGCGGTCGAGCTCATCGACCTGCAGGGAGCTCTCCACGTAGTACACGAGCGGGTGTGCGGCCAGCTGAGCGATCGAGTCGGGGGTCCCCGCCTCTCGGAGATAGTCGGGTGTCGCGTACAGACGCAGTGCGTACGCGCAGACCGGTGTCGCATAGGCCCGCAGCACCTGGGGGCGTCCGACGACGATCTCCAGGTCGACGCCGGAGCGGTTCTGGCGCACGCGCTGCGTCGCCGACAGCAGCTCGACCGCGAGCTGCGGGTGTTCCCGGCGCAGGGCTGTCATCGCCGGAGCGAGGAAGACCGACGTGAAGGCGTCCGGGGCGGAGATTCGCACCATGCCGTGAACCGCGTCGGCGTTCTCGCCGTCGACGAGCTCTCGCAGCGATGCCTCGATGCGCTCGGCAATGGTCACCGCGCGGTGGCCGAGCTCGGTGACCTCCCATCCTCCGGTCGTCCGTACGAGCACGCGTCCGCCCATGGCGGACTCGAGTGTGGTGATGCGGCGAGACACCGTGGAGTGATTCACCCCCAGCACGTCGGCGGCCGCCGTGTAGCGACCCAGGCGCGCGACCGCCAGGAACGTCATGAGTGCGTCCAGAGGGGGATCCGGGGCGGCGGCGGGCATGCCGACGAGTGTGCACCAGTGCACACCGGTAGTGCAAGTTTGTTGCTCGCGTGTGCATTGATCAACGGTCTTCGGGTGCCTACGCTGGCCACGAGCGGCGTCGAGGACGACAGCCGTCACCGCCCGCGACGACGAACGTCGCCGGCGTCGAAGGGAGTCTCATGTCCACGATCGCCTTCATCGGACTGGGCCACATGGGCGCGCCCATGTCGGCGCACCTCGTCGCCGCCGGCCATGTCGTGCGTGGTGTCGACCTCAACCCCGTCGCCGCGGCGGCCGCCGCCGAGAGGGGAGTGCAGATCTTCCCCTCGGTCGCCGCGGCGCTCGACGGTGCGGATGCCGCGATCACCTCGCTGCCCAAGCCCGAGCACGTCCGCGGTGTGTACGGGGGAGCAGACGGCATCCTCGCGCATGCGGCGCCGTCGACCCTGCTGCTCGACACCTCCACCGTCGACGTCGAGACCTCGCGCTGGTGCCACGCCGAAGCGCAACGGCACGGGCTCTCGTTCGTGGACGCACCGATCTCCGGCGGCACCGCGGGCGCGGAGGCCCACACGCTGACGTTCATGCTCGGCGGACGCGCCGCCGACGTGGAGCGGGCGCGGGAGGTCGTGGCGCCGATGGCGGGCAACGTGATCGCCTGCGGGGAGGCCGGCGCCGGCATCGCCGCGAAGCTCGTCAACAACATGATGCTCTTCATCTCCGTCATGGCCGTGTCGGAGGGCTCGCAGCTGGCGGAGCAGCTCGGTCTGGATCCGCAGGTGTTCTGGGACGTCGCGCGCGTCTCGTCCGCCGACTCGTGGGCCCTGCGCACCTGGTATCCGGTGCCGGGCATCGTGGAGACCTCGGCGGCCAACAAGAACTTCGACGCGACCTTCTCGGTGGAACTCGCGCGCAAGGACTGCGGACTGGCCGTTCAAGCCGGAGACGACACCGGTGTGCACCTGCCGGCGGCGCGTCTTGCGCTCCGCCAGCTCGACGACCTCATCGCCGAAGGGCTGGGCGGCAAGGACTGCACGTTGGTCGCGCGCTTCGCCTCGCCGGACGGCACCCTCCGCGGCTACGACCCGTCGCGTGACGGCGTCTCCGCGGCCTGACCCCGATATCTCCCGCACACCCCGATCGAGAGGGCACTTCATGACCACCGCATCCGCATCTGCCACCACCGACGAGCCCATCGGCTCGCTCGCGGTGATCCCGCACGTCGTCGCGGGCGAACGCGTCGGCCCGACAGGGCGCACCGGTCCCGTCTTCAACCCCGCCACGGGCCGCCAGAGCGCAGAGGTCGCCCTGGCCTCGGCCGCGTTCGTCCATGACGTCGCCCGCCGCGCGCAGGCCGCTCAGCGCGGCTGGCGCGACACCGGTCTCGGCAAGCGCCAGCAGGTGATGTTCCGCCTCCGTGAGATCGTCGCCTCCCGCGCCGAGGAGCTTGCGCGCATCATCACGGCCGAGCACGGCAAGACCGTCGACGACGCCCTCGGCGAAGTCGCTCGAGGGCTCGAGAACGTCGAGTTCTGCACGAGTCTGATGCACCACCTCAAGGGCGACTACTCCGAGCAGGTCGCCTCGGGCGTGGACGTCCACCAGGTTCGTCAGCCCGTCGGCGTGGTCGCCTGCATCACTCCGTTCAACTTCCCCGCGATGGTGCCGCTGTGGATGGTGACCACCGCCATCGCCGCGGGCAACGCCGTGATCCTCAAGCCCAGCGAACGCGACCCGTCGGCGGCCGTCTGGCTGGCCGAGGCCTTCGCCGAGGCGGGGCTTCCCGACGGCATCCTCAACGTCGTCCACGGCGACAAAGAGGCCGTCGATGCGCTGCTGGACGATCCGGTCGTGCGGGCGGTGTCGTTCGTGGGATCGACGCCGATCGCGAAGTACATCTACGCGCGGGCGGCCGAGAACGGCAAGCGCGTTCAGGCGCTGGGCGGAGCGAAGAACCACATGATCGTCATGCCGGATGCCGATCTGGACGCCGCTGCGGATGCGGCGGTGTCGGCGGCGTACGGCTCGGCGGGGGAACGCTGCATGGCCGTTTCGGTCGTCGTCGCGGTGGGCGAGGTCGCCGACGCGCTCATCGGCAAGGTCGCCGAGCGCATCGGCGGACTGGTCGTCGGCGACGGCACCGATCCCGCCACCGACATGGGTCCGCTGATCACCCGCGACGCGCTCGATCGCGTGACCGGCTTCGTCGCGGGGGCCGCGGACGAGGGAGCCCGCGTCGTGGTCGACGGCCGCGAGGTCACCGTGGACGGGGGCGGGTTCTTCATCGGTCCCTCGCTCGTCGACGGCGTCACGCCGGGCATGCGCGTCTACGACGAGGAGATCTTCGGACCCGTGCTGTCGGTGGTGCGTGTCGCCACCTACGACGACGCGGTCGCGCTGATCAACGCCAACCGCTACGCGAACGGCACCGCCGTCTTCACGCGCGACGGCAAGACCGCGCGCCAGTTCGAGTACGACATCGAGGTCGGCATGGTCGGCGTCAACGTGCCGATTCCGGTGCCCATCGGCGCGTTCTCGTTCGGCGGCTGGAAGGACTCGCTGTTCGGCGACACGCACATGTACGGGCCGGAGGCGTTCAACTTCTACACGCGCCGCAAGGTCGTCACGACGCGGTGGCCCGACCCCAGCGAAAGCCAGATCAGCCTCGGCTTCCCGACCCACTGAACGCGCCGGGCTAGGCTGGAGTTCCACATTCCGCTTCATCGTCGGAGGTACACCATGGCGATCGCACGACTGCACGGAGGCCCGCTGGACGGGCAGGTCCTTCCCCTGGACGACGAGAGCCAGGACCGGTTGATCCTGCCCTACAGCGAGACCCAGATCGTCTACGAGCGCGCGGGCGCGGCGGAGAACACGGGCGAGGGCGATGGCCCGACATCCGCTGAGTTCCACTTCGTGGAGGCGGAGGACGATATCGATCCCGACCCCGACGGCCGGGACGAGTGACGCCGGAGCCGGCACGCGCGCTCGAGATCGAGCTGACCTTCGACGTCCACGGCGACACCCCGCTTCCCGACCTGTCGGGTCTGCCGGGTGTCGCCGTCGTCGAGGGGCCTGCGCGTCGCGACCTCGATGCCCGGTATCTGGATGTGCCGGGCTTCGCCCTGGGACGCTCCGGCTACGCGGTGCGCCGTCGCACCGGCGGACCGGACGAGGGATGGCACATCAAGGGACCCAAGACCGCTGACGGCGGGCGGCTGGAGACGCATTGGCCGCTCGATGGAGCGAAGGGTGGCGCGTCCGCGGGCGAAGTGAGCGTCCCGGATGCCGTCGCCGCCGCCGTGGCAGAGATCGCCTCCGGCGCCCTGGCACCCATCGCCCGCATCGTCAACGATCGCCATGCCTACGCCCTCCGCGATGAGGCGGGCGCGCTCGTCGCGGAATTCGTCGACGACCACGTGGTCGCGACCGACGAGACCCGCGGTGTGCAGACGACATGGCGCGAGTGGGAGTTCGAGCTCGGACCCGCGGCGCCCGTCGGCGCCACCCGCACTGCGCTCTTCGATGCGGTCACCGCTGCCGTCGCGGCGGTGGGCGGACGCCCCGCGGCATCCGATTCCAAGCTCGCTCGCACGCTCGGCCTCTGATCGCGGCTCGCTCGGATGCCGCGAAACCACTGACGCCGCCCCCGGCTTCGGTTGGGGCGGCGTCAGTCGTAGGAGTCAGCGTACTCCAGAGCTCACGGAGCTCAGAGGTTGATCATGTGTCCCGCGAGACCGTGGAAGGCCTCCTGCAGAGCCTCGGACAGCGTCGGGTGGGTGTGCACGTTGCGCGCCAGCTCCAGAGCGGTCAGGTCCCACTTCTGGGCGAGGGTGAGCTCCGGCAGCAGCTCCGACACGTCGGGGCCGATGAGGTGGCCGCCGACGAGCTCGAGGTGCTCGGCATCCGCGATGAGCTTGACGAAGCCGACCGGCTCGCCGAGGCCGTGCGCTTTGCCGTTGGCCATGAAGGGGAAGGTCGCGACCTTGTACTCGCGTCCGGTCTCCTTGTACTGCGCCTCGGTGTAGCCGAACGACGCCACCTGCGGCGAGCAGAAGGTCGCACGCGGCATCATGCGGTAGTCGCCGAGCGCCATGGTCTCTGCGCCACCGATCGTCTCGGCGGCGACGACGCCCTGCGCCTCGGCGACGTGGGCGAGCTGCAGCTTGGCCGTGACGTCACCGATGGCGTAGATGCCCTCGACGTTGGTACGCATGAAGTCGTCGATCTCGATGGCGCCGCGCTCGGTGAGCTTCACGCCGGTGTTCTCCAGGCCGAAGCCCTCGACCCGGGGAGCGAAGCCGATCGACATGAGCACCTTGTCGGCTTCGATCGAGCCCTGCGCGCCGCTCTTGTTGTCGGTGTAGGTCACCGTGACCTTGTCGCCGGAGTCGACGACCGACTCCACCTTGGTCGAGACGAGGATGTCGACGCCGAGGTTCTTGTACTGCTTCGCGATCTCCTTCGAGACGTCCGCGTCCTCGTTGGGGAGGGCCCGGTCGAGGAACTCGATGATCGTCACCTTCACGCCGTAGTTCGTCATGACGTAGGCGAACTCCATGCCGATGGCGCCGGCGCCGACGATGACGATCGAGTTCGGCAGATCACGCGTGAGGATCTGCTCCTCGTACGTCACGACGTTCTCGCTCAGCGTCACGCCCGGGAGCAGGCGCACCGTCGAGCCGGTCGCGATGATGACGTTGTCGAACGTGACCTCTTCGGTGGAGCCGTCGCTCTTGGCGACCGAGATCGCCTTGGGGCCGGTGAAGGTGCCCCGGCCCTCGAACTCGGTGACCTTGTTCTTCTTCATCAGGTAGTGGATGCCCTTGACGCGGCCGTCGGCGACGACGCGCGACCGGTCCCACGCCGTGCCGAAGTCGAGGCTGAACTCACCCGTGATGCCGAAGAAGTCGGCCTTGTGCTTCAGGGTGTGGGCGATCTCGGCGTTCTTCAGAAGCGCCTTGGAGGGGATGCAGCCGACGTTGAGGCAGACACCGCCCCAGTACTTCTCTTCGATGATGGCGACGGACTGGCCGAGCTGGGCGGCGCGGACCGCCGCGACATAGCCACCAGGGCCGGCACCGAGGACGACGACGTTGAAATGAGGCATGCTCTCAGCCTAGTCCTCGGGGGTGGCTCGGGACTTCCGCAGAAGCACCGCCACGAGGGCGCCGAGGGCGGCGGCGAGCACCAGGCCGAGCAGCACCCAGACGAACACCGGGACACCGCCATCGCCGTTCGATGTCGGCGTCGCGGTGAGTGTCTGTGTGGTCGTCGTTTCGGCGGGAGCGGCCGTCTGCGACGAGCCGCCCGCCACGGTGAACGTGTACTGCCCCGAGACCGGGTGGCCGTCGCTGGAGACCACGCGCCACGTCACGGTCACCGGGCCGGACGCGCTGCCGGCGAGCCCCTGCGTCAGATGCGTGCCGTCCAGCGTCGGATCGCCGTCGGTGAGCGAGGCTCCCGCGGCATCCGTCACCACGACCTGCGTCGCGCCGGGCTCGTCCATCAGCACGCCGCTGAACGTCATGGTGATCTGGGCGGGCAGCGTGCCGACCTCGGCGTTCACGCCCGGGTCGGCGCCGATCAGCTCATCGTGCGCCCACGCGGGGGAGGCCACGGCGACGGAGAGTCCGCCGAGCAGGAGTGCGACGAGGCCGACGAGGACCGAACGGAACGTATGAACTCTGTGTGACATCACGTCCTCGACCCTATCCGCGCCTGTTGTGCGCCGGGTCGGAGTCCTAGCATGGCGGCAGGCGAGCGTCGCGCTCGCCGTGACCGGAAGGACGGTGGGAGATGGACGCCAGGATGATGGAAGCGATGGCCGGCGAGATGTCGATGGCCGAGATGCCCGCGATGGATGCCGCGGTCATGCAGGCCTGCATGGACGCCTGTGCCGCCTGTGAGCAGGCCTGCACGGTGTGCTCGATGCAGATGATGGACTGTGCCCCGTCGTGCATGAACTGCGCCGACATGTGCAACACCATGATGCGTGCCATGCTGCGGATGCCGGGCATGGCGCCGGCGTCGATGATGGCGATGCTCGACGCCTGCATCGCGATGTGTCAGACGTGCATGGACATGTGCATGATGCACGCTGATGACAGCCCCGTGTGCGCCATGTGCGCGGACGCGTGCCGGGCCTGTATGGATGCGTGCATGGCGGTCAAAGACGCGATGATGGCGGCCGCCTGAGCGGCACCCGTCCCTCTCGACTCAGACCGCGAGCACGTTGAAGAGCCGTCCTCCGGCGTGGAGCGCGTGATAGCGCGGGTGGAACGCGACCGGCGTACCCCGTTGCACGGACGCCGCGGCCCCGGCGCCGTTCCACAGTTCGATCTCGCGCCCCTCGAGGGTGACGATCGTGAGCGTGCCGTCGGCCGCTGAGGCGACCGCGATCGCGTCGACCCATTCTCCGGGCGTTGCCGACACCAGCCGCGACTGGATCAGGTGGACGGCGTGGCCGGCCGCGAAGGAAGAGCAACCGCGGCCCGTCGCGCACATGCAGATGGCGTCCTGACGCACCGGTGCGGGCGTGAGGCGGTTCTGCGCTGCGGACACGGGGTTCCTCTCGTGGATGCCGCCCGTGGTGGCGGTGCGATCAGGCTACGTCGGGGCGAAGGCCGTCCGCGCGGACGGCGTCACACATCGACACACGCCGCTGAGTCGCACCGCTCGGCGGGATCGGGGCTGGCGCGGCGCGAAACCCGGTTCCCCGGCGGGGGTTCGCAGCCCGGGTCGATCCGTTAGGGTGAAGAGGAAGGAGGCCATGGTGGAAGAGAACGCTCGAGACGCTGGTGTCAGCGGTATCCGACGTGACGCCGGGAGTGCCGGCTCTGCCGACACCACCCAGACTTTCGGTCACGATTCCGACCTCTCCTTCGTGCCGTTCGGAACGGACCTGACGGACGTCGAGCGGGAGGCCATCGATGCGCTTCCGTCTCGCGCTGCGCTGCTGCTCGTCCGCTCCGGTCCCACGGCGGGCGCACGCTATCTGCTCGACACCGATGTCACCACGGTCGGGCGCCATCCCGAGGCCGACATCTTCTTCGACGATGTCACCGTCTCTCGTCGTCACGCGGAGATCACCCGCACCGGCGCCGTCTTCGAGCTCGTCGACCAGCGCTCCCTGAACGGCAGCTATGTCAACGGTGAACGGGTGGACCGCGCCGTGCTCGTCGACGGCTCCGAGGTGCGCATCGGCAAGTTCCGCCTCAACTTCTTCGCGTCGCCGGTCGACCGCGGTCAGGTGACGAGCGGGTGAGCCCGGCTGTCTCACCCCGTGGACGTGCGTCGTCCTCGGGTTATCTCAGCATTGGTCAGGTGCTCGCACGCCTGACGCCGGAGTTCTCCGATCTCAGCGCGAGCAAGCTGCGCTACCTCGAAGTGCAGGGCATCGTCACGCCGCTGCGAACCGAGTCGGGGTATCGCAAGTTCTCGCCTCTCGACGTCGAGCGACTGCGCACCGCGCTCACGCTTCAGCGCGACCACTACATGCCCCTTGCGCGAATTCGCGAGTATCTCGACGAACAGCACGGCGGCATCGTCGCGCCGCCGGCGACGGCGTCGATCGTCACCGCCCCGCGCCGCTATCGCCGCGAGGAACTGCTGCAGACGGCAGGAGCGTCGGCGGCGCTGCTGAACGATGCCGTACGCGCCGGGCTCATCGCGGCAGCCGAGAGCTACGACGACAAGACGCTGAGTGTGCTTCGTGCGCTCGTGGCCCTCGACGGGCACGGCATCCAGCCCCGCCACGTGCGGGGCGTCCGGCAGGCGGCGGAGCGTGAGGTCGCGCTCGTCGAGAGCGCGCTGACGCCCCTGTTGCGCCGCTCGGACGCCGTGTCGCGTGCACGTGCGGGCGAGCTCGCTCCCGAGCTGCTTCGTCGCCTGGACGAAGTGCGCGCGGCGTTCGCGCACGCGGCGCTGGACCGCATCGCGCCGTGACGGCGGCGCGACACGCCGAGCGTCGGGATGCGGATGTCGTTGCCGCAGGCACTCGGCTGATCTACCGTGGAGGAAACGACGCACTGTCCACATGGAGGCGAGCATGACCGCGCACGATGCGCCTGATGAGGTCCGCTTCGCCACCGAGCTGCTGTTCACGGACGGTCTGCCGCAGATGGATGACGAGGTCGGGTACCGCGGCGCCGTCGCTGCACGCGCAGCCGGCATCACCTATCGTCAGCTCGACTACTGGGCGCGTACCGAACTCGTCCAGCCCACCGTCCGCGGCGCCAGCGGTTCGGGATCGCAGCGTCTCTACGGCTTCCGCGACATCCTCGTGCTCAAACTGGTGAAGCGGCTTCTCGATACCGGCATCTCCCTGCAGCAGATCCGCACGGCGGTCGAGCAGCTTCGTGCCGCCGGCATCCGCGATCTCGCCGGCACCACGCTGATGAGCGACGGCGCGTCCGTCTATCTCTGCACCTCGAACGACGAAGTCATCGACCTCGTCAGTCGAGGACAGGGCGTGTTCGGTATCGCCGTCGGCAAAGTGCTGCACGAGGTCGAATCGACCTTGCTCGACTTCGATCCGCAGGCTCCGGACCCCGTCGACGAACTCGCCGCTCGTCGCGCCGTCAAGTCCGCCTGAGAAGGCAACGGCGCCGCAGTCCAACGCGCTGCTTGTCGACTCGCGTCTTCGGCGCCCGATCGACGACCGACCGCTGTGTGACGGAAAAGGTCAGGCCCGCTGCTCGCCCGCGGTGATCCGACCGGTGCGCATGACGCGGTCCAGCAGTGCGTCGAAGTCGCCGGCCAGCTCCTGAGCCGAGTCGCCCGGCCAGATGTGCAGCGGCTTCGCCGCCCCCTGCGCCTGCTGCAGCGACGTGCGCTCGGGAAGCTGTGGCGACAGGACGAGCGGGCCGAACATGTCGCGCAGCTCCTTGATGCGGAACTGGTGCTCGATCGACTGCGGGCGCACGCGATTCACGACGATCCCGAGCGGCTGCAGTCGGGGAGACAGGCCACGGCGGATCTCCTCGATCGCCCGCAACGCGCGGTCGGCGGCGGCGACCGAGAACAGTCCCGGTTCGGTGACCACGATGACCCGGTCCGAAGCCGCCCATGCGGTACGCGTCAGTGCGTTGAGCGAGGGGGCGCAGTCGATGAGGACGAGGTCGTAGTCGGCCTCGATGGTGGCGAGAGCCTCTTCGAGCTTCCACACGTCGCGCACGCTCGGGTGCGGGCCGTCGAAGTTGATCGCCGACGGGCTGCCGATCATGACGTCGATCGTGCCCGGGTGCACCTTGGCCCAGCCGCTGGCGGTGATGGCCTGGCGGACCACCTTCTCCTTGGGATTGGCGAGCACGTCGGCCACGTTCAGCCGGCCGGCCACCTGGATGTCCATGCCCGTCGACACGTCAGATTGCGGGTCGAGGTCGACGACGAGAGTCCGCACCCCTCGGGCGAACGCCGCGGAGGCGAGGCCGAGAGTCACGGTGGTCTTGCCGACACCCCCCTTGAGCGAGGAGACGGAGAGTACGTGCACGAGGCTCTACGTTACCGTCCCCTAGGCTGTGAGGACACTCAGGCCCTCGTGAAAAGTGGGCTCGTCGGGGAATCTGCTCCCTCGGCGCGCGGGAGCCGCTTGGAGAAGAGGTCCGCATGTTCCGCAAGATCCTGGTGGCCAACCGCGGAGAGATCGCGATCCGGGCCTTTCGTGCCGCCTTCGAACTGGGTGCGCGGACGGTGGCGGTCTACCCCTACGAGGACCGGTACTCGCTGCACCGGCTCAAGGCCGACGAAGCGTACCAGATCGGCACCATCGGCCAACCCGTCCGTGCGTACCTCGACGTCGATGAGATCATCCGCGTGGCCGAGCAGGCGGGCGCCGACGCCATCTACCCCGGCTACGGCTTCCTCTCCGAGAACCCCGAGCTGGCCGCGGCCGCCGCGCGCAGCGGCATCGTCTTCATCGGCCCGCCGTCGCGCGCCCTCGAGATGGCGGGCAACAAGGTGACCGCCAAAGAGCATGCGATCGCGGCCGGGGTGCCGGTGCTGCGCTCGACGCCCGCGTCGGACGACGTCGACGCGCTCGTCGCGCGCGCGGACGAGATCGGCTTCCCGATCTTCGTGAAGGCGGTCGCCGGCGGCGGTGGGCGGGGAATGCGCCGGGTCGAAGCCGCGCCGCAGCTGGCCCCGGCGATCGCGGAGGCGATGCGCGAGGCCGATGCCGCGTTCGGCGATGCCCGCGTCTTCCTGGAACAGGCCGTGCAGCGGCCGCGTCACGTCGAGGTGCAGATCCTCGCCGACAAGACCGGCGAGACCGTGCACCTGTTCGAGCGGGACTGCTCGGTGCAGCGACGTCATCAGAAAGTCGTCGAGATCGCGCCGGCGCCCAACCTCGACCCCACCATCGCCTCGGCATTGCACGCCCACGCGATCGCGTTCGCCCGGTCGATCGGCTACGAGAACGCCGGAACGGTGGAGTTCCTCCTCGAGACGGCCGGTCCCCGCGCCGGCGAGGCCGTCTTCATCGAGATGAACCCGCGCATCCAGGTCGAGCACACCGTGACCGAGGAGGTCACCGACGTCGACCTCGTGCAATCGCAGATGCGCATCGCTGCCGGCGAGACGCTCGCCGAGCTCGGCCTGCGCCAGGACCAGATCCGCCTGCGCGGGGCGGCGCTGCAGTGCCGCATCACGACCGAGGACCCGACCCAGGGGTTCCGCCCCGACACGGGCAAGATCACCACCTACCGTTCGCCGGGCGGCGCCGGCATCCGCCTCGACGGGGGGACGACGGCCGCGGGTTCCCAGGTCAGTGCGCACTTCGACTCGCTGCTGGCCAAGCTCACGTGCCGCGGACGGGACTTCGGCGCCGCGGTCGTGCGATCGCGTCGAGCCCTCGCCGAGTTCCGCATCCGCGGGGTCTCGACCAACATCCCCTTCCTGCAGGCGGTGCTAGACGATCCCGCCTTCGTGGCCGGTGACGTCAGCACGTCGTTCATCGACGAGCGCCCCGAGCTGCTGCGCGGTCGCGGGTCGAAGGACCGCGGATCGAAGATCGTGGCGTGGCTGGCCGAGACGACCGTCAACCGTCCGCACGGAGAGATCCCCGCCGTCACCGACCCGCGCGCGAAGCTCCCGTCCGTCGATCTGTCCACGCCTCCTCCTGCCGGTTCGCGACAGCGCCTTCTCAGCCAGGGCCCGGCCGGGTTCGCGGCGCAGCTGCGCGCTCAGACGCCGCTCGCCGTCACCGAGACGACGTTCCGAGACGCACATCAGTCTCTGCTGGCCACGCGCGTGCGCACACGGGACCTGGTGACGGTCGCGCCCTACGTCGCCCGGCTCACCCCTCAGCTGCTCTCGGTCGAGGCCTGGGGCGGCGCCACCTACGACGTGGCGCTCCGCTTCCTCGGCGAAGACCCCTGGGAGCGGCTGGACGCCCTCCGGGCCGCGGTGCCGAACGTGGCGATCCAGATGCTCTTGAGGGGGCGTAACACGGTGGGGTACACGCCGTATCCGACGCGCGTCACCGATGCCTTCGTCTCGGAGGCCGCGGCATCGGGCGTCGACATCTTCCGCATCTTCGATGCCCTCAACGACGTCTCCCAGATGCGGCCTGCCATCGACGCCGTACTGCACACCGGCACCACGCTGGCGGAAGTCGCCCTCTGCTACACCGGTGATCTCCTGTCGCCGACCGAGGATCTGTACACCCTCGACTACTACCTGCGCGTGGCGGAGCAGATCGTGGATGCCGGGGCGCACGTGCTCGCCGTCAAGGACATGGCGGGGCTACTGCGCCCCGGCGCCGCTGCGCGTCTGGTGCGGGCTCTGCGGGACCGCTTCGACGTCCCGGTCCACGTCCATACGCACGACACCGCCGGTGGTCAGCTCGCGACGCTGTTGGCCGCCGCCGCCGCGGGCGCCGACGCCGTGGATGCCGCTGCGGCGCCGATGGCGGGAACGACCAGCCAGCCCTCGCTGTCCGCGCTCGTCGCCGCCCTCGCGCACACCGAGCGCGACACCGGACTCGACCTCGGTGCCGTCTCGGAACTCGAACCGTACTGGGAGGCGATGCGCCGCCTCTACCGCCCGTTCGAGTCGGGTCTTCCCGGGCCGACGGGACGCGTCTATCGGCATGAGATCCCCGGCGGTCAGCTGTCGAACCTCCGCCAGCAGGCGATCGCTCTCGGCCTGTCGGAGGACTTCGAGCTGATCGAGGACATGTACGCCGCCGCGGACGCGATCCTCGGGCGCGTCCCGAAGGTGACCCCCTCCTCGAAGGTCGTCGGCGATCTTGCCCTGCACCTCGCCGCGGTGCGCGCAGACCCCGCCGACTTCGCCGAGAACCCCGATACCTATGACATCCCCGACTCCGTCGTCGCCTTCATGGCGGGGGAGCTGGGTGAGCTTCCGGGCGGCTGGCCGGAGCCGTTTCGCACCAAGGTGCTGCGTGGTCGCGAGATCCGCGGCGGGATCACCGAGATCTCCGACGCCGATGCCGCGAACCTCGAAGCCGACAGTGCGACCCGGCGCGCCACACTGAACTCCCTGCTGTTTCCCGCCCCCACGGCGGCCTTCCGGGAGACCCGCGACACCTACGGCGATCTCAGCGTCCTCGACACCGCGGACTATCTGTACGGCCTCGCGCCCGGAACCGAGCACGTCGTCGAGATCGAGCGCGGCGTCCAGCTGTACGTGGGGTTGGAAGCGATCGGCGACGCCGACGAGCGCGGCATGCGCACCGTGATGACGACGTTGAACGGTCAGCTGCGTCCCGTCTTCGTGCGCGACCACGCCGTCGCGGTCGAGGTGCGTCAGTCGGAGAAGGCCGATGCGACCGTAGCGGGCCACGTGGCCGCCCCGTTCTCGGGTGTCGTCACCCCGAAGGCCGCGGTGGGCGATCGCGTCTCGGCGGGTCAGCCGGTGGCATCCATCGAGGCGATGAAGATGGAGGCAGCCATCACGGCGCCGATGGACGGCATCGTCGAGCGTCTCGTCATCGGCGCGGCGGCCGCGGTGGAGGCCGGCGATCTTTTGCTGGTGGTCCGACCCTCCGAGTAGCCTGGAGCGGGGGCGTGAGTCGTCCCGCGAGCCATGGGGGTCGGGACCCCGCCCCGCGGCCCGGCGGTGACGCCGCGGCTGCGCCGTCCCGAGGACGACCCGAATCGGCCGGAGCCCGACGGCGCCGGCCCGGAACTGGAGTGTGTAGCCGTGCCTGACCGCAACGAGAATGCGAGCGAGGACGCCGACAACGGCGTGCTGGAGAGCGTGACCGGCGCCGAGACGACCGGGATCGGCATCGTCGAGGGAGCCACCGCGCAGATCGACGTCGCCTTGCCCGTAGCGGTCGACGATGACGACTTCGACGACGACGTCGTGCTCGATGACGAGGTCGAGATCCATGAGGGTGTCGTCGAGGAGGTGGACGCCGTCGCCGCATCGGCAGTCGCCGAGGAGGTCGAGGAGGCGGTTGATGCGTCGGCGCCCGATGCGGCGGCGATCGCGCTCACGTCGGCTTCCCTTGCGACCGCGGATGCCGCTCAGCACGAGCGCCTGCGGCCGCGCACGTCCGAGATCACCCTGCAGTCGCGCCGACTGGGCGACTTCGAGGCGGGGCGGGAGAGCTCCGATCTGCTGACGCCGGATCGGCTGCTGGATCCCGCCCACGCGGTGCGCCCGGAGCCCGACGGTGCGTGGCAGCACCTCGTCTACACGCTGTCGGGACGTCGGATCAACCTCGGCGACAGCAAGCGCGCGCGTGCGCGCAAGGCTCTCGACCGGCGCATTGCGGCACCGTTGCACGGAGGAGCGAAGTTCGTCCCCGTGCTCTCGCGAAAGGGCGGTGTCGGAAAGACCACGATCACGACGCTGCTGGGCATGGCGCTCGCCGATGCCCGTGAGGACCGGGTGATCGCCGTCGACGCGAACCCCGACCGCGGCACCCTCGCCGAGCGCATCGGGCGCTCGAGCGGCAAGACGGTTCGCGATCTGGTGCGAGCCCACGCCGACGTCCAGGGGTTCAACGACATCTCCGAGATCGTCGCCCGCGATCACACTCGGCTCGACATCATCGCTTCCGACACCGATCCGCATGTGTCCGAGGCCTTCAACGACAGCGACTACGACGCGGTCGCCGATGTCGCCGCGCACTTCTACTCGCTCGTGCTCACCGACACCGGCACCGGCATCGTCCATTCCGTCATGGGGGCGACCCTCGCGCGCGCCGATCAGCTCATCGTCGTCGCAGGGCTGAGCGTGGACGAGGCGCGCCTGGCCTCGGAGACGCTGACCTGGCTGGAGAGCAACGGCTACGCCGATCTCGTGCGCTCCGCCGTGGTCGTGCTGAACACGGCACGTCCAGGCGCTGCACTCGTGCGGGCGGGTGAGCTCCAGTCCCACTTCCAGACACGGGTCGGGCACGTGGTCCGCGTGCCCTACGACGCGCACATCGCATCGGGCAGCGCGATCGTCTTCCGTGACTTGCAGCCCGAGACGCGCGAGGCTGCGCGCGAGCTGGCCGCCATCGTCGTCGAAAGCCTGCGTCAGCGGGTCGCCGCCTGATGGCCGTCCGCCCGATCCGCCTGTTCGGAGACCCCGTCCTGCGCGCTCCCAGCGCGTCCATCGACGTGATCGACGACGGCATCCGGTCGCTCGTGCAGGACCTGCTCGACACGGTCGAATTGCCCGGCCGTGCGGGAGTGGCGGCGCCGCAGATCGGTGTCGGTCTCCGCGCCTTCAGCTACAACATCGACGGAGACATCGGGTACGTGTTGAACCCGGTGCTGACCGAGGTGTCGGGTGAGCCGGCGCTGGTCGGTGAGGGATGCCTGTCGGTGCCCGATCTCTGGCACGAGACGCTGCGCTATCCCTGGGCTCGCGTGGTCGGCATCGATCTCGACGGCGACGAACTCGTGCTCGAGGGGGAGGGACTCATGGCGCAGGCGCTGCAGCATGAGACCGACCACCTCGACGGCATGCTCTACATCTCGCGGCTCAGCCCCGATGAGCGCAAGATCGCGATGCGTCGCATCCGCGAGTCCTCCTGGTTCTGACCTCGGGAGATGCGACGGCGGGGCGGTCCATCCGGGCCGCCCCGCCGTCGCGTCTCGAGATCAGCCCAGCGACACGTTGGTCGTCGTCACCGGCACGGTGTAGATCTCCTCGATCTCGTTCGCGAAGTCGTTCAGGATGACATTGCGCTTGATGCTCATCTTGGGCGTGAGATGTCCGCTCGCCTCGGTCCATTCGCTGTCGAGGATCGTGAACTTGCGGATGGACTCGGCACGCGAAACGTTCTTGTTCGCGATGTCCACCGCACGCTGCACCTCGGCGCGCACCTGCGGGTTCTTCGCGGCATCCGAGAGTGACATGTCCGCCGGGAGGCCGTTGTTCGCCAGCCAGGCCGGGAGCATCTCGGGGTCGAGGGTGATCAGCGCCGAGATGAACGGCTTCTGGTCGCCCACGACGACCACCTGACCGACGATCGGGTTCGCTCGAATCGGGTCCTCCAGTGCCGCGGGAGCGACGTTCTTGCCGCCGGCGGTGACGATGATCTCCTTCTTGCGTCCGGTGATCGTGAGGAAGCCGTCGGTGTCGAACGCGCCGATGTCACCGGTCTTGAACCAGCCGTCGTCGAACGCGGCGGCCGTGGCATCGGGGTTGCGCCAGTACTCCTTGAAGACGTTGACGCCCCGCACCTCGACCTCGCCGTCGTCGGCCAGACGCACGCCGACGCCGGGGAGCACCGGCCCCACCGTGCCGATCTTGGACTTCGTCGCGAGGTTGACGGTGGCCGGCGCCGTCGTCTCGGTGAGTCCGTAGCCTTCGAGGATGGTCACGCCGAGGCTGTGGAAGAAGTGGCCGAGACGGGGGCCCAGGGGGGCGGACCCCGAGACGGCATAGGTGACGCGTCCACCCATGGCTTCGCGGAGCTTGCCGTAGACGAGCTTGTCGAACAGGGCGAACTTCACCTTCGTGCCCAGCGGGATCTTCTTGCCTTCCTGGAGCAGTCGGGAGTGCTCGATCGCCGTGTGGGCCGCGGCGCGGAAGATCTTTCCCTTGCCGCCGGCCTCCGCCTTCTGCTCCGCAGAGTTGTAGACCTTCTCGAAGACGCGGGGTACGGCCAGCAGGAAGGTGGGCTTGAAGGAGCCGAGGGCCGGCAGCAGCTGCTTGGTGTCGGGCTGATGCCCGGTCTTCACGCCGGCGTGCACGTCGAGGATCGAGATGAAGCGGGCGAAGACGTGCGCGGTCGTGATGAACAGCAGTGTCGATGCGCCGCCAGGGGTGTTCATGACCTCGGCCAACGCCTTGGCGGCGTTGCGAGAGAGTTCGACGAAGTTGCTGTGGGTCAGGACACAGCCCTTGGGGCGTCCCGTGGATCCCGAGGTGTAGATGAGTGTGGCGATGTCCGAGCCGACGGCGATGCGACGACGACGCTCGATCTCGGCATCTTCGACGGTGCCGCCGCCCGCGCGGAGCGTGTCGAGGTCGCCGGCCTCCATCGACCAGACGTCGCGGACGAGCGGCACCTCGGAACGGATCTCCGCGATGCGGGCCGCGTGCTCGGCCGATTCGCCGAGCACCGCGACGGCGCCCGAGTCGGACAGGATCCAGCTGATCTGCGCCGCCGAGCTCGTCTCGTAGATGGGCACCATGACGGCGCCGGCGAAGAAGAGGGCGAAGTCCACGAGCGTCCACTCATACGTGGTGCGGGCGATGAAGCCCACCTTGTCGCCCGGGGCGATGCCCGCGGCGGCGAAGCCCTTCGCGAGCGCGATCACCTCTCGTTCGAACTCGGCGGCGGTGATGTCTCGCCAGCCGTCACCATCGGGGACGGCGAACAGGGCCAGGGACGGTGTCGCCTTGACGCGTTCGACGAGCAGATCGGCGATGTTGGCCTGCGGTTCGGCGGGAACGACGGCGGGGACTTCGAACTGTACGGCGCTCATGGGCGGCAACTCCTTCGGTACCGGGTGGCGTCGGCGATCGACGGCTGGAATCGAGTCTAACTCCTGGTGGAACTCAGTCCCACAGAAGACAGCGTCGCCCGAAAAGCACGGCCTGCCCCGACCGTGGGTCTGTCCTGTCCACACTAGACTCTCGGATGCCGTGCCGCCCGGGCCGGCCGGAAGGGAGCGCCGTGCTCAACGTCGGCATCGACATCGGGGGGACGAAGATCGCCGGAGGTGTCGTCGACGACACGGGTGCGATCATCGAGCGCGCCCGCGTCGCCACGCCGGTGGACACCGGCGAGCTCGCCGACGCCGTCGCCGCGATGGTGCACGAGCTGGCCTCGCGTCACGAGGTCGCGGCGGTCGGTGTCGCTGCGGCGGGCTACATCGACCGCAGTCGGTCGGTGATGCTGCTCTCGCCCAACATCGACTGGCACGACGAGCCGTTGCGTGCGCAGTTCGAAGCACGCATCGGCCGTCCCGTCACGCTGGAGAACGACGCGAACGCCGCGGGGTGGGGCGAGTATCGCTTCGGAGCGGGTCAGGGATCCACCGACATGGTGATGGTGACCCTCGGCACGGGCGTGGGCGGCGCCGTCATCAACGACGGACGTCTCCTCATCGGTGCCAACGGCAGCGCGGCGGAGCTCGGTCACCTGCGGTTCGTCCGCGGTGGTCGCCCGTGCGGCTGCGGACAGAACGGCTGTCTCGAGCAGTACGCGTCGGGGCGCGCCCTGCAGCGCGAGCTGGGTGACATCGCCGAGGCCGGGGGCATCGGCGAGCGTCTGGCCGCGCACCGCGATGCGGACGGCATCGTCCACGGGCCCGACCTGGCGCGCCTCCTCGCCGAGGACGACGCTGGTGCCGTCGAGGCCGTGCGCCGCGTGGCCACCGCGCTCGGAGAGGCCTGCGGAGCCTTTCAGGCGGTTCTCGACCCCGACCTCTACGTCATCGGCGGCGGCGTCGCCGACCTCGGCGAGGTTCTGCTGGAGCCCACGCGGCTGGCGTACGAGACCTCTCTGCCCGGCTTCGGCAATCGACCGACCGCGCGCTTCGTCACGGCGACACTCGGCAACGATGCGGGGATGGTGGGCGTCGCCGATCTCGCCGGGCTGCGCAGCCAGTGAGCCGTCGGGATATCCTCGTCGCATCGTGGACACGGACAGACGTCACAGAGAGGTGAGTCCCGCCTGATGTTCTACTGGGTCATGAAGTACATCGTGATCGGGCCGATCGTCAAAGCGATCTTCCGACCTTGGATCGTCGGGCGGACGAACGTCCCGTCGTCGGGAGCCGCCATCCTCGCGAGCAACCATCTCTCCGTCAGCGATTCGATCTTCCTGCCCCTCATGATCGACCGGCCGATGAGCTTCCTCGCCAAGAGCGACTACTTCACCGGCACGGGACTCAAAGGCTGGGCGACGCGGATGTTCATGAAGGCGACGGGCCAGATTCCCGTCGATCGCACCGGAGGCAAGGCGTCGGAGGCATCGCTGAACACCGGACTGCAGGTGCTCGGTCGGGGCGACCTGCTGGGCATCTACCCGGAGGGCACCCGCAGCCCGGACGGCAAGCTCTACCGCGGACGCACCGGGCTCGCGCGCATGGCGCTGGAAGCACGGGTGCCGGTCATCCCCGTCGTCATGGTCGACACCGACGCCGTCATGCCGATCGGCCGCACCATCCCGCGCGTCGGCCGGGTGGGCATGGTGATCGGAGAACCGCTCGACTTCTCACGATTCCAGGGCATGGAATCCGATCGGTACGTCCTGCGCTCCGTCACCGATGAGATCATGGTGGCGCTGCAGCGGCTGGGGGAGCAGCAGTACGACGACGTCTACGCGTCCACGGTGAAGGAGCGCGCAGCGCGCGCGTGAGCCGTCGTCATGCGGCATCCGCGCCGTCCGGGTCGCCACTAGACTGAGCGGATGCCCACCCTGCACGCCGATCTCGATCACTGGCGCACGCTCCCGATCAAGCAGCAGCCCTCTTGGACCGACCTGGATGCCGTCGCCGCGGTGTCGGCGGAGCTGGCCACACTGCCGCCGCTGGTCTTCGCCGGCGAGGTCGACAACCTCCGCGACCGCCTCGCGCGCGCGGCATCCGGCCAGGCGTTCCTTCTGCAGGGCGGTGACTGCGCCGAGACCTTCGCCGGCGCGACCGCGGAGCAGATCCGCAACCGCATCAAGACGGTGCTGCAGATGGCCGTCGTTCTGACCTACGGTGCCTCGATGCCCGTCGTGAAGATGGGGCGGATGGCCGGCCAGTTCGCCAAGCCCCGCTCGAGCGACACGGAGACCCGTGGCGACGTCACCCTGCCCGCGTACCGGGGCGACATCGTGAACGGCTATGACTTCACCGAAGCCTCCCGCACCGCAGACCCGCAGCGCCTGCTGAAGGGGTACCACACGGCGGCATCGACCATCAACCTCATCCGCGCGTTCACGCAGGGCGGATTCGCCGACCTTCGTGAGGTGCACAGCTGGAACAAGGGCTTCGCGCAGAACCCGGCCAACCAGCAGTACGAGCGTCTCGCAACCGAGATCGACCGAGCGATCAAGTTCATGGAGGCGGCGGGCGCCGACTTCGACGAGCTGCGCCGCGTCGAGTTCTACACGGGGCACGAGGGTCTGCTGATGGACTACGAGCGCCCCATGACCCGCATCGACTCGCGCACCAGCACGCCGTACAACACCTCGGCGCACTTCCTGTGGATCGGTGAGCGCACGCGCGAGCTGGACGGCGCCCACGTCGACTACTTCTCGAAGATCCGCAACCCCATCGGCGTGAAGCTCGGCCCGTCGACGTCACCGCAGACGGCGCTCGAGCTCATCGACAAGCTCGATCCCGAGCGCGAGCCGGGCCGGCTGACCTTCATCACGCGCATGGGTGCCGGCAAGATCCGCGATGCCCTTCCGCCGCTGCTCGAGGCCGTCCGCGATTCCGGTGCGACACCGCTGTGGGTCACCGACCCCATGCACGGCAACGGCATCACGACCCCGACCGGCTACAAGACGCGTCGCTTCGACGATGTCGTCGACGAGGTGCGCGGCTTCTTCGAGGCACACCGTGCGGTCGGAACGTTCCCGGGCGGCATCCACGTCGAGCTCACGGGTGACGACGTCACCGAGTGCCTCGGCGGGTCGGAGCACATCGACGAGGCCACTCTCGCGACGCGCTACGAGAGCCTGTGCGACCCGCGCCTGAACCACATGCAGAGCCTCGAGCTCGCCTTCCTCGTCGCCGAGGAGCTCGAGAAGCGCTGATCCGCGCCCGCGCGGCGTGCGCGTCCGGCTCAGCCGGTGGAGCGGACCGTGATCTTGGTCCCGGGGAGCTGCATGGTGCCGGCGGCGGGGCTCGTGCTCGACACGGTGAAGATTCCCCACACGATCTCGGGGAGGGCGGTGCCCGGTTCGAATCCCGCCTGCTTCAGCTGGTCCATGGCCTGCGCGACCGTCTTGCCGGTGACGTCGGGGACGGCGATCGGCTGCGGTCCCTTCGAGACGACCAGGGTGACGGTGTCGCCCGGTCGGAACGGCGCGCCGCCGTCCTTGTCCGCGATCCGGATCACACGGCCCTCGGCGACCTCGTCGTCGTAGGCCTGCGTCGTCGTCGCGCCCAGCCCCACGGCCTTCAGCGCCGACGTGGCGGCGTCGACCGTTTGGCCCGAGACGTCGGGCACCGGCCCCGCAGAGGTCTCGAAAGCGACGCTCGAGCCCTCCAGTGCCGTGCAGCCCTTCGAGCAGTCCACCGCGGCGCCGCCGCCGGGCGGGGTGATCGATGCGCTCACCACGGTGCCTGCGGCGGAATCGGTGAAGATCTGGGTCGGATCTCCCGACGGGGTGATGTAGAAGGTGTCGAGCGCGGCGGTGGCCGCATCCACGCTCTGTCCCGCCAGGGCGGGGATGTCGTGGGATGCCGGGCCCAGCGAGACCACGACGATCACGGCGCTGTTCTTGTCGACGCGGGAGCCGGCGCCGGGGTCGGTGCGGATGACGAGATCGACGGGCACGTCGCGGCTGTGATCCTGCGCCGGCGTTGCGGTCAGCCCCTCAGCAGCGAGGGTGGCCGTCGCGGCGTCCAGAGTGCTCCCCGCCACGTCGGGAACGCCGACCTGCGAACCGGGTCCGGATCCGAACCACCAACCCGTGCCGCCCGCGAGCACGGCGAGCAGCAGCACGAGCACGACCAGCCATCCGCCGCGTCGCGCTCGGCGGCGGCTGCGCAGTCGCAGTCGCGTGGAGTTGTCCACCGTCTCGGTGACCGTCGGGGCCGTGAAGGTCCCCGGCATCACCTTGGTGAGCTCGCCCGAGTCGACTCCGTCATCGACCGCGACCACGCCGGCGGTCGGCGTTCGGACCACGTGAGGGTAGACGCCGAGTTCCTTCTCGATCTCGCGCAGGCGGTCGAGCATCGCGCGCGCGTCGACCGGACGTTCGTCGGGATTGCGCTCGGTCGCCCACATCACGAGTTCGTCGAACTGCTCCGGGACGCCGGGGTTGCGCGCGCTCGGGCGCGGGACGGAGTCGGTCGCGTGCTGATAGGCGATCTGCATCGGCTGCTCGCCCTTATAGGGCTGCTCGCCGACGAGCATCTCGTAGAGCATGATGCCGAGGGCGTAGATGTCACTGCGGGCGTCGGCGGTTCCGCGGGTGACGAGCTCGGGCGCGAGGTACGCGATCGTTCCCAGGAGCATCTGTCCGGTGGCCGTGTTCGCACTGGTCGCGCGCGCGAGGCCGAAGTCGCCGATCTTGATCCGCCCGTCCTCAGCGAGCAGGACGTTCTCGGGCTTCACGTCGCGGTGGACGATGCCCGCGCGGTGCGCGGCCGCGAGGCCGGACAGGACGGCATCCATGATCGTGATCGTCTGAGGGATGCTGAGGCGCTTCTGCTCTCGCAACAGCTCGCGCATGGTGATGCCGGGGAGGTACTCCATCACCAGGTACGCCATCTCGCCGTCCTGGCCCTGGTCGAAGACGTTGACCACGTGGGGGTCGGCAAGGCGCGCCGCCGCGCGCGCCTCCTGGATGAAGCGGCTCTGGAAGACCGTGTCATCGGAGAGATGGCTGTGCATCACCTTCAGGGCGACGCGGCGCTCGAGGCGCAGATCGGTCGCGACGTACACGGTTGCCATCCCGCCGCGCGCAATGCGAGCGCGGACGCGATACCGCCCGTCGACCAGGCGGCCGATCAGCGGGTCGGTCTGCTGGCTCGTGCTCACCCTGCGATTCTAGGGAGCCGGAGCGCTCGGGCCCGGGAGCGGCTCACCCCTCACGGCATGTGCGCAGGCAATGCCACGACGCACTCGCTCTCAGTCGAGTGCCGCGAGCCACGCGTAGGCGGTCTGCTCCCACGGCCCGTAGCGCTCCGGATACGCCGAGACCTGCACGGACTGGGCGGCGGCGCCGAAGTCCATCGACTCCCATCCGGGCACGTCCAACAGTCCGCGCGTGATGAGGCCGTCCGGGCCCGAGACGCCTTCGAAGAACGCGGTGGTCGAGCGCACAGGGTCGCGCACCTGATCGGGAGTGCCCCATCCGGTGCTCGGGCGTTGCTGGAACAGCCCGAGCGAGTCGCGGTCACCCCAGTCCAGATTGCGGATCCACGACTCGACCATCGCCGTGGCCAGAGCGATCGCGATGCCGCGATCGGGGACGCCCAGTTCGCGCCCGACCCGGATGATCGTCCGCGCATTCGCGGTCTGCTCCGCGTCGAGATCGGTGGCCGGCGCCGTTGCGGGCAGGGGTGTTTCGACCGCGGCGGGGGTGGCCTGGAGCACGGCGGCCGGCCCGGGGATCGCGAGGGTCTGGCCGGGGTAGATGATGGCATCCCGCCCCAGCCCGTTGGCCTGCAACAGGGCATCGAGGCTCACGCCGTGCGCGTCGGCGATGGCCCACAGGGTGTCACCCGCGTTCACTCCGTAGGTCGCGGTCGCGCCGGTCGACGTATCGGCCGTCGCGACCGGAGCCGAAGACTCCGCGGCCGGGGCGATCCCGCCGGGAAGAACCAGCACTTGCCCGGGATGGATCACCGTGGTGGCCTCGAGCCCGTTCGCCGCACGCAGTGCGGACAGCTCGATTCCGACCCGTCGGGAGATATCCCACAGCGTGTCGCCGCTCTCCACGGTGTAGGTAGCCGGTGCGACCGCCTGCCGGGCGGTCGTGAGGGGCGTCGGCGCGCCGATGCGCGTCTGATCGCGGGCGGCCGGACGCGGATCGGCCGTCGCCGCCGAGGCCGGCGCGACGCTCAGGGTCAACGCCAATGTGCCGATCGTGCCGATCACACCGGTGGTGGCCGCGCGCGCCGCGCTCGGGCGGTGGTCGAGTCGTGACAACGGTCTTCTCCTTGTTCGCACCCGTTTCCTACCGACGACACCGTGTCATGGAAGTAAATTCATGTCAACGGGTGCTATAAGAAGTGACTTCTGCGACAGAAGTGACTTCTGCTTCGACAGTCTCGATCTCGTCAACGCTGCGGCCTCGAGATGCGATAGTGGAAGGGTGACCGACGACATCGTCCCCGCGTCCACCCGCTGGCTCACTCTTCCCGACCTCGTCGAGGTTCTCGATGAACCGCTCGGTCGCGTGCGCCGGCTGCTCGACGACAAGCACCTGATCGGCTCACGTCGCGGCGGCGCGTTCGCCGTGCCGGAGATCTTCATCGTCGACGGGCATCCGCTGTCGTCGCTGCGCGGCACGATCATCGTGCTTCAGGACGCCGGGTTCACCGACGACGAGGCCATCGATTGGCTGCTCAGCGAGGAGGACTCCATCGGCCAGGCGCCCATCTCGGCCCTCCGTCAGGGGCGCAAGAGCGAGGTCCGCCGCGTCGCGCAGACGCTGGCCTGACACCGAGCACGACCCGCCTCACGCCGTACGGCTGATGGATGCGTCGGCGAGTTCTCTCAGCTGGTCCAGCGCCGACGACGACAGTCGTGCACTCTGCAGGGCGTGCTCCGCTTCGCCCGCGTAGGCGCTGATCGCCGATTCGACGCGCGCCAGCGCGTCGGTGTCGATGATGCTCTGCTGGATCTGGGCGATCTGCTCGGCAGTGAGGGCGGGATCGCCGATGAGGGCGTCGAGCGCGGCACGGTCGTCGGGGGCGAGCGCCTCGCGGGTGTAGGCGATGAGCAGCGTGCGCTTGCCTTCGCGGAGGTCGTCGCCGGAGGGCTTACCGGTGACGGCAGTGTCGCCGAAGACGCCGAGAACATCGTCCCTCAGCTGGAACGCCAGTCCCAGCGGATGACCGAAGGCGGCCAGAGCCGCCGACTGCGTGGCGTCGGCTCCGGCGAGCGCCGCACCCAGCAGGAGGGGGTGCTGGATGCTGTAGCGCGCGGACTTCAGTGACGCGACGCGGAGGGCGCGCTCGGCGTGTTCCTCGTCGGGGGCCGTCGTGAACGCCGCCTCCTCGGCGATGTCGAGGAACTGGCCGATGGTGACCTCCCGGCGCATCAGGGCGTAGACCTCCCGCGCGGATGCCGCGTGCGGCGCACGCGCCAGTCCCTGCTCGAGCAGGTCGTCGCTCCAGGCGACGAGGAGATCGCCGAGCAGGATCGCCGCCGACCGCCCGAACGCCGAACCGTCGCCCACCCAGCCGGACCCCGCGTGCGCCGCCTCGAGAGCACGGTGTGCGGCGGGCTGTCCGCGCCGCGTGTCGGAGTTGTCGATGATGTCGTCGTGGACGAGCGCCGCGGCGTGGAAGACCTCCAGTGCGGCGGCCGCATCGAGCACGGTGTCGGGGACCTCTTTGACGTCGGTGTCGACGCCCGCCACGGCCAGCCATCCCGTGACGCAGAACCGCGCTCGTAGACGCTTTCCCCCGGCCAGGGTGCGCGTCGCGGCATCCAGGAAGACCTGCGCTTCGGGGCCGGCGTCCGCCCACGCGAGGCGCTGCGCTGTCACGAACCTTGCCAGTCGCTGGGAAATGGCCTCGATCGGGTCGGCGGAAGCGTGCACGGGCCTAGCCTAGTTCTCGACCGCACGCGTAGAATCGACCGCACGAGATGCCGGTCCGAAACGGCGAGGAGGGGGCAGCATGCCGCTGTCAGAGCAGGAGCAGCGTCTGCTCGATGAGATGGAGCGCCATCTCATGAACAAGGACGCAGACGTCGTGAGCGCGTCCCGAGACGGCCGCACCCTCAGCTATCGCAACATCGTCTACGGCACCATCCTCGTGCTCGTGGGTCTCGGAGGCTTGATCGCGGGTGTGTCCACGGGCATCATCGCCATCGGCGTGATCGCCTTCCTTGTCATGGTGGCCGGCGTCGTGCTCGCCGCCACCCCCGCCAAGGGACTCGCTGCGCTCAAGACCTCGCCGGAGCACAAGGGGCAGCGCAAGCCGTCCCGCACCGGATCCTCATCCTTCATGGACCGCATGAACGACCGTTGGGACCGCCGCCAAGACGGATCCTGACCGCAGCGCCGCGCACGACGCGAAGAGCACCGACCACGAGGTCGGTGCTCTTTTTTTGTGACCGGCGACGGCGCTGCGCGGCGCCGGGCGCTCCCGTCGATTCGCAGCGGGGGAGCCCAGGGGAGCGTTGCGCCCACGAAACCATAGTCAGGTGGAGGAAAGTGGAGTAAAGTGGTGCGCACCTTGATCGGGCCGGAGGAAGGGGGAGTGGCCGATGCTGCTGGGCACCTACACCCCCAAGCTCGACGACAAGGGCCGCCTCATCCTTCCGGCGAAGTTCCGGACCGACCTGGGTGACGGGGTCGTCGTGACGCGAGGTCAGGAGCGTTGCCTCTACGTGTTCAGCACGAAGGAGTTCGAGCGGGTCTACGAGAAGATCCGCGAGGCGCCCCTCACCAACAAGCAGGCGCGCGACTTCCAGCGCATGTTCCTCTCGGGCGCCAGCGACGAGAAGCCCGACAGTCAGAGCCGCATCACGATCCCGACGCACCTGCGTGCCTACGCCAACCTCGACCGCGAACTCGTGGTCACGGGCGTCGGGGCCCACGCGGAGATCTGGGATGCGCAGGCCTGGAACGCCTACGCAGACAACAACGAAGACAGCTACTCGGACATGGAGCAGGAGGTGATCCCGGGTCTGTTCTGAGCCGTGGCCGTGACTCCCAGCCGCACGCCCTGACGCACTTCCCCGGTGTCAGGTCAGGCGGATGGGGATCACGGCTCCGGCCCACACCCCCTCATCATGAGCACCTCCGACATCCACACCCCGGTTCTGCTCGAGCGCTGCGTCGAGTTGCTCTCGCCGGCCCTCGCGCATCCGGGCGCCGTTCTCGTCGACGCGACCGAGGGCATGGGCGGTCACTCCGAGGCCCTGCTGGAGCGATTCGGCGACATCCGCCTGATCGGGCTCGATCGCGACACCGACGCCCTCCGCATCGCGGGGCAGCGGCTGGCGCGGTTCGGCGAGCGCGTCACGCTGGTGCACACCGTCTACGACGGGATCGCATCGGCCGTGCGCTCCGCCGGCGTCGATCGCGTCGACGGCATCCTCTTCGACCTCGGTGTCTCCTCGCTGCAGCTCGACGAGGCCGATCGCGGGTTCGCGTACGCACAGGATGCGCCGTTGGACATGCGCATGGACCAGACAGCCGGCACGACGGCAGCGGAGATCGTCGCGACCTACGGCGAAGGCGATCTTCGCCGCATCTTCGAGCGCTACGGCGAAGAGAAGCTCGCCGGACGCTACGCACGGGCCATCATCTCCGCGCGCGCCGAGGCTCCGATCGAGCGGTCCGGGCAGCTGGTCGACATCCTCGTCGCGGCGACGCCGGTCGCCGTGCAGCGCGAGGGACGAGGGCACCCCGCCAAGCGTGTCTTCCAGGCTCTGCGCATCGAGGTGAACGCCGAACTGTCGGTGCTGGAGCGTGCCCTCCCGCCGAGCATGGACCTGTTGAACGTGGGCGGACGCATCGTCGTCATGAGCTACCAGTCGCTCGAGGATCGTCTCGTCAAGCGCGTGTTCGCGGATGCCGCGGCATCCACGGCACCGGCGGGACTGCCCGTCGAGCTTCCCGAGCATGCTCCGCGATTCCGGCTCGTGGTCAAGGGCGCCGAGCTGGCCTCCGAAGAAGAGAAGGCGCGCAACCCGCGGGCCGCACCCGTGCGTCTGCGCGCGGCCGAACGCATCCGGGAGGCGGCATGAGCGTGCCGGCAGAGAGCAACCTCGATCCGTTCGTGGGGGCTGCGCCCCTTCCGCTGCGCACCCCCGGGGAGCCGGCGCGACGCCTACACGCGGTCGAGCAGCCCGCGCCGCGACGGCGTCCTCGGCTCGTCTACGGCATCGTCGCGGTCAGCGGTGCGCTCCTGATCGGCGGCGCGCAGATGGGGCTGTCGATCCTGACGACGCAGTCCTCCTACGAGCTGTCGACGCTCAGCGATCAGCAGCGCAGTCTCGACTGGCAGAAGCAGATGCTGCAGGACAGCATCGCCGGCCTGAGCTCGCCGCAGTACCTCGCCGCGAATGCGGAGGCGATGGGCATGGTCACCGGCCAGGCGCCGACCTATCTGCGGCTCAGCGACAACGCCGTCATCGGCACGGCCGCCGGCCTGACCGGTGCGAGCGCGGTGAACGCGCTGAGCAAGGCCGCCGTCGGCAACGCCCTCGTCAGCGGGCGTCCGCTCGTCGGAGACCCCGCGGCGAGCCTCGGCGCGACCGGCGGCAGCTCCGTGGTCGACAAGGCCATCCCTGATACGCCGACACCCCCCGCCATCGCCGACGGTCTGCCCGTCCCCGCCACACACTGAATCCATGACGACACGAGCAACTCGCAGCCCGCGGCGCCGCACCGTCGTCGCCCTCGCCGTCGTCCTGGTGGTGCTGTCCGCCTTCGTCGTGCGTCTGGTGGACATCCAGGTGGTCAATGCGCGCGAGCACGTCGACGATTCCGAGCAGTTCGCGACCGGGGCCAAGACCACGCTCTACGGAGCGCGCGGCGAGATCGTCGACGACAACGGCGTCGTCCTCGCCAGCAGCACGACGCTCTACGACGTGCAGATCGACCCCATGCTCGCGGCGCAGGGAGCCGTGCAGACCGATGCCAGCGGCAACGCGATGACGGATGCCGACGGCAAGAACATCATGACTCCGTGGACCGACGTGGCCCCCAAGATCGCCGCGATCACGGGCCAGTCGACCGCCGACGTCGAGAAGATCGTGTCCGACGCGCTGGCCGAGAACTCGGCGTCGCGTTTCGCGTATGTGAAGCGGTACGTCTCCACCGAGGAGTACCGCGCGCTCGCGGCGCTGAAGCTCCCGTTCCTCACCTTCCCCCTCCACCCCGCCCGGACCTACCCCGACGGGGCGGTCGCCGGCAACCTCATCGGCTTCGTCGGCTCCGACGGCGACCCGCTGGAGGGACTGGAGTCTCTGCAGAACTCGTGCCTCCAGGCAACGGACGGCTCGCTGACCTACCAGCGCGGTGCCGACGGCGTGATCATCCCCGGCACCGAGGTCGAGAAGCCGGCCGTCAACGGCGGCACGCTCAAGCTCACGATCGACAGCGATCTGCAGTGGTTCATGCAGCAGCTGATCTCCGAGGAGACGGCGCGCTACCAGGCCGACTGGGGTGGCATCATCGTCATGGAGGCGAAGACCGGCAAGATCCGCGCCCTCGCCGAGACCAACACGGTCGACCCCAACGATCCCGGCGCCTCCGATCCCGACAACCGTGGCTCGCGCCTGCTTCGCGTCTCCTACGAGCCGGGATCGACGTTCAAGCCCGTGACGGCCGCCACCGTCATCGAGCAGGGCGGTCTCACGCCGACCTCCACGGTCGAGACGCCCGATCGCATCCAGTTCCCCAACGGCGCGGTCATCAACGACTCCGAGAGCCACCCCGCGGAGAATCTGACCCTCACCGGCGGTCTCGTGCAGTCCTCGAACGTCGCCATGTCGCAGTTCGGCGCGCAGGTGCCCGCCGAAACGCGCTACGACTACCTGAAGCGTTTCGGCGTGGGCGATGGCACGGCCCTGAACTGGTCGGGCGAGCCCACGGGAGAGATCCGGGACGCGTCGACCTGGGACAACCAGACCTTCTACACGACCACCTTCGGGCAGGCCTTCACCGTCACGCCGACGCAGGTCACGAGCCTGTTCCAGACCATCGCCAACGGCGGGGTGCGCATGCCGGCACAGCTGGTGGAGTCCTGCACGAAGCCCGACGGGACGGTCGTCACCCCCGACCTGCCGGCACCGGTGCAGGTGATCAAGCCGCAGACCGCCGCCGAAGTCTCCCAGATGCTCGAGAACGTCTACGCCCAGGGCACGCTTGCCGACGACATCAAGATCCCCGGCTACCGGCTGGCCGTCAAGACGGGAACGGCACAGGTGCCGGACGGGCACGGCGGCTACAAGGACAACCTCTTCATGACCTCGCTGGCCGGTTACGCACCCGCCGATGATCCGCAGTACGTTGTGTTGACCCTTTTCAACGAGCCGAAGACCAACACGATGTCTTCGGCCAACCGCTCGGTCTTCAAGAAGGCCATGACCCAGGTGCTGACGCACTACCGGGTGATGCCCTCGGGCTCGGACACCCCGCTGCTGCCCGTGACACAATGACGACACCGTGACGCGCCACCGCGCGTGAGGAACAAAGCCTATGATCCGGATGACGCTCGCCGAGGTCGCCGCCGCTGTGGCGGGCACCCTGCACCTGGCCGCCGATGACACCCCCGACACGGTGGTCGACGGCAACGTCGACACCGACTCCCGCGAGATCCGCGTCGGTGACATCTTCGTGGCCAAGCCCGGAGAAGTCACCGACGGCCACAACTTCGTCGCCGGTGCCGTCGCCTCCGGAGCCGTCCTCGCGATCGTCGAGCGGCTCGTCGACGCGCCGGTCAGTCAGATCGTCGTCGCAGACGCCGTGGCGGCCCTGTCGCACCTGGCGCGCGCGGTCGTCGCCGCCGTGCGCGAGCACGGTCGGCTCAGGATCGTCGGCATCACGGGGTCGAACGGCAAGACCACGACGAAGAACATGCTCGCCCGCATCCTCGAGGGCGAGGGCGAGACCATCGCTCCGCGCGGCTCGTTCAACAACGAGGTCGGCGCACCGTTGACGATGCTCCGTGTCGGCGCGGACACCCGCTTCCTGGTCAGCGAGTTCGGCGCGTCGGGCCCCGGCGAGATCGCGAAGCTCGCCGGACTCGTCACGCCCGACGTCGGCGTCGTCCTGATGGTGGGCTTGGCCCACGCGGGAGGCTTCGGCGGAGTCGAGGCGACGCTGAAGGCGAAGACCGAGCTCGTCCAGGCGGTGCGCCCCGGTGGAGTCGCCGTCCTCAACCGCGATGACGCGCGTGTCGTCACGATGGCCGACGTCGCGGCATCCCGAGGTGTGGACGTGCGGTGGTTCGGGCGAGGATCCGCAGCGGAGGTGCGCGCGGAGGACGTCGAGGTCACCGCCGCGGGCACGACCTGCACCGTCGTGACACCTGAGGGACGATGGCCGTTGCGACTGCGCGTACTCGGCGAGCACCACGTCATGAACGCGCTGGCCGCGCTGGCCGCGGCGCGCGAGCTCGGGGTCGCCCCCGACGCGGCGATCGCGCGATTGGAGACGCTCGAGATCGCCGAGCGCTGGCGGATGCAGCCGATGGGCTCGGACCGGGTCCGCATCATCAACGACGCGTACAACGCGAGTCCCGACTCGATGGCCGCGGCTCTGCGCACGCTCGCGCAGATCGCCGGCCCGGGCGAGCGCAAGGTCGCCGTGCTGGGCGCGATGAGTGAGCTCGGTGACCTCGCCGGCGAAGAGCACGACCGTGTCGGTCTGCTCGCGGTGCGCCTGCGCATCGAGCGCATCGTCGTGGTCGGACGCGACGCCCGCCGTCTGTACCTCGCCGCCATCGGCGAGGGCTCGTGGGACGGCGAAGCGGTCTTCTTCGAGACGGCGGACGAGGCTTTCGACTATCTTCGCGGTGAGCTCCGCGACGGCGACCGGGTGCTCGTGAAGTCGTCCAACTCCGCGGGCCTGCGGCACCTCGGCGATCGTCTGGGAGAATCGTTCTCGTGAGATCACTGCTGGCGGCTGCGACGATCTCGCTCGCGTTCACCCTCTTTCTCACGCCGCTGTTCATCCGGCTGTTCGAGAAGCTCGGCTGGGGTCAGGTCATCCGCACCCCCGAGAACGCGCACAACCCCAGCCATCAGACGAAGCGCGGAACACCCACGATGGGCGGGATCGTCTTCATCGTGGGCTCGATCGTCGGCTACGTCGTCGGCACGCTGACCGGAGGAGCGCCGCCGTCGATTTCGGGCCTGCTCGTGATCTGGATGATGGTCGGATTCGGCATCGTCGGTTTCATCGACGACTTCATGAAGGTGCGCCAGCAGCGCAGCCTCGGTCTGTCGGGGTGGCGCAAGATCGTCGGCCAGGTGCTCGTCGCGGTGCCCTTCGGCATCATGGCGCTGAACTTCCCCGACGCACGGGGGGAGACGCCGGCGTCTCCGTACGTCTCCTTCTTCCGCGACATCCCCATGCTGTCGTTCTTCGCCCTGGGGGCGGTCGTCGGCTGGATCGTGTATCTGATCTGGATCACGTTCATCTCTGTCGCGTGGTCGAATTCGACCAATCTCACCGACGGACTCGACGGCCTCGCGACCGGATCCGGCATCTTCACCGTTTCCGCGCTGAGTCTCGTGACCTTCTGGCAGTTCCAGCAGCGCTGTGCGAGTGAGGCGCTCGTGAACGCCTACGTCGGCGGCTGCTATGCCACGCCCGACCCGATGGACCTCACGATCATCGCGGCATCCTTCGTGGGTGCCCTCGTGGGCTTCCTCTGGTGGAACGCGCCCAAGGCGAAGATCTTCATGGGAGACGTCGGTTCGATGGCCATCGGAGGTGTGATCGCCGCAATGGCGATCCTCGCGCGCGCCGAGCTGCTCTCCGTCATCATCGCCGGCGTCTTCATCATCGGGCCGGGGTCGGTGATCCTGCAGCGCATCTACTTCAAGGCCACCGGCGGCAAGCGTCTCTTCTTGATGAGCCCGTTCCACCACCACCTCGAGATGCGCGGCTGGCCCGAGATCACGATCGTCGTGCGCATGTGGATCATCGCCGGCATGCTCGCGGTGACCGGCGTCGCCCTGTTCTACGTCGAATGGCTGTCGGCGCTGTGACGGGCACCCGCGACCTCGACGCCCTGCGCAGCTGGAATGCGCCCTGGCGCGGACTGCGCGTCGCCGTCCTCGGTTTGTCGATGACCGGGTTCTCCGTCGCCGACACCCTCGCGGAGCTCGGCGCGGAGGTCCTCGTGCTCAGCGAGTCGGCGAGCGAGGAGTACGCACGGCTGCTGCCCGTGATCGGAGCGCGCCTGCACGTGGGTGCGCTCAGTTCCGTTCCGGCCGAGCTCGTCGACTTCGACCCCGAAGTGGTCGTCGCCTCGCCCGGCTTCGCGCCCCACCATCCGGTCATCGCCTGGACACGCGAGCGGGGCACGGCCCTGTGGGGAGACATCGAGCTCGCCTGGCGCGTTCGCGACAAGGTCCTGCGCCCGGACGGCACGCCCGCGGACTGGGTGCTGATCACCGGTACCAACGGCAAGACGACGACGACCCAGCTCACCGCGACGATGCTCGTCGCCGGCGGACTGCGTGCCGCGCCGTGCGGCAACATCGGCGTACCGATCCTGGACGCCGTGCGTGACCCGAGCGGGTTCGACGTGCTCGTCGTCGAGGTCTCCAGTCATCAGCTGTGGTACCTCTCACTGCAGGAGGGATCGGAGCCGGTGTCGCCTTTCGCGAGCGTGTGCCTGAACCTCGCCGATGACCACCTGCAGTGGCACGGCTCATTCGCCGCGTACCGCGATGCGAAGGCGGTCGTGTACCAGCACACGCGCGTCGCCTGTGTCTACAACAAGTCCGACGTCGCGACCCGCATCATGGTCGAAGAGGCCGATGTCGTCGACGGGTGTCGCGCGATCGGCTTCGATCTCGGGGTTCCAGGTCCGAGCGATCTCGGCATCGTCGACGGGATCGTCGTCGACCGCGCCTTCCTGGAGGATCGACGCACCAGCGCGCTGGAGATCACGACGCTCGACGAGCTCGCCGCTCAGGGTCTGATCGCTCCACACATCGTCGCGAACATCCTCGCCGCGTCCGCGCTGGCCCGCGCGCTGGATGTGCCGCCCGCGCGCATCGCGGAGGCCCTGCGCAGCTTCCGGCTCGATGCCCACCGCATCGAGGTCGTCGCCACCGCAGGCGGCATCACGTGGATCGACGACTCCAAGGCGACCAACCCGCACGCGGCCGCGTCATCGCTGGCGGCTTTCCCAGGAGCGGTCTGGGTCGTCGGCGGCGATATGAAGGGCGTGGACATCGGCGATCTCGTCGCCGCACGTGGTCCGAGTGTCAAGGCGGTCATCGTCATCGGCGTCGAACGTGCGCCGATCACGGAGGCGTTCGCGCGACACGCGCCGGCCATTCCCGTCATCGAAGTCGACCACGCTCAGACTGAAGACGTCATGGCAGACGTGGTCGCTGCGGCGGCACGGATCGCCCGTGACGGTGACGTGGTTCTCCTCGCCCCCGCCGCGGCATCCTTCGATCAATTCGACTCGTACGCCGACCGCGGTCGCCGCTTCGCGATGGCCGTGCGGGAATGGACCTCCTCGTCCGCCCCGCAGACACCGAACGAGACCGGCGCGACAGACGGAGGGGGAGCCGATGACCACGACGACCCCGCCGACCCGTCCCGCCGCTGACGGGCCCGACGACGCCGCGACGTCGGGCTTCGCCGCACGCGTCTCCCTGGGACGCGTGTTCGCGCCGGTGTCCAGCGAGTTCCTGCTCGTCGCCTCGACCGCTCTGCTGCTGACGGGGTTCGGACTGATGATGGTTCTGTCCGCGACGATGGCCTCGGCCATGGCCGCCGGTCAGAGCCCGTTCGAGGTCGTCATGAAGCAGGCGATCTTCGCCGTCATCGGCATCCCGCTCATGTTCATCGCGAGCAGGCTGCCCGTCACGTTCTGGAAGCGGATCGCCTGGCCCGCTCTGATCGCGGCCACCTGCTTCCAGATGCTCGTGTTCGTCCCGGGCCTTGGCGTGGCCAACGACGGCAACCAGAACTGGATCCAGATCGGCGGCATTCAGGCGCAGCCCTCCGAGTTCCTCAAGCTCGCCCTCGCGCTCTGGCTCGGCTACGTGCTGTTTCGCAAGCAGACGCTGCTGGGGTCCTGGGCCCACGTGTTCATCCCGGTCGTTCCCGTCGGCGGTCTCGTCATCGGACTGGTCGCGGTCGGCAGCGAGGACCTGGGCACGGGAATGATCCTCATGGCGATCCTGCTGGGCTGCCTGTTCTTCTCCGGTGTGAAGCTGCGCATCTTCATCATCCCGCTGATCGTCGTGGTGGTCTCCGCCGTGTTCTTCGCGGTGACCAACTCGAACCGCATGGCGCGCATCATGAGCAGCTTCGTCAACTTCGACTCGATGGACTGCTACAACGCGGCCGTCGGTGACTGCTATCAGGCGGTGCACGGGGTGTGGGCCCTCGCCAACGGGGGACTGTTCGGACTCGGGCTCGGAAACTCCCGGGAGAAGTACGGCTGGCTGCCGGCCCGGTCGAACGACTACATCTTCGCGATCCTCGGTGAGGAGCTCGGACTCGTCGGCTGCGCCGTGGTGCTCCTGCTGTTCACGGTGTTCGCGATCGCCGCCTTCCAGATCATCCGTAAGACCCGCGACCCCTTCATCCGCATCGTCACGGGCGGCATCATCGTCTGGATCGTCGGACAGGCCCTCGTCAACATCGGTGTCGTCCTGCGTCTGCTGCCGGTGCTGGGGGTGCCGCTGCCGTTCATGTCACAGGGCGGTACCTCGCTGCTGTCGGTCCTGTTCGCCTGCGGTGTGCTGCTGTCCTTCGCGCGGACGATCCCCGTCGGTCCCGCCTCGACCGCGATCGCCGCTGAGCCGCTGCCCCGCCGCCGGTAGGCTCTCTCGGGTGACGACGCCGGCTTCCTCGACGACCTATCTCCTCGCCGGCGGCGGCACCGCCGGGCACGTGAATCCGCTGCTCGCCGTCGCCGACGGGTTGCGGGAGAGGGATGCCGCGGCATCCGTGCTCGTCCTCGGCACGCGCGAAGGGCTCGAAGCCCGTCTCGTGCCCGAACGCGGATACGAGCTGCTGATCGTCGACAAGGTCCCCTTTCCGCGACGGCCGAACCTCGCCGCGCTCCGGTTCCCGCTGGCGTGGCATCGCGCCGTCGGGCAGGTGCGGCGGCACATCCGAGACCGCCGGGTCGATGTGGTCGCCGGTTTCGGCGGCTACGCCTCGGCTCCCGCGTATGTCGCCGCCCGCCGCGAAGGCGTGCCGTACGTCGTGCACGAGGCCAACGCGCGCCCTGGACTGGCGAACATCTTGGGCGCCCGGCGCGCGGCGGGCGTCGGCGTCGCCTTCCCCGACACCCCGCTGCGCGGTGCCGAGACGGTCGGCATGCCGCTCCGCGCAGAGATCGTCGACCTCGACCGCGCATCGACGCGAGACGACGCGGCACGATTCTTCGGTCTCGATCCGGCGCGCCCCGTGCTTCTCGTCTTCGGCGGATCGCTGGGAGCGCGGCGACTGAACGAGACGTTCGCCGACGCGTGGCCTGCGGTCGTCGACGCCGGGTGGCAGCTGCTGCACGCGGCGGGGGAGCGCGACCCGATCGTCGACCCGGGACACCCTGACTACCGCATCGTCGCCTACCTCGATCGAATGGACCTCGCGCTCGCGGTCGCGGATCTCGTGGTCTCGCGCTCGGGTGCGGCCACCGTGAGCGAGGTGTCGGCCCTCGGCATCCCCGCGGTCTACGTGCCGTACGCCGTCGGCAACGGCGAGCAGGCGCTCAACGCGCGCGGCGCCGTGGCCGCCGGCGCCGCGCAGCTGATCGAGGATGCTGCCTTCACGCCCGACCGCGTGCGGGAGCAGATCGTCCCGCTGCTGCACGACGCGACGGCGCTGTCGGCGATGCGTGCCGCCGCGCAGGCGCGAACCGCTGCGGCGCGTACCGGCACCGCATCCGTGATGGCGATGCTCGACCGGGCGCTGGCGCGCTGAGCGCGGACGGCCGAGCCGATGACCGGGTTCGTCGGTCGCGTGCGGTCGCTCAGCGTGCCCCTTCGCGACACGTGCGGACGGATGAGTGGTCAGGAAGCGGTGGGCGCGCTGCGCAACGCCGCCTGAACGAGCGCGAGCGCCTGCTCGGGATCGACGCGCAGCATGCGGACCTGCTCGGCGAAGCTCGTCGCCGCCCGCTGCGCCTCGCGCATCGCGGCGTCGCCCTGAGGTGAGACGAAGGTGCCGTTGCGCCCTCGCGTCTCGATGATGCCGGCCGATTCGAGCTCGCGATACGCGCGAGCGACGGTGCCGGGCGCGAGGCCGAGATCCTCGGCCAGTCGGCGCACGGTCGGCAGACGGGTGCCCGGTGCGAGTGCGCCGGTCGAGACGTCGTCGATGAGCTGTCGCCGCAGCTGCTCGAACGGAGGGACTGCGGATGCCGGGTCGATGACGATCATGCGATGCTCCTCGCGGTCACGTGGATGCCGTCCGGATGGAGTCGTCGGGGAACGGCTGCGCCCTGCGTGGGGTAGAGGTACGTGAGAGGCAGCACGAGTATCACGAACACGCTCGCGGTCCACCCGGGATCGTCGTCGGGCCCCGAGAACACGGCGACGCCGGCGATCAGCGCCGCGGCGATGCAGAGCGCAGCCGCACCTTGACGGCACCCGTTGAGTGCCGCGACGCGGAGCGCATCGTCCCAGGCCAGTTCGAGTTCGGAACCGGCCGGTTGCGGGCGGCGGACAATCGCGGCCTCGAGGCGCGGGAGAACGACGCATGTTGCGAGGGCGACCGCGGTGACCACGAGCGCGACCGCAGCCAGATCGATACGGGCGACGCTGCCTGCGGCGAGGCTCCAGGCCACCCCTACACCGCACGTCAGCGCGACTCCCAGGAGGATCCAGGTGAGCGCGCGGGGGAGCCCGGCGAGGTAGTCGCCGACGGTGGTTCCACGCGATCGCGCGATCCGGATCGAACCCTGCGCCGGAGCGAAGAGGCGTTCGTGCAGCGTCGACCAGCAGGAGACGACGAGCATGGTCACGTACATCGCCGGGATGAGGATGCCGAGTGGGGAGAACGTGGTCAACCCGAGCGGGGTGAGCAGAAGCAGTCCGCCGACGGCGCCGGCAGCGGACAGCGCAAGATAGTCCACCAGCTTTCGGCGTCGCATGTACGCCTCCAGAGCGGCCGCCGAGGCCGCCGGCACCGGTAGCGCCGCGCGGTCCGCGAAGCGTGCCAGGGCGCGCTCTCCCACGGAACGCCCACGCCAGGCGTTCAACGCGCCGATCGCGCCGGACACCGTGATGGCGCCGACGAGAGTCCCGAGCACGATGTTCAGGTGATTCGGGTCGGTCATGTTCGAATTGTACCACCGTCCGTACCAAATGTGTCATAACAAAAGCTGGATAGCGGTGGCGGCGGCGCGTTCGTGCGCCGCGCGCCGCAGCATCCGCTCAGGCGGCGTCGACCTAGACTTGACGAGCCATGATTCGACCCGACCTGAGCCTGCCCATCCCCGACGACATCACCGCCGCCCACTTCATCGGGATCGGTGGATCGGGCATGTCGGGGCTGGCCGGCATGTTCCTCGATCGGGGCATCCGCGTCTCGGGCTCCGACCGTGCCGACAGCGCCGCCCTGCGCGCTCTCGCTGCGCGGGGCGCCACGGTGCATGTCGGGCACGATGCGGCCAATCTCCCCGACGATGTCGACGCCGTGATCCACACCGGCGCCATCTGGCCGCAGAACCCGGAGTACGTGCTCGCGAAGGAGCGCGGGCTGCCCGTGATCCACCGCTCCCAGGCGCTGTTCTGGCTGATCGGAGGGCGCAGGCTCGTGAGCGTCGCGGGCGCTCACGGCAAGACCACGTCCACCGGCATGCTCGTGACGGCGCTGCGTGCACTCGGAACGGCGCCGACGTTCGTGAACGGAGGCGTCATCGCCGATCTCGGTGTCTCCAGCGGCACGGGCGGAGATGAGCTGTTCGTCATCGAAGCCGACGAGTCCGACGGCACGTTCCTGCTGTACGACACGTCAGTCGCATTGATCACCAACGTCGACCCCGACCACCTCGACCACTGGGAGTCGCGCGACGCCTTCTACGACGGTTTCGTCCGCTTCGGCGACGCCGCTCGAGAGGCTGTCGTCATCTCCGCCGACGACGCCGGGGCGCGGCGTGTCGCGGCGACGCTTCGCCATCAGCGGATCGTGACGTTCGGCGAGGACGCCGACGCCGATGTGCGTCTGAGCGACATCGTGACCGAAGGCCCCGTCTCCTTCGCGCTCACGCATGACGGCGAGACCGTGACCGGGCGGCTCGCGGTTCCGGGAGCCCACAACGCGGTCAATGCGGCGGGGGCCGTGGCGGTGCTGCTCACGCTCGGTTACGCCCTCGAGCCGGCCCTGCGTGCGGTGGAGGAGTTCGGGGGCACGGTACGGCGCTTCGAGCTCCACGGCGTCGAGCGCGGGGTGAGCGTCTACGACGACTACGCGCACCATCCCACCGAGGTGGCCGCCGCGCTCGTCGCGGCGCGCAGCGTCGTCGGCGACGGTCGCATCATCGCGATCCAGCAGCCGCACACGTACTCGCGAACGCAGGAGATGTACCGCGAGTTCGCCGACGTGCTGGAGTCGTACGCAGATCACACCGTCATGCTCGACGTCTACGGTGCGCGCGAAGACCCCGTGCCCGGCGTCACCGGTGAGCTGGTCAGCGGAGCCTTCCGCGACCCCTCCAAGGTGCATTACGTGGCCGATTGGCAGGCGGCGGCCGAGTACACCGCGGCCGTCGCGCGGGAGGGCGATTACGTCATCACGCTCGGGTGCGGCAACGTGTACCAGATCATCCCGCAGGTGCTCGAGGCGCTGTCGACGCCGACGGTGGAGGCATAGTCCATGCGGCGGCCGACGCCCCTCCCGGCGCCGGATCAGGCGGCGCCCGACCGTGAGTCGGCGCAGGATCGTGGCGTCGAGCCGCCGGTGCGCCACGTGGGTCCGCCCCGCCGAGCGGATGTCGCTGTCGAGGAGAAGGTCGCGGAGCGTGACGACCAGCTCACCGCCCCGTTGACGCCGCTGTGGGTGTCGTCGTCGCCACGGCGCCTCGACGAGCCGACGGACTCCCCGATCGGGGAGGAGGCGGCGCCCGTCGGCGTGCGCGAGGTGTGGGCGGCGGCGCGTGCGCGACGACGCGCGTTGCGCGCGGAGGTGCGGCGTTTCACCGCGCGTCAGCGGCGACGGCGGATGACCTGGATCGTCGCGGGCTCGGCACTGCTGCTACTCGTGCTGGGCACGCTCGGCGTCGCGTACAGCCCGCTCTTCGCGGTGCAGCAGATCACCGTCGTCGGCACGTCCACGCTGGACCCGGCGTCCGTCGAGACCGCGCTGGAAGGGCAGATGGGGACTCCGCTGCCGTTGGTCGACTCCTCCGCCGTCAAAGCCGCCCTCGTGAAGTTCCCGCTCGTGGAGTCCTACGCACTCGAGGCCCGCCCACCGCACGAGCTCGTGGTGCGCATCGTCGAGCGCACCCCGATCGGATCCATTCAGACGGCCGCCGGCTTCACCCTGGTGGATGCCGCGGGTGTCGCCCTGTCGACCGCGCCGCAGCCGGCCGCGGGCCACCCTGTGCTCACCGTGACCGGCGGACTCTCCTCGCCCGCCTTCGCCGCGGTCGGAACCGTCTTCCGGGCCCTCCCCGACGACATCCGTGCGCAGGTCACCGCGATCTCGGCGACCTCTGCGAACGATGTCACCCTGACCCTTGGCTCCGGGGGGACCGCGGTGGTCTGGGGCAATGCCGACGATTCCGCGCTGAAGGCCAAGAACCTCGCGGCGATCATGGCGGCGCGCCCCGGAGCCCGCAGCTATGACGTGTCGTCGCCGAGCGCGATCGTCGTCCGGTAGCGCTCGACACGGGTTTTCTGCGCGACACGCCCCGAGCCTCTCGGTCGGCGGGAGGGCTGCCGCATACCTTCAATCAAGGAATTGCATACTGAGCAATTCTTTAAACCTCAACTAGAGGTTCAAGGTTTAGCAGTCAGGGTTCGGGACACAATGGAGGCCGGCATGAGCCAGAACCAGAACTACCTCGCGGTGATCAAAGTCGTGGGTGTGGGTGGCGGCGGCGTGAACGCCGTCAATCGGATGATCGAGCTCGGGCTGCGGGGTGTCGAGTTCATCGCGGTGAACACCGACGCCCAGGCTCTGCTGATGAGCGACGCCGACGTCAAGCTGGACGTGGGCCGCGAGCTGACGCGCGGACTCGGCGCCGGCGCCGATCCCGAGGTGGGCCGTCGGGCTGCCGAGGATCACGCGGAGGAGATCGAGGAGGCCCTTGCGGGCGCCGACATGGTCTTCGTCACCGCGGGAGAGGGCGGTGGCACGGGTACCGGAGGCGCCCCCGTCGTCGCGCGCATCGCGAAGTCGATCGGCGCGCTGACCATCGGTGTCGTCACCAAGCCGTTCAGCTTCGAGGGACGCCGTCGGCAGAGCCAGGCCGAGGCGGGTGTCGCGAAGCTCAAGGAAGAGGTCGACACTCTCATCGTCGTGCCCAACGACCGACTGCTCGAGATCAGCGACCGCGGCATTTCGATGATCGAGGCCTTCGCGACCGCCGACCAGGTTCTGCTCGCGGGTGTGCAGGGCATCACCGATCTGATCACCACGCCGGGTCTGATCAACCTCGACTTCGCCGACGTCAAGAGCGTCATGCAGGGCGCCGGCTCCGCCCTCATGGGCATCGGCTCGGCCCGCGGCGCGGACCGCGCTATCAAGGCCGCCGAGCTCGCGGTCGAGTCCCCGCTGCTGGAAGCGTCCATCGAAGGCGCGCACGGCGTCCTGCTGTCGATCCAGGGTGGATCCAACCTGGGCATCTTCGAGATCAATGACGCCGCGCAGCTCGTCAAGGAGGCTGCGCACCCCGAGGCCAACATCATCTTCGGCACCGTCATCGACGACACGCTGGGCGATGAGGTGCGGGTCACGGTGATCGCCGCGGGCTTCGACGGTGGAGAGCCGCAGGCGCGCATCGAGCCCATCACCGCGGCGCGCCCGGCGGCGCCCCTGGTGCCGGCCGTGCCGGCCGAAGAGGCCGCACGAGAGGGTGCGGCGGTCGAGGACAAGCAGGCTGTCACCGTGTCGGCCCCCGTGGCGGAGTCCTACGACTCGGTGTACGGCGACGACGACCTGGACATTCCCGACTTCCTGAAGTGACCGCACTGGCCGAACGACTCGCCGCCCTGGACGCCCGCATCGCGGATGCGGCCAGGGCGGTCGGCCGCGACCCCGGTGAGCTGACGCGCATCGTCGTCACCAAGTTCCACCCCGCGCGGCTGATCGACGATCTCGCCGCGCTCGGCGTGCACGACGTGGGGGAGAGTCGGCAGCAGGAGTTGAGCGCCAAGCGGGCCGAGACCGCCGGCAGAGTCCACGACGTGCGATGGCACTTCATCGGACAGCTGCAGAGCAAGAAGGCGAAGGCGGTGCGCGCGGCATCCGACTGCGTGCATTCCGTCGACCGCGATCGCGTCGCCGACGCCCTGCATGCCGCCGATCCCGAGGGCAGTCCGCTCGACGTCTTCCTCCAGGTCAATCTCACGGACGACCCCGCGCGCGGGGGAGCGGCGCCCGACGACGTCGAGGCTCTGGCGACGCACATCGCTGCACGGTGCGCGTCGCTGCGACTTCGTGGTGTCATGGCCGTCGCCCCGCTCGCGCAGGCGCCTGCGGAGGCGTTCGAGCGCCTCGCCGCGGCCGCGGCGACGGTGCGACGGGTCGTTCCGGATGCCACGTGGATGTCGGCGGGCATGTCCGGGGATTTCGCCGAGGCGATCGCCGCCGGCGCGACACACCTGCGGATCGGCACCGCAATCACGGGACCGCGCCCTGACCGCGGCTAGCCTCAGAACAGACGAGCAAACGGAGGAATGCGATGTCGAACCCGCTCAAGAAGACCATGGTGTACCTGGGCCTCGCCGATGAGGAAGAGGTCTACGAAGAGCCCGCTGCCGAGACGCCTGCACGCCGTGAGCGCTCGAGCGAGCGCCCGATCGAGAAGGCGGCCCCTGTGACCCCGCTCCACCGTCCCACCGTCGTGCGTCAGCCGACCGCGGGCACCGTCAGCGAGATCCTCACGGTGCACCCCAAGCAGTACCGCGACGCGCAGATCATCGCGGAGAACTTCCGCGATGGCATCCCGGTCATCATCAACCTCTCGCAGATGAGCGACGCCGATGCCCGGCGTCTCATCGACTTCGCGAGCGGCCTGTCGTTGGGGCTGTACGGTCGCATCGAGCGCGTGACGAGCAAGGTCTTCCTCCTCTCGCCCGAGAACGTCGCGATCTCCGGTGACGGCACGGTGGCTCAGGCCGACCCCGAGTCCGCGCCCTTCAGCCAGTAGTCGTGGAGTTCGTGCGCCTGGCGGCATTCGTCGTCGACGTCCTTCTCCTGCTCTACATCCTCGTGCTGCTGGCGAGACTCGTTCTCGAGTACATCCCGATGTTCAATCGTCAGTGGCGTCCGCGGGGATTCGGCCTCGTCTTCGCCGAGGCCGTCTTCACCCTCACCGATCCGCCGCTGCGCTTCTTCCGCCGGCTGATTCCTCCGTTGCGGATCGGCCCCATCGCGCTCGACCTGGGCTTTCCGATCACGATGTTGGCCTGTTTCGTTGTTCTGACGATCGTCCGCGTCATCGAGCGCCTCTAGCCCCCCGTCGCACGTCCCACCAGCCGCGACTATGCTTGGTCAGTACGGCTCGCCGGTGGCGGGCCGACCGAATCGGCCCGCGTCGTGAGCCCCGAAAGAGGAAACACCATGGCTTTGACCCCGGAAGACGTCGTCACGAAGCAGTTCCAGCACGTGCGGTTCAAGGAGGGTTTCGACCCGGATGAGGTCGACGACTTCCTCGACGAGATCGTCGTCGAGTGGCGCAAGACGATCGCCGAGAACGAAGAGCTGAAGGCCAAGCTCGCTGCGTACGAGTCCGGTGAGTCTGCTCCCGCCGAGGTCGTCGAGGCGGCCGTCGTCGAGGAGGCCGCCCCGGCCGTCGTCGAGTCCGTCCCCGCCCCCGCTGTCGAGGCTCCCGCCGCCGGCGGCGTGGCCGCTTCCGCCGGCATCATCGAGCTGGCACAGCGTCTGCACGACGAGCACGTGGCCGAAGGACAGGCGCAGCGCGACAAGCTCATCTCCGAGGCACAGGCCAAGGCCGCCTCGATCCTCGCCGAGGCCGAGGCCAAGGGACGCGACGAGATGGCTCGTCTCGAGAGCGAGCGCGTGACGCTCGAGGGACGCATCAGCGAGCTCCGCCAGTTCGAGCGCGACTACCGTTCGCAGCTGCGTGGGTTCATCGAGGAGAAGCTCCGCGACCTCGACGTCGCGGGCGCGACCTCGGGTGCCTCCTCGGTGTCGGCTTCCTGAGCCCGGTGGCGGACCACACCCCAGAGCGCAGTGCTCCCCGTCGGAGCCTGAACAGGGCAGCGGCCGGTGCCATCGTCGCGATTCTCGCGGCGCTGGTGCTGGCCGCTGACCAGTTCGCCAAGTATCTTGCCCTCACCACCCTGCCGTTCCAGCAGCCCGTGCAGGTCTGGGGCGACGCGCTCCAGTTCTATCTGACACGCAACCCCGGCGCCGCGTTCTCCCTCCTCGAAGGGCAGACGTGGATCTTCACGATCGTCATGACGGTCGCCGCGGTCGTCATCGTCGTTCTGACCGCGACGCGTGTGCGTGCGCGCGTGTGGGCGATCGTGCTGGGTCTGCTCCTCGGCGGAATCCTCGGAAACCTCAGCGACCGGCTCTTCCGCGACCCCGGCTTCCTGGTCGGCCACGTCGTCGACTTCATCAACACGCCCTGGATGTGGCTGGGCATGAATCCGGCGATCTACAACGTCGCCGACATGTTCATCGTGACGATGATGATCGGCGTCGCCCTGCTGGTGCTGATCGGCGTTCGCCTCGACGGCAGCCGCGAGCGCGGGTCAGCCGGCGAATCCACCGTGACGGCCTCGGCTGCGCCCGGCGAGGACGACACGACGACCACGACGCGCGAGTCCTGATGCCGTCCCGCGTCCTCCCCGTGCCCGACGGCCTCGACGGTGCCCGTGTGGATGCCGCTCTGGCCAAGATGCTGGGGTTCTCGCGCTCGTTCGCCGCGGAGGTCGCCGAAGCCGGCGGCGTGCGGATGGACGGCCGTGCGCTGGGAAAGTCCGACCGCCTGCGTGCAGCCGGCTGGCTCGAGGTGGAGTGGGAGGAGCGGCGCGAACCGGAGATCGTGCCGGTCGCCGTTCCGGACCTCGCCATCGTCTACGACGACGACGACATCGTGGTCGTCGACAAGCCCGCGGGCGTCGCCGCGCACCCGTCGCTCGGATGGGAAGGCCCGACGGTGCTCGGCGCGCTGGCCGCCGCCGGCTTCCGCATCGCCACCACGGGAGCAGCCGAGCGCCAGGGCGTCGTCCATCGACTGGATGTCGGTACCAGCGGCCTCATGGTCGTCGCAAAATCGGAGCGTGCGTACACCGCACTCAAGCGGGCATTCAAGGAGCGCGAGGTCGAGAAGATCTACCACGCGGTCGTGCAGGGGCATCCCGATCCGTTGGCCGGAACGATCGATGCTCCCATCGGACGCCACCCCTCGCATTCGTGGAAGTTCGCCGTCACGCCTGACGGCAAGGACTCGGTCACCCACTACGAAACGCTCGAGGCGTTCCCCTCGGCATCCCTCCTCGAGATCCATCTGGAGACCGGACGCACCCACCAGATCCGCGTCCACATGGCCGCCCATCGTCACCCGTGCGTGGGCGACCCGCTGTACGGTGCCGATCCGACCCTGTCGGCACGTCTGGGGCTGACCCGGCAATGGTTGCACGCGCACGAACTCTCGTTCGCGCACCCGACCACGACCGCGTGGGTCACGTTCACGAGCGACTATCCGGCCGATCTCGCACACGCGCTCGAGGTGCTCCGGACCTGACCCGAGAGCCATGCCGGCGGACGTACATGAGGGTGCCTAGCCTGGAAGCATGCCGCTCATCGACCGCCCGTGGCTCACGTCCTACGCGCCCGGGGTGCCCGCCGAGATCGAACCGGTCACGCAGACCCTGGTCGACATGCTCGACGAGTCCGTACGGCGCCACCCTCGTCGACCCGCTCTCGAATTCTTCGGCGCCGTCACCACGTATCGCGAGCTCGGGGACCGGGTCGCCAGGGCAGCCGAGGGCTTGAGACGCCTGGGCGTCGCGCCCGGCGACCGCGTCGCGCTGATCCTCCCGAACTGCCCGCAGCATGTCGTCGCCTTCTATGCCGTGCTGCGGCTCGGTGCGATCGTCGTCGAGCACAATCCGAGATACACGGCACCGGAGCTTCGACATCAGTTCGAGGTGCATCACGCCCGGGTGGCGATCGTGTGGGATGCCGTCGCCGACACCATCGCGGAGTTTCCCTCCGACATCCGTCCCCGCCACGTCATCGCGGTGCGAATGACCGACGCGATGCCGGCCCGCATGCGGGCCGCGCTGCGCCTTCCGCTCGCGAAGGCGCGTGCGTCGCGGGCGGCGCTGACGGTGACACCCGACGCGAAGGACGTTCTCTCGTGGTCACGGGTGGCGTCGCATCGCCCGGTGCGCAGACGCACGCCCCGTCCCCACCTCGACGATCTCGCCGCGCTGCAGCTGACGAGCGGCACCACGGGTACGCCCAAAGCGGCCATGCTCACGCACCGCAACCTCCGCTCGAACGCGGCGCAGTCGGCCGCCTGGGTGCCCGATCTGGTACCCGGACGCGAGGTCTTCTACGCCGTCCTCCCGCTCTTCCACGCCTACGGACTGACGCTCTGCCTGACCACGGCACTGTCGCTCGGAGCCCGCATCGTGCTGTTTCCGACGTTCGACGTCACCCTCACCCTCGACGCGATACGCCGTACGCCGCCGACCTTCCTCGCCGCCGTACCGCCCATCTACGACGCCCTGGCACGGGCCGCCGTGCGCGCGGGCATCGACCTCTCGAGCCTGCGCAATGCGATCTCCGGTGCCATGGCGCTGCCGCCGTCGACCGTGCTGCGGTGGGAGGAGGCGACCCACGGCATCATCGTCGAGGGCTACGGCATGACCGAGTCGTCGCCGATCAGCGTCGGCAATCCGATGGGGCCGCTGCGCAGGCCGGGTACGGTCGGTGTGCCGTTCCCCAGCACCGAGATCCGCGTGGTGGACCCCGCGGATCCGACCCGTGACGTCGTCGACGGCACCGAGGGCGAGCTTCTCGTGCGCGGACCGCAGGTCTTCCAGGGTTACTGGAACCGACCGGAAGAGACCGCAAGCACGCTGCTGGCGGGCGGATGGCTGCGCACCGGCGACATCGTGACGGTGGATGCCGAAGGCTTCGTGACCGTCGTGGACCGCCTCAAGGAGCTGATCATCAGCGGCGGGTTCAACATCAGTCCGAGTGAGGTCGAGAACGCGCTGCTGCTGCATCCCGACGTCGCGGATGCGGCTGTCGTCGGCATCCCGCGCTCGGACGGATCGGAGACGGTGACGGCGGCCGTGGTGATGCGCGACGGAGCGGTCTTCGATGCCGAGGAGCTGCGCTCGTTCGCACGGATCCATCTGGCGGCGTACAAGGTTCCACGATCGGTCGTGCGCGTGCCGGCGATGCCGCGCTCGCTGGTCGGCAAAGTCATCCGCCGTCAGGTGCGCGCGGACATCCTCGCCACCCGCGGACGATGACGCGTCAGCGGCCGCCGGAGAAGGAGGCCGGATCGTCCTCGGCGATGGCCAACGCGATCTTGCGCACGTCGGACTGAGCGAGCTCGGTCAGCTCCCCGAGTCCGTACCAGCCCACCTCGGCCAGTTCGCCGTCGGCGGGGAACGGGTTGCCCGCCACCCAGTCGCAGCGAAAGACCAGGTCGAGGTAGTCGACCTGGTCGCCGTTGGCGTATGTCGTCCGAGGCAGCTGCTGGATGAGAGCGAGCCGCACGGCGCGCACGTCGATGCCCGCTTCCTCCCGGCACTCGCGCACGGCCGCGTCGGCGGGCTCTTCACCCGGATCGACGATGCCGGACACGCACTGCCAGGCCCCGTTGTCGGCACGCCTGCCGAGGAGCACCTTCTCGTCCTTGAACACGACGGCGGTGACCCCGACGAGCGGAAGCGGCGCGGTGCCGATCTTCTCGCGCAGCGACAGGACGAACTCTGGAGTGGCCATGGCCTCAGCCTAAGCGCCTCACCCTCAGGCTGAGGGTGAGGCGGGCTCGACGCCGCCGACGGGGCGTCCGCCCGAGGATGTCAGAGGTCTTCGTAGACTCGATGTGTGGCAACCGACTCCTTCGTTCATCTGCACGTGCACAGCGAGTACTCGATGCTCGACGGAGCAGCCAAGATCGGGGCGATGACCCAGGCCGCGGCCGAGTACGGGATGCCGGCGATCGCCGTCACCGACCACGGCAACACCTTCGCGGCGTTCGAGTTCTACAACGCGGCGAAGGCCGCCGGCGTCAAGCCCATCATCGGCCTGGAGGCCTACGTGACGCCGGGCACGCACCGCAGCGACAAGTCGCGGGTCGCCTGGGGCTCGCCCGATCAGAAGAGCGATGACGTCTCGGGATCGGGCGCGTACACCCACATGACGATGTGGAGCCAGAGCACGGAGGGGATGCACAACCTCTTCCGGCTGAGCTCGCTGTCGAGCATGGAGGGGTACTACTTCAAGCCACGAATGGACCGGGAGCTTCTGCAAACCTATGGGAGGGGTCTCATCGCGACGACCGGCTGCCCGTCGGGAGAGGTGCAGACGCGTCTGCGGCTGGGGCAGTACGACGCCGCTCGTGCGGCCGCTGCAGAGTTCCAGGACATCTTCGGCAAGGAGAACTACTTCGCCGAGATCATGGACCACGGTCTGTCGATCGAGCGACGAGTGATGACCGATCTGATCCGCCTCGCGAAGGATCTCGACATTCCGCTCGTTGCCACCAACGACTCGCATTACACCCACCAGCACGAGGCCGACGCCCACGAGGCGCTCCTGTGTGTGCAGTCCGGGTCCACGCTCGACGATCCCAACCGGTTCAAGTTCGATGGCGACGGCTACTACATCAAGACCGCTGCGGAGATGCGCCAGCTCTTCCGCGACCACCCCGAGGCCTGCGACAACACGTTGCTCATCGCGGAGCGGTGCGAGGTGGAGTTCAACACCTCGGCGAACTACATGCCGCGTTTCCCGGTGCCCCAGGGCGAGACCGAGGACAGCTGGCTGATCAAAGAGGTCGAGGCGGGCCTGCACTACCGCTACCCGGGAGGCATCCCCGACAAGGTCCGCACGCAGGCCGAGTACGAGACCGGCATCATCCTGCAGATGGGCTTTCCGGGGTACTTCCTCGTCGTCGCCGACTTCATCAACTGGGCGAAGGACAACGGCATCCGTGTCGGTCCGGGGCGCGGATCGGGAGCCGGCTCGATGGTGGCGTACGCCATGCGCATCACCGACCTCGACCCGCTCGAGCACGGTCTCATCTTCGAGCGCTTCCTCAATCCCGACCGCGTGTCCATGCCCGACTTCGACGTCGACTTCGATGACCGTCGCCGTGGCGAGGTGATCGACTACGTCACCGAAAAGTACGGGTCCGAGCGGGTCGCGCAGATCGTGACCTACGGCACGATCAAGTCGAAGCAGGCGCTCAAGGATGCCGGTCGCGTGCTCGGCTTCCCGTTCAGCATGGGGGAGCGTCTGACCAAGGCGATGCCGCCCGCTGTGATGGGCAAGGACATGCCGCTGTCGGGCATGTTCGACACCGCTCATCCGCGCTTCAAGGAAGCGAGCGAGTTCCGCTCGCTCATCGAGACCGACCCCGACGCCAAGACCGTTTTCGACCGCGCGCTGGGCCTGGAAGGCCTGAAGAGGCAGTGGGGCGTGCATGCTGCCGGCGTGATCATGTCCAGCGAGCCGCTGTTGGACATCATCCCGATCATGCGCCGCGAGCAGGACGGCCAGATCGTCACCCAGTTCGACTATCCGTCGTGCGAGGCGCTCGGCCTCATCAAGATGGACTTCCTCGGGCTTCGCAACCTCACGATCATCTCGGACGCGCTCGACAACATCCGGATGAACCGTGGGGAGGAACTCGACCTGGAGCACCTGACGCTCGACGATCGCGCGGCGTACGACCTGCTCACGCGAGGAGACACCCTCGGTGTCTTCCAGCTCGACGGTGGTCCCATGCGTGCCCTGCTGCGGTTGATGAAACCGGACAACTTCGAGGACATCTCCGCCGTCATCGCCCTCTACCGTCCCGGCCCGATGGGCGCGAACTCGCACACCAACTACGCGCTGCGCAAGAACGGTCAGCAGCCGATCACTCCCATCCATCCCGAGCTCGAAGAGCCGCTGCGCGACATCCTCGACACCACCTACGGCCTGATCATCTATCAGGAGCAGGTCATGGCGATCGCGCAGAAGGTCGCCGGGTTCTCCCTCGGACAGGCCGACATCCTGCGTCGCGCGATGGGGAAGAAGAAGAAGTCCGAGCTCGACAAGCAGTACGAGGGCTTCTCCGGAGGCATGAAGGAACGCGGTTATGGCGAAGGTGCCGTTCAGGCGCTCTGGGACATCCTGCTGCCCTTCTCCGACTACGCCTTCAACAAGGCCCACTCCGCCGCCTACGGTCTGGTCTCCTACTGGACGGCGTACCTGAAGGCCCACTATCCCGCCGAGTACATGGCGGCGCTGCTCACGAGCGTCGGAGACTCCAAGGACAAGATGGCCGTGTACCTCAACGAGTGTCGGCGAATGGGTATCCGGGTGCTCCCGCCCGATGTCAGCGAGTCGATCCGCTACTTCGCGGCCGTGGGCGAAGATATCCGCTTCGGGCTGGGCGCCGTCCGCAACGTCGGGGCGAACGTCGTCGACGGCATCGTCGAGGCCCGCGGCGACGAGGGATTCTCCAGCTTCCACCACTTCCTCGATACGGTGCCGATGCACGTCGCCAACAAACGCACCGTCGAGTCGCTCATCAAGGCCGGCGCGTTCGACTCTATGGGCGACACTCGGCGGGCCCTCCTGGAGGTGCACGAAGACGCGGTCGAGGCGGCGGTGGACCGCAAGCGCAACGAGGCTCAAGGCGCGATCGGCTTCGATTTCGACTCCCTCTACGACGCGGCAGAGGAAGCGGTGCCTCCGAAGGTGCCGCCCCGGCCGGAGTGGACCAAGAAGGACAAGCTCGCCTTCGAGCGGGAGATGCTCGGGTTGTACGTGTCCGATCACCCGCTGGCCGGGCTCGAGATCCCCTTGGCCAAACACGCGTCCACGTCCATCCACGACCTCCTGGCCTCGGATGACGTCAACGACGGCGACATCGTCACGGTGGCCGGCCTCGTCACGAGCGTGCAGCACCGCGTGGCAAAACAGAGCGGCAACCCCTACGGCATGATCACGGTCGAAGACTTCGACGGAGAAGTGACCGTGATGTTCATGGGCAAGACCTACACGGAGTTCCAGTCGATGCTCGTCGCCGACAGCATCCTGGTGGTGCGCGGTCGTGTCTCCCGGCGCGATGACGGGCTGAACCTGCACGGGCAGTCGGCGTTCTCGCCCGACCTCGGTTCGGTCGATGCCACCGGCTCCTTGGTGCTCCTCATGCCCGAGCATCGCGCCACGGAGTCGACGGTCACGCAGTTGGCTCAGGTGTTCTCCCGTCACCCCGGCGACACAGAGGTCACCCTCAAGCTGCATAAGAGCGGTGTCGCGAAGGTGTTCGAAGTGCCGGCCCAGGTGCGTGTCACCGTCGACCTCTACGGCGAGTTGAAAGGCCTGCTCGGTCCGCAGTGTCTGGGCTGAGCCTGTGATCGGCCAGGTAGGATCCCAGTCGAGTTCTGTTCCGGAAGGATGCGTGACGTGACCGACGAGAAGCCCACCCCCGACAGCGCCGATGAGAGCACCGGCGAGGAGCACGACGTCGTCGTTGCCGCAGAGTCATCGAGCGGTCAAGAGCATGCCGCCGACGAGACTCCGGTTTCGGATGCCGCCGCCGGCACTGCCGAGGTCGATGAGCCCGCCGCGACCTCCGCGCCGGACGTCTCGACCGTCACCTTCGCCGAGGCGTTCGAGGCGATGACCGACGGACCGGACGGCGTCGATGAGTCCGCTCCCGCGCAGTACGGGGTGGGCCCGTTCTCGATTCGCGAGGTCTCGCTCGGCGCGGTCTGGCTCGTCGCATTCGTCGTCTCGTTCTTCCCGATCTACAGCTACGGCAACCGCGGTTGGGGGACGTCGGTCTGGACGGGTATCGACTGGCTGCTCACGATCGGCGTGCCGACAGTCGCCGTGTTCCTGATCGGCCTGCGTCGACTCTCGCCGCAGGGCATCCGCCGCGTCGGCTCGCTCGGAATCGATCAGTTCGCCTCGGTCGCCTTCTCGGTCTCGTCGATCATCTGGCTCGGCATCCTCTGGAGCTCGTTCGTCTCGGTGGGCGGAGGAAGCGTCTTCCTCGCGACCTGGGTCGTCTGGGTGGAGTTCATCCTCATGCTGGCCGGTGTCGTGCTCACCGTCTTCGCTCCGCTTCTGCCGACCATCGGCGAGGACTTCCAGCATCGCTCGGAGGTGCCCGCCCACCGGTATGCGAGCCCCGCTCGCCCCGTCGTAGCCCGTCCTGCGACGCAGCGGGCGCCGTACTCGGCCCCCGTCGCGACGCCGCTGACCGACGCCCACGCTGACGGGGCCCAGAGCGATGGCGCCGCACCCGTCGCGGAGCCGACGTCGGAGACCACCGTCTTGGACGAGACGGTGCTCGCCCCCAGCCCGTCGCAGGCCTTCTGGGCCCTCGTTCCCGTCGAGCGCGACGTCGTCGATGAACACGGCACACCGCTGTTCCGCATCGGACCGACGGCATGGGCATTGGTCATCGAGGATCGTGGCGATCGCTTCGTCGTCCGTCACGAAGACGGCCGCATCGGCTACCTCACGGACGTCTCCGGCGTCACACGCGGGTAGCCTGGAACGATGCTCCGCACCATTGATGTGCGCGGTCGCGAATTGACGACCGCGCAGTGGATTGCTGCTGTGCCCCGTGCTCAAGCCGCCCGGGCCGAAGCCCTTCAGGCGGCGTTCGAGATCGTCGACGACGTGCGCCTGCGCGGAGAAGCGGCGTTGCGGGAGCAGGCGGCGCGCTTCGATCGCGTCGAGGATCACGCCATTCGCGTGCCCGCCGCGCACCTCGACGACGCGCTCGAGCGTCTCGACCCGGGGGTACGGCGAGCGATCGAGGAGATGATCCGCCGCGTGCGGCTGGCCTCTGCCGCCCAGGTTCCCGCTGCGGCGATGACCGAGATCGTCCCCGGCGGCCGCGTCGAACAGCGCTGGCAGCCCGTTCGCCGCGCGGGTGTCTACGTGCCCGGCGGCAAGGCGGTGTATCCGTCGAGCGTCGTCATGAACGTCGTTCCCGCTCAGGTCGCCGGCGTCGGCGAGGTCGCGCTCGCGTCGCCGCCCCAAGCCGATGCCGGCGGCAGGGTGCATCCCGACATCCTCGCCGCCGCGCGACTTCTCGGTGTGACGGAGGTCTACGCGATGGGCGGGGCCGGCGCGGTCGGCGCCTACGCGTACGGCGTGGACAGCATCGGCCTGGAGCCCGTCGACGTCGTCACCGGCCCTGGCAACAACTTCGTCGCAGCGGCCAAGCGCGCTGTCGGCGGGCTCGTCGGAACGGATTCCGAAGCCGGCGCGACGGAGATCCTGATCGTCGCCGATGAGCACGCCGATGCTGCACTGGTCGCCGTCGATCTCATCAGTCAGGCCGAGCACGATGAGCAGGCATCGGCGGTGCTCGTCACCTGGTCGCAGGAGTTGGCGGATCGTGTGCGTGCTGAGGTCGTGGAGCGGGTCTCACGCACCCGCAACGCGGCCCGCGCGACCGAAGCGCTCAACGGTCCGCAGTCGGCGGTCGTCCTGGTCGATGATCTCGCGGCAGCCACGGCCTTCAGCAACGCGTACGCACCGGAGCATCTCGAACTGCACCTGCGCGACCCTCGTCCGGAGGACTTCGTCAATGCCGGTGCGGTGTTCGTCGGTGCGTACTCGCCCGTGAGTCTCGGGGACTACCTGGCCGGGAGCAACCACGTGCTCCCGACGGGCGGGCAGCCGCGGTACGCGGCGGGCCTGTCGGCGGCGACGTTTCTGCGTCCGCAGCAGGTCATCGTGTACGACCGCGAAGCGCTGCGGGCGGCCCACGACGACATCGTCGCGCTGGCGGTCGCCGAGGCGCTGCCGGCGCACGGCGAAGCGGTCACTGCGCGGTTCGCGGACCTTTCGGCGGGGGAGTGACGCGTGCATTGCCCGTTCTGCCGTCACGCCGATTCGCGCGTGATCGATTCCCGTACCAGCGATGACGGTCTCAGCATCCGCCGTCGCCGCCAATGCCCGCAGTGCGGAGGCCGGTTCACGACCGTCGAGACCGCCAGTCTCAACGTCATCAAGCGCTCCGGCGTCATCGAGCCGTTCAGTCGCGAGAAGGTGATGTCCGGCGTTCGCAAAGCCTGCCAGGGGCGCCCGGTGACCGAAGGCGATCTGGCGATGCTCGCTCAAGCGGTGGAGGAGGCGGTGCGCCAGACCGGCGCGTCGCAGATCGACACGAACGAGATCGGTCTGACCATCCTCGGCCCGCTGCGCGACCTCGACGAGGTGGCCTATCTGCGCTTCGCCAGCGTGTACCAGGCTTTCGACTCGCTGGAGGACTTCGAGGCGTCGATCGCGCAGCTGCGTGCCGACCACGCGGCGGAGGCGACGGAGTAGTCACGGCCGTCGCGCGCGGGACGACCCTGGGCGCGCCCTAGGCTGAGATCCGATGTACGCCTTCATCTTCCGCACCGTCTTCGCGCACATGGACCCCGAGCGGGCCCACCACCTCGTCATCCCCGTCATCCGTGCATTCGGCATCTGGCCGCTGCGTCCGATCGTGCGGGCGCTGACGGCGCCGGACCCGTCCCTGCGCACGCGCGCCCTCGGGATCGACTTCGACTCGCCGTTCGGTGTCGCCGCCGGCTTCGACAAGAACGCCGTGATGAGTGAGGGCCTGTTCGCGCTCGGCTTCGGTCATGTCGAAGTGGGCACCGTGACGGCGGTGCCGCAGGAGGGAAACCCGCGTCCACGGCTGTTCCGCCTCATCGCCGACAGAGGCCTGATCAATCGCATGGGCTTCAACAACGCGGGCGCCTCGGCGGCTGCCCGCAGGCTCAGCCGATCGCGCCGTCGAGCCCGCCGCGCCGTGCTCGGTGCGAACATCGGCAAGAGTCGCATCGTCGATGTCGAGCACGCCACGGCCGACTACGTCACCAGCACGAAGCTGGTCGCTCCGGTGGCGGACTACCTCGTCGTCAACGTCTCCTCGCCCAACACTCCCGGGCTGCGCGGACTGCAGGCCGTAGAGACGTTGCGCCCCCTCCTGGAGGCGGTTCGGGATGCCGCAGGCGCCACCCCCCTGCTCGTGAAGATCGCCCCCGACCTCCCGGACGACGAGGTCGAGGCGGTGGCGCGCCTGGCGGTCGACCTCGGCCTGGCCGGGCTCGTCGCGACCAATACGACGATCTCACGCGAAGGCCTCACGGCGGACGCCTCCGCGGTTGCGGCGATGGGGGCGGGCGGCCTCTCCGGTGCCCCGCTGCGCGGTCGGGCGCTGGAGGTGTTGAAGATCGTGCGCGCGGTCGTGCCTGAGGGGTTCTGCGTCATCTCCGCCGGAGGCGTGGAAGACGCCGACGACGTGCAGCAGCGGCTGGATGCCGGGGCCACTCTCGTGCAGGGATACACCGGCTTCATCTACCGCGGGCCCCTCTGGGCGCGTCAGATCAACCGAGGGCTGGTGGCGGCGCGCCGGACCCGCTGACCGTGTTCGTTGGCGCGCTCCGCGTGTAGCGCAGAGTGCCGCGCCGCTCGTGGGGGCGCAGTCCAGCCTCCTCGAGTACCCGTCGCATCCGGTGCATGAGCGGCGGCAGCTGCGAAGCTTTACCGTTCTGCTGGCGCACCATGCCCACGAGGAATGTCTCGCTGCGGGTCGCGGTGTGCACCTCGAAACGCGCAGTATCGCCTTGCGAGCGCCAGATCACGCTCTGGATCATCGGGTACGGAACGGTCCAGCGGTCTTCGGCATCCACGACGAGCGCTCCGGTGTGCCACCGAAGCGTCACGGGGAGGCGCCGACTGTTGACGACTCCCCAGATCGCCGCGTACACCGGCATCCCGACGAAGAGGCCCAAAGCGACGACGATCATGAGCGGGGGCAGGCGGAGGAGCCAGCGTTCGGTGACGATCACGACCACCGCGCTGAGCGCGCCGACGACGACCACCGCTCCGACGGCGAGAGCCGTCAGCGCCGCTGTCGTGAAGCGCGCGGCGTTCACCGTGACTTCGGGACGACGATCCGCCCCGCTCCACGTGGGCTCCGCCAGGGCCGCCGCGCGTCGCTCAGCGGCGCGGTCGAACCGTCCGGAGATCCGACCGAGGAGGGTGATCAGCACCCATCCACCGGCCGGTGGGATGCCGAGCGCGACGACGGAAAGTGAGCGAGGCCACGGTTCCGGCAGCGATCCGAGGGCCCGGATGAGGGGAGTGGTCGATGCCAGCAGCGCGATGGCCCCGAGGGCGAGTGCGACGTGCCCTCCCCACTGCCACCGCTCTGGCCAGGCGCTCAGCGCATTGACGAGGGCGAAACCGATTGCCCAGCCGCCGATGATGACGCAGAGGTAGGCCGGGAATCCGCCGTCGCTCGTCGGAGTGACGAGCAGTGCGCCCGCGGCGCAGAGCACGACGCCCATGAGTGCGGGCACGACGACGAACCAGATCCGCCACTGGTGCGCGGCGCGAGGAGTGGACTGCTCCGTCGGCCTCCGACTCGTCGTCGCGCCGTCGGTGTCCGCGGCATCGGCGCCGCCCATCGGAACGATGACCTCAGACGGGTCGGCCGCCGCGCTTGACCTGCGGCTTGGGCAGCCTCATGAAACGCATCTGGATCGTGCGCATGCCGGCGTACCAGCCGAGGCCCTTCTCCGTGCGGTCCGCGAACTTCTCGCGCGCGAGCTTCTTCACCCGCACGCTCGTGATGACCATGTCGACGACGACCACGAGGATGTAGAGCCAGAGTGCGGCGAACCCGTAGTAGACGATGGCGGTGTTCGGAATGAGGCTCAGCAGGATCACGATCAGCATGAGCGGCATGAGCAGCTCGCCCGGGTGCCACCCACCGTCGACGACGTCGCGGACGAACCGGCGCTGCGGGCCACGGTCGCGAACCGGCAGGTACTTCTCCTCGCCGTTCGCCATGCCGATGCGGGCACGCTCGCGCTGCGAGGCCAGCTCGGCTTTCGCGCGGGCCCGCGCCTCCTTCGTGTCGGCGACGAGAGGACGCTTGCGGGCGGCCTCCTGCTCGGCTCGCGACGGCGTCGGACGGTGCTTGCCGGGTCCGGTCGGGACGGTGGCGTCGGCGTCGGGAGCGGCGGGGTTCTTGGCCACGGTGTGGATCCTCGTTGTCATCACGGGTGGTGCGCACGCGCGGGAACGCGCGGCAGCTGCGCTCTAAGATTACCCGCATGAGCTCGGAGCTGTCCCGTCGTACCGCCGTCCGCGATGCCGCCGAAGCGGCCGTCCCCGCCGCCCTCGCCGATCTGGGGCGACTCGTGCGCATTCCGTCGGTGGCGTTCCCCGGCTTCGATCGGGCCGAGGTCGCACGCAGCGCCGATACGGTGGCTGAGCTTCTCGAGCAGCTCGGCATCTTCGAGCGCGTCGAGGTGAAGACCGCGATCGTGCCCGAGACGGGAGCGGAGGGGATGCCCGCGGTGCTCGCCACGCGCGCAGCGCGCAACGGGCGTCCGACGATTCTGCTGTACGCCCACCACGACGTTCAGCCCGTCGGTGACGAGTCGCTCTGGGAGACGCCGCCCTTCGAGCCGACGGTGCGCGGTGGACGCCTCTACGGACGCGGAGCCGCCGACGACAAGGCCGGGATCATGGCGCACATCGGCGCCCTCCGCGCTCTCGTCCACGCGTGCGGCGGCGACGTCGACCTCGGTGTGAACCTCTTCATCGAGGGTGAAGAGGAAGCCGGTTCGGCATCCTTCGCGCAGTTTCTCAGCGACAACGCCGACGCGCTGCGCGCGGACGTCATCGTCGTCGCCGATTCCGGCAACTGGGATGCGACAACTCCGGCCCTCACGGTGTCGCTGCGTGGCAACGCACGCTTCACGATGACCGTGCGCACACTGGAGCACGCCTCCCACTCCGGCATGTTCGGCGGTGCCGTGCCCGATGCGATGCTGGCGACCGTGAAGCTGCTCGCCACGATGTGGGACGACGATGGTGCGGTCTGCGTCGCCGGGCTCACCGAGCGCGAGGCATCGACTCCCGACTACTCCGAGGAGACCCTGCGTGATGAGGCCGGGCTCCCCGAGGGTGTGAGCCCGATCGGACGCGGCTCGATCCTCAGCCGCATCTGGAACAAGCCCTCCATCACCGTCACCGGCATCGATGCGCCAAGCGTGAAGAACGCCTCGAACACGCTCTCTCCCGAGGTCTCCGTCGTGATCAGCATGCGGGTGGCCCCCGGCCAGCCCGCCCGCGAGGCCTACGCCGCGCTGGAGGCCCACCTTCGCGCACACGCCCCGTTCGGCGCGGAGCTGACTTTCCGCGATGTCGACTGCGGCGATGCGTTCCTGGTCGACACCACCGGGGCCGCGGTGACGTCGGCGCGCGACGCGCTGCGCGAGGGATACGGCGTCGAACCGGTCGACATCGGCGTCGGAGGATCGATCCCATTCATCGCGGATCTCGTGCGCGAGTTCCCGGGGGCGCAGATCCTGGTGACCGGCGTGGAGGATCCGCATGCGCGGGCGCACAGCCCGAACGAGTCGCTCCACCTGGACACGTTCCGCCGCGCACTCGTGTCCGAAGCTCTGCTGCTCGAGGAGCTCGATCGCGGGTGACACGGCTCGCCGCTGTGTCGGCGCGCGGGCGTCATCGGCCCGGGGCGCCCGCTGCCGCGTAGAATCGAGCACGACCCGCCGTCTGATAACGGCTTCGATCGCAACGAGGTTCCGGAGAGTGCCATGACCGACATCGCCACCAACACCCCCGTCGAGGCCACCACGGCTGCGCACGGCGTTCTCCTCACGGACGCTGCGGCCGAGAAGGTGAAGAACCTGCTCCAGCAGGAGGGGCGCGACGACCTGCGCCTCCGGGTCGCGGTGCAGCCCGGTGGGTGCTCGGGCCTGATCTACCAGCTGTACTTCGACGAGCGCTTCCTCGACGGCGATCAGGCCGTGGACTTCGACGGCGTCGAGGTCATCGTCGACGACATGTCGGTGCCGTACCTGGATGGCGCGACGATCGACTTCAAGGACACGATCTCCGAGCAGGGCTTCACGATCGACAACCCGAACGCCGCGGGCAGCTGCGCGTGCGGCGACAGCTTCCACTGAGACGGGGCGTCGCTGATCAGGCGGGAAAAACCCCTCCGATAGTGGCAGACATCCTGGGCGGATGGCCTGAATCGGGTGGGAGCTTGCCTTAGACTGAACGGTGTTCGACCTTCATGACCCCGAAAGGTGCACCGTGCGCGTCAAACGCCGACTCCGGCTCGCCGTCATCCCGATCGGGATCGCCTCGGCGATCACCCTCGCGGGATGCACTCCCACCGAGCTGAACGGCTTCTTGCCGGGCTTCACCGACGACGGCACGCAGGCTACCAACCACACCGAGATGGTGTCGGGTCTCTGGGTCAACTCCTGGATCGTCCTGCTCGCCGTCGGTGTGATCACGTGGGCGCTCATGGGCTGGGCTGCCATCGCCTACCGTCGTCGTCGCGGCCAGCGCGGCCTGCCGGTGCAGCTTCGTTACAACATGCCCGTCGAGATCTTCTACACGGTTGTCCCGTTGATCCTGGTGCTCGGTTTCTTCGCCTTCACGGCGCGCGATCAGGCGGTGCTCGAGACCCAGTACGACAACCCCGACGTCTGTGTGACGGCGATCGGCAAGCAGTGGGCTTGGGACTTCCAGTACAACGACGACCAGGCCGACTGCCAGGCCGGCGACAACGCCGTCTGGACCATGGGTGTTCAGGCCCAGACCGACGCCCAGGGAAACATCACAAGCGACCTGCCGACGCTTGTTCTGCCGGTCAACGAGAAGGTCAAGATCAAGCTGACCTCCCGCGATGTCATCCACTCCTTCTGGATCGTCGACTTCCTCTACAAGAAGGACATGTACATCGGGAAGGACAACTACTGGTCGTTCATCCCGACACGCGTGGGTGAATACGACGGCAAGTGCGCCGAGCTCTGCGGCCAGTACCACTCGATGATGCTCTTCAAGGTCAAGGTCGTCGAGCCGGCCGAGTACCAGCAGTACCTCGCAGGCCTGCGCGCCGCCGGTCAGACCGGTGACATCAACAAGGCCTACGACCGGCTGCAGAACTTCCCGGGCACGGGAGCCCCCGTCGAATCTGAGGGACAACACTGATGGCGACCACGCTTCCTCTCCAGGGCGAGACTTCCGCGCGCCCGACCACGCTGCCCCCGCGTCAGGCGGCTCTCATGAGCTCGACGCGCGTGGGACAGAAGGGCAACATCATCGTCAAGTGGATCACCTCCACGGACCACAAGACGATCGGGTACATGTACCTCATCGCGTCGGTGATCTTCTTCCTGCTCGGCGGCGTCATGGCGCTGATCATTCGCGCCGAGCTGTTCGAGCCGGGAATGCAGATCCTTCCGACGAAGGAGCAGTACAACCAGCTCTTCACGATGCACGGCACGATCATGCTGCTGATGTTCGCGACGCCGCTGTTCGCCGGCTTCGCCAACGCGATCCTTCCGTTGCAGATCGGCGCGCCGGACGTCGCGTTCCCGCGTCTGAACGCGTTCGCGCTGTGGCTGTTCATCTTCGGATCGGTGATCGCGGTCGCCGGCTTCCTGACTCCTCAGGGCGCGGCCGCGTTCGGTTGGTTCGCCTATCAGCCCCTGGCGGGAGCGTCGTTCTCGCCCGGCGCCGGTGGCAACCTCTGGATGCTGGGACTCGGCATGTCTGGCTTCGGCACCATCCTCGGCGCGGTGAACTTCATCACCACGATCATCACCATGCGCGCGCCCGGTATGACGATGTGGCGTCTGCCGATCTTCTCGTGGAACACCCTCGTCACGAGCATCCTCATTCTGATGGCGTTCCCCGTGCTCGCCGCGGCGATCCTTGCGGCGGCAGCCGACCGCGTGCTCGGTGCCCACATCTACGACCCGGCGAACGGTGGCGTTCTGCTGTGGCAGCACCTGTTCTGGTTCTTCGGCCACCCCGAGGTCTACATCATCGCGCTGCCGTTCTTCGGCATCGTCTCGGAGATCTTCCCGGTGTTCAGCCGTAAGCCGATCTTCGGGTACAAGACCCTGGTCTACGCCACGATCGCCATCGCCGCGCTGTCGGTTTCGGTGTGGGCTCACCACATGTACGTCACCGGCTCGGTGCTGCTACCGTTCTTCGCGCTCATGACCATGCTCATCGCGGTGCCGACGGGCGTGAAGATCTTCAACTGGATCGGAACCCTCTGGCGCGGCTCGGTGACCTTCGAGACGCCGATGGTGTTCTCGCTCGGCTTCCTCGTCTCGTTCGTCTTCGGTGGTCTGACCGGTGTCATCCTCGCCTCCCCGCCGCTGGACTTCCACCTCTCCGACTCGTACTTCGTCGTCGCCCACTTCCACTACGTGGTGTTCGGCACGGTCGTGTTCGCGATGTTCGCCGGGTTCTATTTCTGGTGGCCCAAGTGGACGGGGCGCATGCTGAACGAGCGACTCGGCATGGTCCATTTCTGGATGCTGTTCATCGGTTTCCACATGACCTTCCTCATCCAGCACTGGCTGGGCGTCGACGGCATGGTGCGCCGCTACGCCGACTACTCGGCCGCGGACGGCTGGACCTGGCAGAACCAGGTGTCCACGATCGGAGCGATGATCCTGGGTGCCTCGATGATCCCGTTCTTCCTGAACGTCTGGATCACCTCGCGCAAGGCGCCGCGGGTCACGGTCAACGACCCCTGGGGCTACGGCGGATCGCTCGAGTGGGCCACCAGCTGCCCGCCCCCGCGTCACAACTTCACCTCGATTCCGCGCATTCGCAGTGAGCGCCCTGCCTTCGACCTCAACCACCCCGAAGCAGCGCTCCCGGTCGGTGTCGGTCCGGCGAAGGACGCTCCCGATGCTCCCGTCATGGACACGGCCGAGGGGAAGGTCAAGTAAGTGAAGACCAACGTCAACCTCTGGTGGATCCTGTCCGGGTTCTTCTTCCTCTGCTTCGCCCTGTACACGGGGTGGAACATCATCGAGCACTCCGACCGGCAGTGGTTCCACGCGATCGAGTGGGTCGGCAGCGTCGCGCTGCTGTTCACGGTGTTCATGGCCGCGATGATCGGCTTCTACGTCGACCGCGTGCACCGCGCCCAGGGCGGCGAGCTGCCGGAGGACTCCCTGACGGCCGACATCGATGACGGCGATCCCGAGATGGGCGAGTTCAGCCCGTGGTCGTGGTGGCCGCTGGTGCTCGCGTTCTCCGCGGCTCTCGGCATCCTGGGTCTCGCAGTCGGCACCTTCCTGCTGCCGATCGGCCTCGGCGTGTTCGTCGTCGCCATCGTCGGGTGGGTCTTCGAGTACTACCGCGGGTACTTCGCGCGCTGAGCGGTGCCGGTTCTGCGGTGATGGCTCATTCGATTCGGGCCGGCGTCTCCAGCGACGTCGGCCCGTTTCGCGATGTCAATCAGGATGCGGCGTTCATCGCATCGTGGGGCGCGGGCGTCGCGGACGGTGTCGGCGGCGGCCCGGCCGGCGATCTCGCATCGGCGGCTCTCGTCCATCGGCTGGTCGCAGGAGGGTGGCGAGCGGGCGATGCCGCAGAGCTGACCACTCGGCTGCGGGTGGCCAACTGGGATCTGGGCGCACACGTGCGGCGGGATCCCTCGCTGGCGGGTATGGCGACCACGTTCACGGGAATCTGGTTCGGTGATGGCGGGACCGTGCTTCTTGCGCACACGGGAGACTCTCGAGGCTATCTTCTTCGTTCGGGACGACTGCTGCGTCAGACCCGTGACGACTCGTTCGTCCAGGTGCTCGTCGATCAGGGGCTGGTGACGGAATCCGACGCGATGACGCATCCGCGCCGCAACATCATCACCGCCTCGCTTCGCGGCGAGCCGTCCGATACGGTCAGCGTGACCGCGCACACGCCGGTGGCCGGGGACCGCTGGCTGCTGTGCAGCGACGGTGTCAGCGACTACCTGCCGGACGACGCGATCGGTGAGATCCTGCGAGACGTCGACGGGCAACAGGATGCCGCGGAGATCATCGTCGCGGCGGCCCTGCAGGCCGGCTCACGCGACAATGTGACCGCCGTCGTCGCAGACGTCGCCGCGGGGGTTCCGTCGGCCGGTGGGGTTGTCTTCGCGGGAGCGGCCACCGAGCGCTTCAGCGAAGACGCGCAACCGATCGCCGGCTGAAGCCCCGGTGTCACGCTGCCGCGCAGGCGGAGTGATCACGGGCGCACATACATGACCTGAGGGTCGAACACGCGGGGGAGCGCACCCTGAGCGTTCTCGGTGGGCAGCCCTTCGCGCACCCAGTACTCGTATCCTCCTATCATCTCCTTCACGGAGTAGCCCAGGCGAGCGAACTCGACGGCGCCCTTCGCGCCGGCATTGCAGCCGGGGCTCCAGCAGTACACGACCACCGGCGTCGTCAGGGGGATCTCCGTCGGAGCCCGCTCAGCGATCTCGCGGTAGGGAATGTGGACGGCGCCCACCGGATGGCCCTGGGCCCAGGCGTCGGCGCCGCGCACGTCGACGAGTACGAAGGCTTGTCCGTCGCGCTGAGCCGCGTAGACGTCCGAGGCGTCGGTCTCGTGTGCGAGTTTGCCGGTGAAGTAGGAGAGGGCGTCAGTCATGGCTCGACGCTACGCGAACGACGAAGCGGCGAGGAGGACCGGGACGGTCACTCCTCGCCGCTTGACTGCCAGCCTGAGCGGGTGTCAGTCCTTGTCTTTCGCGTCCTTCGTGTCGCCATCCGGGACGATCACATTCGACGGGCGGACGGCGGTCTCGCTCTGGCGACCATCGTCGATCGGGTGGTGCGGCGCGTCGCCGACTCCCGCCCGCTCGTGCATGCCCTGGATCTCGGCATCCTCCTCAGCGGCGATGTGATCCAGCGTGTGATGCTGGTGGGCACGCGCTTCCTCGAGCTCCGCCTGAGTGACCGGAGCGAGGCGGTCCTCGAAGAACCAGCGCGACAGCGAGGCGCGGAAGTTCTCGTGCCAGGGGATGCGACCCTGATCGTTCGGACGCACCACGAGCGGCTGGTTCGTCTCGAAGTCGACGAGCTTGACGATCTCGTACTGGTCGACCGGCTGGTGGACCTCGATGTACTCCCCGCCCGGAAGGCGGACGATGCGGCCGGACTCGTAGCCGTGCAGCGCGATCTCGCGGTCCTTCTTCTGGAGCGCGATGCACAGACGCTTCGTGATGAAGTACGCGAGAACCGGTCCGACGAACAACAGCGCCTGCAGCGTGTGGATGACGCCTTCCATCGTGAGCCAGAAGTGGGTGGCGATGATGTCCGAGGATGCCGCGGCCCACAGCACCGCGTAGAACGTCACACCGGCGGCACCGATCGCGGTGCGCGTCGCGGCGTTGCGCGGACGCTGGGCGATGTGGTGCTCGCGCTTGTCGCCCGTGATCCAGGCCTCGATGAACGGGTACAGCATCACGATCACGATGAACAGGCCCAGAGCCGTCAGCGGGATGAGGATGTTGAACGACCACGTGCGGTCCCACAGAACGAACTCGAGGTGCGGCGGCACGAGACGCAGCGCGCCGTCGGCGAACCCGATGTACCAGTCGGGCTGCGTACCGGCCGAGACCGGCGACGGGTCGTACGGACCGTAGTTCCAGATCGGGTTGATCGTGAACAGGGAGGCGATCAGGACGATCACGCCGAACGTGATGAAGAAGAAGCCGCCCATCTTCGACATGTAGACCGGGACCATGGGGAAGCCCACGACATTGCTGTTCGTGCGGCCGGGACCGGCGAACTGGGTGTGCTTGTTCACGATCATGAGCATGAGGTGCACGGCGAGCAGCGCCACCAGGATGGCCGGCAGCAGCAGGATGTGCAGCGTGTAGAGGCGCCCGACGATCTGAGTCCCCGGGAACTCGCCGCCGAACAGCAGGAAGGAGGTCCACGTTCCGATCACCGGAATGCCCTTGACCATGCCGTCGATGATGCGCAGGCCATTGCCCGAGAGCAGGTCGTCCGGCAGCGAGTAGCCGGTGAAGCCTTCGGCCATGGCGAGGATGAAGAGGATGAAGCCGATCACCCAGTTGAGCTCGCGCGGCTTGCGGAACGCACCCGTGAAGAACACGCGGAGCATGTGCACGCCGATGCCGGCAACGAACACCAGCGCAGCCCAGTGGTGGATCTGACGCACCAGCAGGCCGCCGCGGATGTCGAACGACAGGCGCAGCGCCGAGTCGAGAGCCGCAGACATCTCGACGCCGCGCAGCGGGACGAACGCCCCGTCGTAGTGCGTTTCGACCATGGATGCCTGGAAGAAGAACGTCAGGAACGTTCCCGACAGCAGGACGACGACGAAACTCCACAGCGCGATCTCGCCGAGCATGAAGGACCAGTGGTCCGGGAAGATCTTGCGACCGAGCTCCTTGACCAGACCGGAGATGCTGGTGCGCTCGTCGAGGTAGTTCGCCGCGCCGGCGACGAAGCGGCCGCCCAGCGGCTTCTCGTCGCGGGAGGTCTGAGGCGTGGTGTCAGGGCCTGTCTCGGTGACAGTCGCGGTGCTCAATGGCGCTCCCAGAAGCTCGGGCCGACGGGTTCGGTGAAGTCGCTCTGCGCGATGAGGTACCCCTCGGAGTCAACGGTGATCGGCAGCTGCGGCAGCGGACGAGCGGCCGGTCCGAAGATCACCGCGGCACCGTGGGTCACGTCGAACTGCGACTGGTGGCAGGGGCAGAGCAGGTGGTGGGTCTGCTGCTCGTACAGCGCGACCGGGCAGCCGACGTGCGTGCAGACCTTCGAGTACGCCACGATGCCGTTGTACGACCAGCTCTTGCGGTCTTCGGCTTCGACGATCTGCTCGGGCAGCATCCTCATCAGCAGGACGATCGCCTTCGCCTTCTCCTCGAGGTAGCCATCGCTGTGGCTGAGCTCGGCGAGAGACTGGGGGATCACGTGCACCGCGGAGCCCAGAGTGAGGTCGGCGGCACGGATCGGCTCGCCGGTGGGGTCGTGCGCGAGACGCTCACCCTTCTTCCACATCGTGTGGCTGAGGAGGGCGACCGGGTCGCCGGCGATCGGGTTCTCGGGGCTGGACTCGGGCGCCAGACCGCGGAACAGGGTGATGCCGGGAAGCACCGAGGCGACAAGAGCGGCGATCAGCGATCCGCGGATGGCGGTGCGGCGTCCGAACCCGGACTCCTCGTTCGCCTCGCGGAAGACGGCGACGGCGCCCTCTCGCGTCACGTCGCGTCCGCGCGTGGCGTGACGCGGCTCGATGTGCTCCTTGTCGCTCATCACGGCCTTGGACCAGTGGATCGCACCGATGCCGATTGCGAGGAGCGCGAGCGCGATGCCCAACCCGATGAACAGGTTGTTGTGGCGGATGTCGACGATCTGACCGCTCTCGATCGGGAAGAGCATGTAGGCGGCGACGGCCCAGATGCTGCCCGCGAGGGAGAGGTAGAACAGCGTGTAGACCGTGCGAACGGCGCGCTGCATGGCCGCCGGGTCCTTGTCGGTGATGCGCTCCCGGTGGGGCGGGAGGCCCGGGTTCTGCACGGGGTCGGGGACGGCGACGGCGAGCCCGGGGGAGGGCTTCCATGAAGCCCTCTCGTGCTCGAGTGCGTCTTCCTCGTGTGCCATGTCTCGTCCGTTCCCTACGTCAGTGCCGTTGTCCACGTGTGCCCGATCAGTTCGACTTCGCCGTGATCCACACGGTGATGCCGATGAGCGCGCCGATGCCGAAGATCCAGATGAACAGACCCTCCGAGACCGGGCCGAGCGAGCCGAGGTTGAAACCGCCGGCGGACTCGTTCTCCTGCAGGTACATCAGCGACGAGATGATGTCGCGCTTCTCGTCCGGAGTGATGGTCATGTTGTTGAAGACCGGCATGTTCTGCGGGCCGGTGACCATCGCCGCGTAGATGTGCAGCGGGCTGGTCTTGGTCAGTGCCGGGGCGTACTTGCCCTCGGTGAGTGCACCACCGGCGGCGGCGACGTTGTGGCACATGGCGCAGTTGACGCGGAAGAGCTCGGCGCCGTTGGCGACATCGCCCTTGCCGTCGAGGATGCGCGCATCCGGGTAGGTCGGGCCGGGCGCGACCGACTGTGCCCAGGCCGCGATCGCACGGATCTGGTCCTCGGTGAACTGCACCGGCTTCTGAGGTGCCTGCGGCCCCTGCATCTGCAGTGGCATGCGTCCCGTCGACATCTGGAACTCGACGGCCAGCTCTCCGACCCCGTAGAGCGAGGGCCCGTCAGCGGTGCCCTCCATGTTGAGGCCGTGGCACGTGGCGCAGTTGGCCTGGAAGAGCTTCTTGCCGTCTTCGACGGTGAGCGTGGTGGACGACGCGGACGCGGGCTCCGTCGCGGCCATTGCCGCCGACGCGCCGGCGTAGACGCCGCCGGTGACGAGAAGGCCGATGCCGATGAGCGCGGCGGCAGCCCACTTGCTGCGACGACCGGTCTTCTGCCGGGTGGTCTTGGTTGCCATGGAGGAACTCAGCTCCGCTTCTTACTTGACGACGTAGATGACGAAGAACAGGACGATCCACACCACGTCGACGAAGTGCCAGTAGTACGAGACGACGATCGCGGACGTCATCTCCTTGCGTCCGAAGTTCTTGACGGCGTAGGCGCGGCCGATCACGAGAAGGAAGGCCAGGAGGCCGCCCGTCACGTGCAGCGCGTGGAAACCGGTGGTGATGTAGAAGGCCGACGCGTACGAGCTCGCGCTGATCGGCATGCCCTCTGCGACGAGCGTCGCGTACTCCCACACCTGGCCGGAGACGAAGACGGCGCCCATCACGAACGTGAGGAAGAACCACTCCACCATTCCCCACTGACGGAACTGCCAGATGGAGCCGCGACGATACGGCTGGAAGCGCTCGGCGGCGAACACACCGGCCTGGGCGGTGAACGAGGAGAGCACCAGGATGCCGGTGTTCACGGCCGCGAACGGCACGTTCAGGTCGCCGGTGCTGGCAGCCCACAGGTCGGGGGAGGCGTTGCGCAGCGTGAAGTAGATCGCGAAGAGACCCGCGAAGAACATGACCTCGCTGCCGAGCCACACGATGGTGCCGACGGCGACCGGATCCGGCCGCTTGACGGAACGCAAGGCTTGGGAATAGGTCGCTGGAGTGGTCGTCACGCTCCCCATTATGGCTGATTTCACAGCCGGTTTTCGCATCACTGAAGGTGCGTTCGACTTTCGGGGGGATTGGAGGGCCCTTCGGGCGCGCCGGGAGTTGGCTGGCAGAGTGCCGATAGGATCGGGGCTCATGGCGGAGCTCTATTCCTGGCCCGAAATCCTCACTGCGGTGCTCGAGCGGCGCGACCTCAGCGTGTCCGAGTCGACCTGGGCCATGCGGCAGGTGATGCGGGGCACGGCAACGCCGTCGCAGCTCGGCGGATTCCTCCTCGCACTGCGCGCGAAAGGCGAGACCGTCGACGAGATCGTGGGCTTCCGCGACGCGATCCTCGAGGCCGCGCTGCCGCTGCCCGTGTCCGCCGATGTGCTCGACATCGTCGGCACCGGGGGAGACCGCTTCGGCACCGTCAATATCTCGACGATGTCGGCGATCGTGGCCGCGGCGACCGGAATCCCGGTCGTCAAGCACGGCAACCGCGCCGCCAGCTCCGCCTCAGGATCCTCCGACGTGCTCGGTGCGCTCGGCATCGATCTGGCGCTGCCGCCGGAGCGGGTCGCCGAGGTGCTCGCCGAGGCCGGCATCACCTTCGCCTTCGCGTCCGCGTTCCATCCGGGCTTCCGTCATGCGGGGCCGACGCGAGCGGAACTGGGTGTGCCCACCGTCTTCAACTTCCTCGGGCCGCTCTGCAATCCTGCTCGCGCAGAAGCCAACGCCGTGGGGGTCGCCGCTCTCGATCGCGTTCCTCTGATCACCGGCGTCTTCCAGACACGCGGAGCCACGGCGTTGGTGTTCCGCGGCGATGACGGCCTGGACGAGCTCACGACCACCGGCCACAGCCGTGTCTGGGAGATCAGCCGCGGCGACATCCACGAGCACGACCTCGATCCGCGAGACCTCGGCATCCCTCTGGCGGAGATCGACGACCTGCTCGGCGGCGATGCGCAGCACAACGCCGAGGTCGTGCGACGGGTGCTCGACGGCGAAAAGGGCGCCGTACGCGACATCGTCCTGCTCAACGCGGCCGCGGGGATCGTCTCGTATGACCTGTTCCGCGATGCCACGCAGGTGCAGCTGCCGATCGTCGAGCGTCTCGCCGACGCCCGCGACAGGGCAGCGGCGGCGATCGACGACGGCTCGGCTCGCGGTGTCCTCGACCGTTGGGTCGAGGCAACGACTCGCACTGTGGACTGACCACAGGGTTTTCTCCGGCCCGTTCCCCTGGTCCCGGCTCTCGTGAGAGCGATACCGTGAGGCAACAGCACGGCACCGAAGAGAGGACCCGCCATGTCAGAGAACATCGCCACCGCCGACACCCTTGAACCCCCGCAGAAGAAGGTCGGCTTCGTCAAGATCGCCGGCATTCTCGGCATCCTCGGCGGCATCGCGCTCATCGTGGTGGGTCTGGTCGTCTGGCTCACGGTCTCCAGCCAGCTGCGTGCAGAGAACATCACCGTGCCCGACGATGCGATGGCGTTTCAGGGACAGACCGTCCAGGGCCCGTTCACCGCGTACGTGCAGGCCGACATCATCCAGCGCCACGCGCTGAAGGCGTCGGGCGGCAAGACCTACGCCGAGCTCGACAAGGACGACCCGGTGCGCGCGACGATGATGAACGCGTCGTTCCTGCGCGCCTCGCTGTTCACCTCCGTCGTCTCCTTCGGGGTCGCTGCCTTCGCGATGGGCATGGGAATCCTGTCCATCCTCTTCGGCGCGGCTCTCACGCGGCTGGCCTCGGTCCCGGTCGTCGTGCGACGGTCGGCCGTGATCCGGTCCTGACGTCCCGCACCTCGTCCCCCCGGAAACGGGCTCGCGCGCCGCGCGGGCCCGTTTCGCTGTCATGATGGCGTGCAGATGAAGCCGATCGACGCGCTGCGGGAGATCGCGACGCTGCTCGAGCGCGAGCGGGCGTCGCGATACCGCTCTGCCGCCTTCCGCAGGGCGGCGGCAGCGATCGAGGATCTCTCGGACGACGAGCTGCGTGATGACGCGAGCCTCCGCAGGCGCGCGGGCATCGGGGACTCGTCGTTCCGTGTGATCCACGAGGCGCTGGCCGGCGAGGTGCCCGCGTATCTCGCGGAGCTGCGTGACCGATTCGCCCCTGCACGTTCGACGCTGCGAGCGAAGCTGCGCGGCGACCTGCACTGTCACTCGAACTGGTCGGACGGCACGACCTCGATCGGCGAGATGGTCGACGCGGGGCGCGCCCTCGGTCACGAATACCTCGCGCTGACGGATCACTCGCCGCGTCTGCGCGTGGCGAACGGTCTGAGCGCGCAACGACTGCGTGCGCAGCTCGACGAAGTACCGTCGTTCAGCGACGATCGCTTCACACTGCTCAGCGGTATCGAGGTGGACATCCTCGACGACGGGCGTCTCGATCAGGAGCGGATGCTGCTGGCGCGGCTGGACGTGGTCGTCGCCTCGGTGCACTCGAAGCTGCGGATGGAATCCTCGGCGATGACCCGCCGTCTGGTGGCGGCGGTCTCTTCGGGCCAAGCGCACGTGCTCGGCCACGTGACGGGCCGGCTCGTGCGGGGCGAGCGGGGCACCCGGCCGGCTTCCACCTTCGATGCGCGCGCCGTGTTCGCGGCCTGCGCGGCTCATGACGTGGCCGTCGAGATCAACGCACGACCCGAGCGTGAGGATCCGCCGTCGGGGCTCATCGCTCTCGCGCTGGCGGAGGGATGCCTCTTCTCCCTCGACTCCGATGCGCACGCGCCCGGTCAACTCGGTCTGATCCATGAGGGGGCGGCGCGTGCGGAGCGAACCGGCGTCCCGCCGGAGCGGATCATCACCACGTGGCCGCTGGACCGCTTGCGCGCTTGGCTCGCGCGCTGATCGTCAGGCGCGGGCGGTGATGGCGGCGATCGCGCGGGCGAGCGGTGCCCCGAGGTTCCACTCGGCATCCAGCCGGGCGGCCGCGTCGGGGTCGGGGGAACGCAGCGGTGCGCCGAGGGCGGGAAGGTCGAGCGTGCGGACGACCTCGACGACCCGCGGGGCGACGGCGAGGTAGTCGGTCGCGGCGACGATCTTCGCCCGAACGCCCGCCGCGAGGCCCCCGCGGGCTGCCTCGGCGATGATGCCGGCGAGGTCGCCGTGGCTGGCGAGCAGGGCCGCAGCCGTCTTCTCGCCGATCCCGGCGACGCCGGGCAGCCCGTCCGAGGCGTCACCGCGCAGGACGGCGAAGTCGGAGTACTGGCTGGCCCGCACTCCGTACTTCTCGATGACGGCAGCTTCGTCGAGGACTTCGAGCTTGCTCATGCCGCGTCCGGTGTAGATCACGCGCACCGACCGGGCGTCGTCGACGAGTTGGAACAGGTCGCGGTCGCCCGTCACGACATCGACGGCACCGGCGTGCTGAGTCGCGTAGCTGGCGATGACATCGTCGGCTTCGTGATCGGCCCGACCGACCACGGGGATGCCGAGAACTGCCAACTCGTCGCGGATGACAGGGATCTGGGCCGTAAGCGGATCGGGGACCTCTTCGATGTCGGTGTCGTCGGCGACGACCTCGGCGACGCGGTGGGTCTTGTACGTGGGGATGAGGTCGACCCGCCACTGCGGACGCCAGTCGTCATCCCAACAGGCGATCACGTGGGTCGGCTCGTAGGTCGACACGAGCTTGGCGATCATGTCGAGCAGTCCGCGTGCTGCGTTGACCGAGGTGCCGTCGGGCGCTGTGACCGTGTCCGGCACGCCGTAGAACGCACGGAAGTAGAGGGACGCGGTGTCGAGGAGCATCAGGCGATCGGCCACGCGCTCATCCTGTCACGACGGTGCGACGGCGCGGGGTCAACAGCCGGGCCCGCGCGGATTCTCGAGACAGGTCTTGTCGACCAGGGCGGTCTTGACGTCGACGATCTGCAGCGTGGTCGTGCCGGCGGGGATATCGAGGAGGCCGGGCACATCGATCCATCCGTTGCCGAAGTTGGCCTGCGCCGCATAGCGCACGGTCGCCGTCGCCGTGTAGGTGCCGCGTGCGGCATAGGCGTGGCTGGTGTCGGTGGCGCTGAACTGCGCGCGTCCGAGCGCGGCCCAGGTCCGGCCGCCCGTGGGGCTGTTGCGCGACGTGCCGTCGCCGTAGATGAAGCGGTACGACGTCGGCGTGAAGCGGACCGTGACCGGAAGATCGAAGAGCGTCCCCGCCTGTTCATGGACTCCGGCCGTCGCGACGAAGTTCATCGGCATGCCGACGATGCCGACCCCATCGGGTTCGTCGACGAAGGGTGCGGATGCCGGAGCGAACGACGCCACGTCGCTGAGGGTCGGCTGCAGCACCACGACCGAGTAATTGCCCCGGCACAGGCTGTCGGTGCACGCGGGCGGCGGTGGCGCCGGCGCGGCCTCGGCATCGCCGCCGGAACCGCCAGATCCGCTCGGACGGGTCGCGCCGATCTCGACCGACGACCCGGTGTTGGATACGGAGCAGTTGCCGCCCCATGCGGCGGAGCCTGCACAGCTCCTTGTGTCGCCCGGGACTGCTGCCCACAGCACAGTGGCCAGTGCTATCGAACTCAGGAGCATCTGGGCTCCTCGACAGCGGTCATCTCCAGGATCTGGGTTCTGCCCGCTTCCTCCTCGCGGGTGAAACTGAGCTGCAGCGCATACGCTGGCGGCCGACTGGTCTGCACCTGAGAGACACCGTCTGCGTTATCCAACCTGATATTGCTCACGTCGAGGCAAGCAACAGCCGTTACAAGCGAGGGGCTGACGGCGCGCCCTTCAAAGAACACAACTCGACTATCCCCAGATACAGTCCAGCCTTTATCGTGCATATCCGTCAGCGACGTCCGCTCCTGCTCGAGCGCAGTCCCAGCAAGCCAGTCATACACGCCGTTGAACGTCTCTGTGCGAGCCAGATCCACCTTGTTTAGGGCGTCGACGTAGGCGCGGTAGGTCGCCTCGGCGGCGGCGAAGGCCTCGGCATCCGAGGAGAACGTCGAGGAGCTGGAGCTCGGCGCGGGCGACGGCGTGCTCTGCGGTGTGCATCCGACGATGCTCCCGGCCAGCGCGACCGCCACCACTGCCGACAGCACGTGTCCTCGCCTCGTCATGTCCCTCACGGTAGCCACCGCGCCGTGCGCTCACCGCGGTTCTCCACAGTCGCACACTCGGCGCGCGCGAGCGTGGGCGCGACGTAGAGTCGGGGAATGTCCTTCGGCGCCGCCTCCCCACCACGAGGCCGCCGTCCGGCTGCGGCATCGCCGTGCCCGTGCGGGAGCGGCGGCGCGTTCGCCGCATGCTGCGGTCCTGTTCTCGACGGTGTCGCGGCCGCGACGGCGGAGAAGCTCATGCGCTCACGGTTCACGGCGTTCGCGCTGGGCGACGCCTCTCATCTTCTGGCGTCGTGGCACCCGGCCACCCGCCCCGATCGACTGGAGCTCGACGACGACCTGTGCTGGGAGCGCCTCGATATCGATGAGACCCACGGAGGGGCGGACGACGTCCGCGCCACCGTCGCGTTCCGGGCCGCGTGGCGGGAGCGCGGCACGGGCGCACGCGGCGTCCTCGCCGAACGGAGCCGCTTCCGTCGTCTCGACGGTCGCTGGCTGTACGTCGACGGCGTCGTCGACCCCGCGTAGCGTGTGAGCATGGCGCCCTCCCGATCGTCCCGCCGCGCGGCGCTCCCTGCGCCGGACGGCGCAGCCGGCGATGCGGAGTCGCTGCTGACGGTTCTCGTCGCGCTCGGAGCGAACCTCCTCATCGCCGTCGCGAAGACCGTCGCGGCGGTGCTCACCGGTGCGGCGAGCATGCTCGCCGAGGCCGCGCACTCGTGGGCGGACACCGGCAACGAGATCTTCCTCTTCGTCGCGACCCGCCGGTCGGCACGTCCGCGCGATGCGCGGCATCCCACCGGCTACGGTCGGGAAGCGTACGTGTGGTCGCTTTTCGCGGCGTTCGGTCTGTTCGCCGTCGGCGCCGGCGTCTCGATCATGCACGGGGTGCAGGAGCTGTTCGCGCCTGAGCCGGCCGGTCTGTTCGGCGTCTCCTACGCCGTCCTGGGTGTCGCGTTCGTCCTGGAGGGCGTTTCGTTCCTCCAGGCGCTGCGCCAGTCGCGTCGTCGCGCACGGGAGAGCGCGAAGGACGTGCTCGAGTACGTCATGGACACGTCCGACCCCACGCTGCGTGCGGTCTTCTTCGAGGATGCCGCGGCGCTGATCGGTCTGGTGATCGCCTTCCTCGGCATCCTGCTGCATCAGCTCACCGGATCTGCGGCCCCGGACGCGATCGGATCGATTCTGGTCGGCGTGCTCTTGGCCGTCGTCGCGATCGTGTTGATCCGCCAGAACCGCCGCTTCCTGGTGGGCGTCGCGGTCGAGCCGCGCGTGCGGGCCGCCGCGCTGCAGCGCCTCCTCGAGCAGACCGAGATCGCACAGATCACGTATCTGCACATCGAGTACGTCGGACAGGGACGGGTGTTCGTGGTCGCCGCCGTCGATCTCGTCGGCGACATCCCCGAGCATGCGGTCGCCGCTCAACTGAACGCCGTCGAAGACCGACTCGCCGCGAGCCCCCGCGTCGCGTGGGCGATGCTCACGCTCTCACGGCCGGGGGCTCCGGCGTTGGATCCGGCCGACCCCGCCGATCCGCTGCGGGGCTAAGCGACCGAGCCGCCGCCGCGCGGGATGCCCCCGACGGCGAGCCGGTGATTCTGATACCCTGGAGTGTCATTCGTGTGGCGCCACGCCGCGCGCTCATGACACGCAATCCCTGACCGACCGCTCCGGCGGGGCATTCGTTCGTCTTCGTCCGTCTGCCGCTGCGCGATCATCTCGCGCCGGAGCCCGATATCCAACCCAACAAGGACAACCCACTACATGACTACCGCAACGACCGCCCCGGCCACCAAGCAGGTCGCCATCAACGACATCGGATCTGCTGAGGACTTCCTGGCCGCGGTCGAGAAGACCCTCAAGTTCTTCAACGACGGCGACCTCATCGAAGGCACCGTGGTGAAGATCGACCGCGACGAGGTCCTCCTCGACGTCGGGTACAAGACCGAGGGCGTCATCCCCTCGCGCGAGCTCTCCATCAAGCACGACGTCGACCCCAACGAGGTCGTCAAGGTCGGCGACGAGGTCGAAGCCCTCGTTCTCCAGAAGGAGGACAAGGAAGGACGCCTCATCCTCTCCAAGAAGCGCGCGCAGTACGAGCGTGCCTGGGGCGACGTCGAGAAGATCAAGGAGAACGACGGTGTCGTCACCGGTTCCGTGATCGAGGTCGTCAAGGGTGGTCTCATCGTCGACATCGGCCTGCGTGGCTTCCTGCCCGCATCGCTCATCGAGCTGCGCCGCGTCCGCGACCTCACGCCGTACCTCGGCCAGGAGATCGAGGCCAAGATCCTCGAGCTCGACAAGAACCGCAACAACGTCGTTCTCTCGCGCCGCGCCCTGCTCGAGCAGACGCAGTCCGAGTCGCGCACCACGTTCCTCAACAACCTGCACAAGGGCCAGGTCCGCAAGGGCGTCGTCTCGTCGATCGTCAACTTCGGTGCGTTCGTCGACCTCGGCGGCGTCGACGGTCTCGTCCACGTCTCGGAGCTGTCCTGGAAGCACATCGAGCACGCCTCCGAGGTCGTCGAGGTGGGCCAGGAGGTCACCGTCGAGATCCTCGAGGTCGACCTCGACCGCGAGCGCGTCTCCCTGTCGCTGAAGGCGACGCAGGAGGACCCGTGGCAGGTCTTCGCCCGCACGCACGCGATCGGTCAGGTCGCGCCGGGCAAGGTCACCAAGCTGGTTCCGTTCGGTGCCTTCGTCCGCGTCGCTGACGGCATCGAGGGTCTCGTGCACATCTCCGAGCTGTCGGGCAAGCACGTCGAGCTCGCCGAGCAGGTCGTGTCGGTCGGCGAGGAAGTCTTCGTCAAGATCATCGACATCGACCTCGAGCGTCGTCGCATCTCGCTCTCGCTCAAGCAGGCGAACGAGTCGGTCGACCCCAACGGCACCGAGTTCGACCCGGCGCTGTACGGCATGGCGACCGAGTACGACGAGAACGGCGAGTACAAGTACCCCGAGGGCTTCGACCCCGAGTCGGGTGCTTGGCTCGAGGGCTTCGACGCTCAGCGCGAGAAGTGGGAGCAGGAGTACGCCGCTGCCCAGGCTCGCTGGGAGGCGCACAAGCTCGCCGTCGCCAAGACGCTCGAGGCCGAGGCCGCCGCTCCGATCGAGACCGGCGCGTCGTCGTTCTCGTCCGACTCCTCGAACGGCGGCGGAACCCTCGCCGACGACGAGGCTCTCGCGGCTCTCCGCGAGAAGCTGTCGGGCCGCTGAGCCGCACCGCGTTCGCACAGGGCCGTCGCCCCGGATCCGTCCGGGCGGCGGCCCTGTGCCGTCACCTCCTGCCGTCGCGGGCTCCCCGGCTGTAACGTCGTCCCATGGCGAGCCCCCCGAGCCCCACCGCGCCCGCAGACGGCCGCATCCGCGGCCAGCTGCGCGACCGCGCCGCGGCCAGCAATCAGCTCGTGCTGTGCGCCGTGGTCGGCGTGCTGTTCTTCATCGGCATCGCCACGGCATCCCTCACCGACGGCGGCCTCTTCGGTATCGCGGTGCTGCTCGTCGTCCTCGGGGGAGTGGCGGGCCTCGCAGTGCCCTGGTCCCGCTTGCCGCTGTACGCGGTGACCGTCATCCCGATCGTCGACATCGTGGCGATCGCCCTGATGCGCATCGCCGAGCCGAATGCCGCGTTCGGGTTGCTGTGGGTGTTTCCGGCGATGTGGCTGTCGGCCATCGGGCGGGCGGGGTTCGCGATCTCGGTGGTCGGCATCCCGCTCACATACTGGTTCATCCTCGCGACCGGCGCTTCGCCGGCGGGGACGTACGCGGTCGTCCTCCTTCCGGTGGTCATCATCGCCGTCGGCGCTGCCAGCTACACGTCCTCCCGTCGCTTCCGCGCGCAACGGATGCTGCTGGACCGTCAGGCGGTGCGCGTGTCGGCGGCGCACCGCGAGGCGCTGCGTCAGGAGCAGCTGGTCAGCGAGGTGCTCGACACGGTCGACTTCGGAGTCATCCGCCTCTCCGCCGCGGGTGAGGTCGTCCTCGAGAACGATGCGCTCCTCCGCTTCGGCCGCATCCCCGGATTCCTTCCCGGCAGCGGCGGTGAGGATGCCGTCACCGACGAGAAGCTGGTACCGCTCGATCCTCAGCAGCATCCGCTGGTGCGTCTGCAGCGCCACGAGTCGTTCGACGACGTCGTCCTGTGGTTCGCGCTCGCCGACGGCCGCCGACGCGCGTTCGCCTTCGCCGGGCGCCATCTCACCGATCACAACGGAGCCCCGGCCGGAGCGCTGCTGATCGTCCGCGACATCACGGCGGAGCGGGACGCGCAGCGGGTGCGCGACGACCTCGTCGCCTCGATCTCCCACGAGCTTCGCACCCCGCTGACGTCGATCCTCGGGTATCTCGAGCTGGCGCTCGACGGCGGTGGGCTCTCGGATGACGCTCGCAGACAGGTCGACACCGCGTACCGCAACAGCGAGCGGCTGCTGGGGATCGTCACCGACATCCTGTCGGCGTCGTCGCGGTCGGGGTCGTCGATCGATACGCGCCTGCACCCTCGCGTCGTCGACATGACCGAGATCGTGCGCGCTGCAGCGGCAGGGCTCGAGCCGGTCGCAGAGGGGCGCTTCGTCGACCTTCGCGTGGAGGAGTCGGGCGCGGCCGAGGCGTACGCCGATCCGGCCCGCATCCGACAGGTGGTCGACAATCTGGTGGCGAACGCGGTGAAGTTCAATCGCGACGGTGGCCGGGTGACGGCATCCACCTCGACCGACGGCATTCACACGACGGTTCGGGTCGCCGACACCGGTATCGGCATGGCCCCCGATGCGGCCGCGAGAGTGTTCGAGCGGTTCTTCCGAGCCGTGCCGTCCGTGCCGGGCAACGGTTTGGGGTTGACGATCACACGTGATCTGGTCGCCGCTCATGGCGGATCCATCGCCGTCGAATCGACCGCGGGGGAGGGCAGCATCTTCACCGTCGTGCTGCCGGCGACCCGCGAGGTCTTCGACCGGGAGGCGTCCACCGGACTCCCGCCCGGATCGGCCGAGCTCACCGACAAGGACGGGGCATGAATCTCGATCTGTTCAGCGTCACGGTCATGACGGCCATCGTGGCGTCAGTCGCCAGTCTGACCTTCATCATCGACACCCTGCTGCGCCGCGATACCGGCCCCGGACGGCTGTGGGCGGTGGCGTTCTTCTGCGGACTGGCGACAACGCTCGCCTACATGGCGTGGTCTGCGGGTGTAGGCGGTGCGGTCTCGGTCGCGGTCGGCAACGCCCTGTTCGTCTCGGTGCCGGGATTCATGCTTCTGGGATGCCGACGGTTCAACGACCGCTCCGTCCTCGTCTCGTCGGTGGCGGTCGGGACGCTTGCGGTCATCACCTTCGTCGCCGCGCTCATCGAGTACCCGACGCGGGGCAGCTGGGGTGGCTGGTGGGCGATGGCGGCATCGCTCGTGGTGTTCTTCGGAGCCGGTGCCGCCGAATCGCTGCGCAGCCCGATGCGCGGACTGCGCAGCGCCTGGGCCTTGTCGACCGTGCTCGCGGCCGCGGGGGTGTTCTACGCCGTGCGCCTTGTCGTCTTCGTGACGCTCGGGCCGCAGAGCGAGCTGTTCTCGCGGTGGCTCGGCTCCATCAGTGCGAACATCGTCACGGTGATCCTGACGATGGTCGCGGCGATCGTCATGTCGGTGCTGCGCTCGCAGCGCACGACGCGGCAGCGCTACGAGTGGCTGACCTCCAATGGTGTCGCCGCCGACGGTGTCATGCTGCCGCGAACCTTCGCCGGAGCCCTCGCCGACATCGTGGAGCGAGCCTCGTGGCGGCAGGAGGGCATCGCCGTCATCGTGCTTCGCGCAGACGGACTCGACGAGATCGGCGACGCCTTCGGCGGTGACGTGGTCGATACGATCTCGGCCGCCTGCCGTCATGCGGCTCGGTCCTTCGCGCCGGCCGCGGCTCTGGTCGGCGAGGACGGGGACGGGCAGCTCGTCATCTGCACTCTCGCCGAATCGACCGCCGATGCCCGCCGCGTCGGCAGCGCGCTGTTCCGGGGCGCCATCGACGAGCTCACCGCGGTCGCTCACGGCCGTCTCGCGTCGGTGGGCGTCGGAGTGGGACTCACCTCGTCGCTCGGGTACGACCCGGGAATCCTCATGAGTGCTGCGCGCTCGGCGGCTCTGCGCGCGGCGCGCATCGCAGAGGCCTCCGTCTTCGTGGCGCCGCCGTCGACGGCTCCGGCCGACGCCGACGTGGCATCCTCGTAGGCATGCCCCTTCTCGCGCTCACCGGTGGCATCGCCTCCGGCAAATCGACCATCGCGCGCCTCCTCGCCCAGCACGGTGCGGTCATCGTCGATGCCGACGCCATCGTCCGCGAGCTGCAGGCTCCCGGGTCTCCAGTGCTCGACCAGATCGCCGCCGCGTTCGGTCCGGGGGTGATCGCCGGTGACGGCAACCTCGACCGCGCAGCGCTGGGAGCGGTCGTCTTCTCCGACGACGACGCCCGTCGCCGCCTCAACGCCCTCATCCATCCGGCCGTGGCGGCAGAGTCGGGCCGGCGCTTCGCCGCGGCGTTCGCCGCCGATCCCGATGCGGTCGTCGTCTACGATGTGCCGCTCCTGGTCGAGGCGCGGGCCGACGACCCGTGGGATCTGATCGTCGTGGCGCACGCCCCGGCATCCCTGCGCGAGGAGCGCCTGGTCGCGCTGCGCGGGCTCACCCTCGCCGATGCCCGCGCGCGGCTGGCGTCGCAGGTCGACGATGACACGCGGTTGGCCGTCGCCGACGTCATCATCGACACAGCCGGGTCGCTGGCCGAGACCAGTGCGCAGGTCGAGGCGCTGTGGAGGCGCTTGCACCCCTCGCGCTGAGGTACGCGCTCACGGTCGCGGTACGGAGGCGACGGAGGTCCCTGAGCGGTGGCGGCGTCGACGACGCAGCAGAAGCACGGCCGACACGATGAGGGCGACCACGAGCGCTCCGGCCAGAACGGGCGCGAAGATCGCGGCCACGATGAGTGCTCCCGCAGATACATCCTCCGCCGCCGACAGGACGGGGGCGGCGACGCCCGCGGTGGCGACATTGGCGAGGGGGCGCACCGACGCTTTGAGGGCATGCAGCGCGAGAGCGATCACGACGCCGACGACGATCGACACCCACGCGGCGCCCGCGAAGAGGCTCGGGTCGTCGACGCGCACCGTCTGCGCGCTCGCACCGGCGCCGAAGGCGATGCCCCCGGATGCCGGGCGCACCACGGTCTGCAGGACGTCGTTCACGGAATCGACCGCGGGGATCTTGTCGGCCACGATCTCCACCACCAGCAGCACACCGGTGATCCAGAGGGCGACGTCGCTGGAAAGCCACGACCAGGAGGCGGGCAGATCGATCACCGGCACGAAACGGTCCAACAGCCCCAGTGCGAACAGCGGCATCCACGCGTTCAGCCCCGCGGCCGCGGCGAGGCCGGACCCGACGAGGAACTCCAGCATGGTTCCACAGTACGGGGCCGAGCGGGCCGAGCGCCTCGGGAGGGCCTGGGCGAACGAGGACGCCGAGGGCGAACGACGCGGCCGATGTCGGAGGCCGAGCCTACGCTGGAGGCATGCAGACCACGCGATCCGTCCGGCCGTTCGAGGTCGTCAGCGAGTATGCGCCCAGCGGTGATCAGCCGCAGGCGATCTCCGAGCTCGCGGCTCGAATCAACGCGGGGGAGACCGACGTCGTCCTGCTCGGCGCGACCGGTACCGGCAAGTCGGCGACGACGGCGTGGCTGATCGAACAGGTACAGCGTCCCACGCTGGTGCTGGCCCACAACAAGACCCTCGCGGCGCAGCTGGCCAACGAGTTCCGTGAGCTGATGCCGCACAACGCCGTCGAGTACTTCGTCAGCTACTACGACTACTACCAGCCCGAGGCTTACGTGCCGCAGACGGACACCTTCATCGAGAAGGACTCGTCCGTCAACGCCGAGGTCGAACGCTTGCGTCACTCGACGACGAACTCGCTGCTGAGCCGTCGCGATGTGGTCGTGGTCAGCACGGTGTCGTGCATCTACGGTCTCGGTGCGCCCGAAGAGTACCTCCGCGCGATGGTCGCCCTGCAGGTGGGCGAGCGGTACGACCGCGATGCGCTCATCCGCAAGTTCATCGCGATGCAGTACAACCGCAACGACGTCGACTTCTCGCGCGGCAACTTCCGTGTGCGCGGCGACACGATCGAGATCATTCCCGTCTACGAGGAGTACGCCGTCCGCATCGAGCTGTTCGGCGACGAGATCGAAGCGCTCTACATGCTCCATCCCCTCACCGGAGACGTCGTCCAGAAGCTCGACAGTGTGCCCATCTTCCCGGCGTCGCACTACGTCGCGGGCACCGATACCGTCCATCGCGCCATTGGCACGATCGAGACCGAGCTGGCCGAGAGGCTGGCGGAGCTGGAGGGCCAGGGCAAGCTGCTGGAGGCACAGCGCCTGCGGATGCGCACGACGTTCGATCTCGAGATGCTGCAGCAGCTCGGTTTCTGCTCCGGCATCGAGAACTACTCCCGACACATGGACGGTCGCGAGCCCGGCGAGCCACCGCACACGCTGCTCGACTTCTTCCCCGACGACTTCCTGCTCGTCATCGACGAGTCGCACGTCACGGTGCCGCAGATCGGCGCCATGTACGAAGGCGACGCGTCGCGCAAGCGCACGCTGGTCGACCACGGCTTCCGGCTTCCGAGCGCGCTCGACAACCGCCCGCTGCGTTTCGACGAGTTCAAGAACCGCATCGGTCAGACGGTGTATCTGTCCGCGACGCCGGGCCGCTACGAGATGGGTATCGCCGACGGCGTCGTCGAGCAGATCATCCGACCGACGGGTCTGGTCGATCCGCAGATCGTGATCAAGCCGTCCAAGGGCCAGATCGACGACCTGCTGGAGGAGATCCGGGTGCGGGTCGAGCGAGACGAGCGCGTGCTCGTCACCACCCTGACCAAGAAGATGGCCGAAGAGCTGACGGACTTCCTCGGCGAGCACGGTGTGCGCGTGCGATACCTGCACTCCGACGTCGACACGCTGCGTCGCGTCGAGCTGCTCACCGAGCTTCGACAGGGTGTCTACGACGTGCTGGTCGGAATCAACCTGCTGCGTGAGGGGCTCGACCTGCCCGAGGTCTCGCTCGTCGCCATTCTCGACGCCGACAAGGAAGGGTTCCTGCGCAGCGGGACGTCACTGATTCAGACGATCGGTCGAGCGGCGCGAAACGTCTCCGGTGAAGTCCACATGTACGCCGACAACATGACCGACTCGATGCGATCGGCGATCGAGGAGACCGAGCGTCGCCGGGAGAAGCAGATCGCGTACAACACGGCGCACGGCATCGATCCGCAGCCCCTGCGCAAGAAGATCGCCGACATCACCGACGTGCTGGCACGCGAGGCGTCCGATACCAAGGCGCTTCTGGCTCGTGGCGGCGGCTCGGGTCGCGCAGGCTCGCCGACGCCGCGCCTGCGGCGGGAGGGCATCGCGGCAGAGGGTGCCATGCAGCTCGAGGCGACCATCGAGGATCTCTCGCAGCAGATGCTCGCCGCGGCCGGTGAGCTGAAGTTCGAGCTGGCGGCGCGGCTCCGCGACGAGGTGCAGGATCTCAAGAAGGAGCTGCGGGCCATGGTGAATGCCGGCCACGCGTAAGCAGGTCCAGCGCGCCGCACAACCTGAACGACGTGCAGGCGGTGTCGCCGGCAGGGTGGACTCGGGCTTCGCACGGCGATGCTGACAGCCGGGTTCGCACTGTTTTGCTATCGTCGCCGAGTGAGCATCGAGCAGTCCTCCCCGTCGGTTCCCTCGGAGGCCGGAATGGGGGTTGCGCAGCCCGCCGCGAACCGTCCGCAGAACGTCGTTGCTCGCTCACTCGCCGACATCGCCGATCAGGTCGGTGCGTCTCTCGTCGCCGGTGACGCGTTCGTCACGGGTATCGCTCTCAGCGCGGCCTCGACGCAGCCGGGTGATCTGTTCTTCGCTCAGCCGGGGGCCCGGACTCACGGCGCGCGCTATCTCGCCGACGCCGTGGAAGCCGGGGCGGTCGCGGTGCTCACCGACGCCGCCGGCGCCGACATCATCGACGCCACGACAGGACTCTCCGCGCTCCCACGGATCGTCGTCGATGGGCACCCCCGTCGGGTGTTGGGTGGGCTCGCCGCCTGGTTCTACGACCAGCCTGCGCGTGCGCTGAAGACGATCGGCATCACGGGCACGCAGGGCAAGACCTCGACGACCTATCTCGTCGATGCAGCGCGTCAGTCCCGGCACACCGGGGTGATCGGCTCGATGGGAACGCGCATCGACGGCGTCGCCGTTCCGTCCACTCTCACCACTCCGGAAGCCCCGCAGATGCACGCGCTGTTGGCGCTCATGCGCGAGCGCGGTGTCGAGGTGGTCTCTTCCGAGGTGTCGAGCCATGCCATCACGATGGGTCGCGTGGAAGGCCTCCGCTTCGACGTCGGCATCTTCCTCAACCTCGGCCACGACCATCGCGACTTCCACGGCACGCAGGAGGCCTATCTGCTGGCCAAGCGCGAGCTGCTGACGCCGGCGATGTCCTGTGTCGCGCTGGTGAACGTCGACGACCGGGCCGGGCGGCGCCTGCATGCCGATGCCGACCTGAACACGCAGTCGTTCTCGGTGACGGGTCGCGACGCGCACTGGCGCGCCGTCGACATCGACCTGCGGCTGGACGGCTCCTCGTTCACGGTGATCGGACCCGATGGCCAGACGGAGCGTTTCACCACACCCCTGGTGGGAGAGTTCAACGTCAGCAACATCTTGGCCGCGGTCGCGGCCCTCGACATCGTGGGTCATCCTCTCTCGGCATCCGTGGAGGGGATTGCGAACTTCGCGGGCGTCGAGGGGCGGGTCCAGTTCGTCCCCGTGGATGCCGAGTTCCAGGTCGTCATCGACGCCGGCCACAAGCCCGAGGCGATCAACGCGCTGCTGCGCGCCATGCGGCCTCTGACGCCGGGGCGCATCATCACGGTGATCGGATCCAACGGCAATCGCGATGCGAACAAGCGTCCGCTCATGGGCCGCTTCTCCGCGATGGCCTCGGACATCGTGATCGTCACCGACGACAATCCCGCCGACGAGGACCCCGCGACCATCAGGCGAGCCGTCGTCGCCGGTACGCGCGGCTCGCGCGCAGAGGTCTTCGACGTGGGCGGCCGAGCCGAGGCGATCCACAAGGCCGTCGAACTCGCCCGGGAGGGCGACCTCATCGCCATCGTCGGTAAGGGCGACGAGCGTCACCAGATCATGCGAGACGGCGTGATCGTTCCGCACAGCGACCCCGACGAGGTGGAGTGGGCGCTGCGGCAGCGCGCGCGATCATGACGTTCGAGCGCGCCTGACGGGCGATCCTGATCAGGGGCAGTGCATGAGCGGCTTCGGGCCGCTGCGGTCGAACGTGTGCTGAGACATCGCGTGGCCGCAGAGCGGGCAGGCCCGTTCGGCGCGCGCCGGCTCGGGCTCGCTTTCGTACGGACCGACCGACGCGGGACCGGCCAGGCGGATGAGCCGCGTGTTGAGGTACGTGTACCACCCGCCGGCGTCGCGCACCCGTTGACGCAGCGGCGGCCGCTCGGCATCGTTTCGTGTCATGAACATTAGTGTACTAACGAAATGAGTACAGTAGAGGCATGGATGCGCGCGACGATCTGCTGAAGCTCGAGAACCAGCTGTGCTTCGCTCTCGTGACGGCCGCACGCAACGTCGTCTCCATCTATCGTCCTGTCCTCGATCCCCTCGGCCTGACGCACCCGCAGTACCTCGTGATGCTCGCCCTCTGGGAGCACTCGCCGCGCTCGCTGGGTGAGCTCGCGGAGGAGCTTGCGATGGAACCGGCCACCCTGTCGCCGCTCGTCAAGCGCCTTGAGGCGCAGGGGCGGGTCAGTCGCACGCGCCGCACTGACGACGAGCGGGTGCTGGATATCGCGCTCACCGCCGACGGCACGTCTCTGCGGGCGCGGGCTCTCGACGTGCCGGCGCAGATCATGGCGAGAGTCGGGATGGATGCCGACCAACTTGCGGCACTGCGCGACGGTCTCGCCCCCTTCGCCGGCCGTCGGCCGGACTGAGGAGGGTACGCCGAGAGCGCACCTCGGATCCGGTGTCGGAGGCCACACCTAGACTTGTCCGGTGCCCATCGTCCCTGTTGCCTCGTCGAAACTCAGCGTGCGCGGAGCCCGCGTCCACAACCTCAAGAACGTGGATCTCGACATCCCGCGCGACTCCCTCGTCGTCTTCACCGGCCTCTCCGGTTCGGGCAAGTCCAGCCTCGCTTTCGACACGATCTTCGCCGAAGGTCAGCGTCGTTACGTGGAGTCGCTGAGCGCGTACGCGCGCCAGTTCCTCGGTCAGGTCGACCGCCCGGACGTCGACTTCATCGAGGGGTTGAGTCCCGCCGTCTCGATCGATCAGAAGTCGACGAACCGCAACCCGCGTTCGACGGTCGGCACCATCACCGAGATCCACGACTACATGCGTCTGCTGTGGGCGCGTATCGGTGTTCCGCACTGTCCCGAGTGCGGCGCCCAGATCCAGCGGCAGACCGTGCAGCAGATCGCCGATCAGCTCATGGAGCTGCCCGAGCGCACGCGCTATCAGATCGTGGCCCCGGTCGTGACGCAGAAGAAGGGCGAGTTCGTCGACCTCTTCAAGGAGCTGTCGGCCAAGGGATACGCCCGCGCGGTCGTGGACGGCGACCTGATTCAGCTCGCGGAGCCCCCGACGCTCAAGAAGAGCTACAAGCATGACATCGCGGTCGTGGTCGACCGGCTCGTGGCAAGTGGCGACATCCTCGGCCGCGTCACCGACTCGGTCGAGACCGCGCTCGGCCTCGCCGACGGCATCGTGCAGATCAACTTCGTCGACGAAGAAGGCGACGACGCGTGGGTGAGTTTCAGCGAGAAGCTCGCCTGTCCGAACGGGCATCCGCTGCAGCTGACCGAAATCGAGCCGCGTACCTTCTCGTTCAACGCTCCCTTCGGCGCGTGCCCCACCTGTTCCGGTCTGGGCACGCGGATGTCGGTCGATGTCGAGCTGATGCTGGGCGATGAAGAGCTGTCGATCAACGACGGCGTCATCATCCCATGGACGACACAGGGCAAGGGGCTGTACCAGTATTACGAGCGCCTCCTGGTGGGCCTGGCCGATGACCTCGACTTCTCGCTCGACACACCGTGGCGGGACCTGTCCACCGACGTCCAGGATGCGATCCTTCGCGGCGAGAACTACAAGGTCACGGTGAAGTGGCGCAACCGCTACGGCCGGGAGATGCGCTACTCGTCCGGGTTCGAGGGGGTCGTGCCCTACATCGAGCGTCAGTACACCCAGGCCGAGACCGACGCGCAGCGCCAGCGATGGGCGGAGTACCTTCGTGAGGTCCCGTGTCCCGTGTGCCACGGCGACCGTCTGAAGCCCGAGGTGCTGGCCGTCCTGGTGCACGACCATTCGATCGCCGATGCGTCGCGCATGAGTCTGGCCGACGCGCAGCAGTACTTCGCGCAGCTCGAGCTGACCGACCGCGAAGCCAAGATCGCCGCTGCCGTCCTCAGGGAGATCCGCGCGCGCTTGGACTTCCTCGTGCAGGTCGGACTCAACTATCTGAGCCTCGGACGCTCCGCGGGCTCGCTCTCCGGCGGGGAGGCCCAGCGCATCCGGCTCGCGACGCAGATCGGCTCCGGGCTGACGGGCGTGCTGTACGTGCTCGACGAACCCTCTATCGGGCTGCACCAGCGAGACAACCGCCGGCTGATCGAGACCCTCGTCCGGCTGAAGGATCTGGGCAACACCCTCATCGTCGTCGAGCACGACGAGGAGACCGTGCAGGCGTCGGACTGGATCGTCGACATCGGGCCCCGCGCGGGTGTCGACGGAGGCGAAGTCGTGCATTCGGGTCCGCTGTCGTCGCTGCTCGAGGAAGAGCGCTCGTTGACGGGCGCCTACCTCAGCGGGCGGCGGTCGATCGAGGCACCCAAGAAGCGGCGCAAGATCGACAAGAAGCGCATGCTGACCGTCGTCGGCGCCCGCGAGAACAACCTGCAGAACGTCACCGCCGAATTCCCCCTCGGGGTGCTCACCGCCGTGACGGGCGTCAGCGGCTCGGGCAAGTCGACTCTGGTCAACGGCATCCTCTACGAAGTCCTCGCGACCAAGCTCAACGGAGCGCGCCGCGTGGCGGGCAAGCACACCCGAATCACCGGCCTCGACAACCTCGACAAGGTCGTGCACGTCGATCAGGCCCCGATCGGGCGGACACCGCGATCCAACCCCGCGACCTACACGGGCGTGTTCGATCGCATCCGCACCCTGTTCAGCGAGACGCCCGAGGCGAAGGTGCGCGGCTATCAGCCGGGTCGGTTCAGCTTCAACGTCAAGGGCGGCCGTTGCGAGGCCTGCTCGGGCGACGGCACGATCAAGATCGAGATGAACTTCCTGCCCGACGTCTACGTCGACTGCGAGGTCTGTCACGGCAAGCGCTACAACCGTGACACGCTCGCCGTGCACTACAAGGGCAAGAACATCGCCGAGGTGCTGGAGATGCCGATCTCCGAGGCGGCCGACTTCTTCGAGCCGATCCAAGCGATCCACCGCTTCCTGAAGACCCTCGTCGACGTCGGGCTCGGGTATGTCCGACTCGGACAGTCGGCGACGACGCTCTCCGGCGGCGAGGCTCAGCGCGTCAAGCTCGCGACCGAGCTGCAGCGCCGCTCGAATGGGCGCAGCATCTACGTGCTCGACGAGCCCACGACCGGGCTGCACTTCGAAGACGTGTCTCTGCTGCTGAAAGTGCTGGGCGGCCTCGTCGACAAGGGGAACACGGTCGTTGTCATCGAGCACAATCTCGACGTGATCAAGTCGGCCGACTGGATCATCGACCTGGGGCCCGAGGGTGGTTCGGGCGGCGGCCGCATCGTCGCGACGGGGACGCCCGAGCAGGTGGCGCGCGTCGAAGAGAGCCACACCGGCGCCTTCCTGGCCGAGATCCTCGCGGCAGGGCCGTCTGACGCGACAGCGACGGCGCGGGGGCCGGTGCGGAAGGCCGGCTGACGATGGCCGACGCGCTTCCTTACAAGCCGAAGCCGGGGGAGATCCCCACGCAGCCCGGGGTCTACCGCTTCCGCGACGCGGACGGCCGCGTCCTCTACGTCGGCAAGGCCAAGAATCTGCGCGCCCGGTTGTCCAACTACTTCGCGCCGCTGCACACCCTGCACGAGCGCACCCGCCGGATGGTGCTCACGGCGGCATCCGTGGAGTGGACGGTGGTCGGCAGCGATGTCGAGTCGCTGCAGCTGGAGTACATGTGGATCCAAGAGTTCTCGCCGCCGTTCAACGTGCGCTACAAGGACGACAAGTCCTACCCCTACATGGCGATCACCTTGGCCGACGAGGCGCCGCGCGTCATCGTGACCCGCAATCGGCGCATTCCCGGAGCGCGCTATTTCGGCCCGTACCCGAAGGTGTGGGCGGTGCACGACACGATCGACCTGATGATCAAGGTCTTCCCCATCCGCACCTGCTCCGACGCGTCGTACAAGAAGGCCATGGCGACCGGACGGCCGTGCTTTCCGGGACAGATCGGTCGATGCGGCGGACCGTGTTCGATGAAGGTCACGATCGAGGAGCACCGCGCCATCGTCGACGACTTCGTCGCTTTCATGGCGGGCGGAGACCAGCGCTTCGCGCGTGACCTCACCGCGCGCATGCGCGAGGCGGCGGCGGCGATGGACTACGAATCGGCCGCGGTCTACCGCGACAGGCTGCAGGCGATCGATGCGGTGCTCAGTCGGAGTTCTCTGGTGCTGGCCGAGGACACGGATGCCGATCTGTTCGGCATCGCGGAGGACGAACTCTCGGCGGCGGTGCAGCATTTCGTCGTCCGGGGCGGTCGCGTACGTGGTGTCCGTGCGACGACCATCGACAAGGAGCTCGACATCTCCTCCGCCGACTTGGTGGATCAGGTGCTCCAGCGCACGTACGGTGACGCTGAGTCATCCGACATCCCTCGCCAGGTCCTGGTGCCGCGCCTGCCGGATGATGCCGCGGAGCTGGAGCAGTGGCTGCAGGAGCGGCGCGGCAAGCGCGTGAGCCTGCAGGTCGCCCAACGCGGGCGCAAGGCCGACCTGATGCGCACCGCCACCGTCAACGCGCAGCAGGCGCTCTTGCTGCACAAGACGCGCCGCACCTCCGACTACACGTCGCGCACGAAAGCTCTCACCGACCTGCAACTCGCCCTCGGCATGGACGAGGCGCCGCTGCGGATCGAATGCTACGACGTGTCGCATCTGTCGGGAACCAACGTCGTGGCCTCCATGGTGGTCTTCGAAGACGGGCTGCCGCGCAAGGATCAGTACCGCTCCTTCAGCATCGCGGAGACGACCGACGACACCGACTCGCTCTATCAGGTGCTGACGCGTCGCCTGGCCCACGTCGACCGCGACGAGGCCGCTGCCGCCGCTGCGGAAACGGCGGCGGCGGCGGTCGATCCTGCCGATGGCGAGTCGCCGGTGGTCACCGAGCGCAAACGACCGCGGTTCGCATACCGTCCGCAGCTGCTGGTCGTCGACGGCGGTGCGCCACAGGTCGCGGCTGCCGCACGCGCCCTCGAGGATGCCGGGCACGCCGAGATCGCACTGTGCGGCATCGCCAAGCGCTTGGAGGAGATCTGGCTGCCGGGGGAGGACTTCCCGGTGATCCTTCCCCGCACCTCAGAGGCGCTCTACCTGATCCAGCGCCTGCGCGACGAAGCGCACCGCTTCGCGATCACCCATCAACGAAAGCGCCGCAAGCGCGACATCTCCACCGTGCTGGGTGAGGTCCCGGGTCTCGGTGATGCACGGATCAAGGCCCTGCTACGGCACTTCGGCTCCGTCGCCGCGCTCAGCAATGCGTCCGCGGACGAGATGACGGCGCTGCCCGGAATCGGCCCCAAACTGGCGGCCGCGATCGAGCAGCGCCTCGCAAATCGCTAGGCTGTGGTCATCCGCACCGGCTTTCGAACACCCAGGGAGAGCACGTGACCGACGAGCAGCGCGCCGGCGAGGTGCTCATCGTCACGGGGATGTCAGGAGCGGGGCGCACCACGGCGGCCAACGCCCTCGAGGACCTGGGGTGGTACGTCGTCGACAATCTGCCGCCGCAGATGCTCGGGCATCTCCTCGAACTCACCGAGATGGCCGGGGGAGCGCTTCCCAAGCTCGCCGCAGTCGTCGATGTCCGCGGCCGCGATCTCTTTCAGGCGCTGCCGGCGGTCACCAATGCGCTGCGGGCGGGACGCCAGCTGCGCGTGCTGTTCCTCGACGCCGGAGACGATGTGCTCGTGCGACGGTTCGAGTCTGTGCGGCGGCCGCATCCGTTGCAGGGCGAGGGCACGATCCTCGATGGCATCCTGCGCGAGCGCGATCGCCTCCGGGTGATCCGCGAGAGCGCCGACGTCATCATCGACACGAGTGAGATGAACATCCATCAGCTCGCCTCGCGCGTCGTCGACCTCTTCAGCGACGCGGGAGAGGCGCGCCACACCCTCACGGTGATGAGCTTCGGCTTCAAATACGGTCTGCCGACCGACGTCGATCTCGTCGCCGACATGCGTTTTCTGCCGAACCCGTATTGGATCCCCGAGTTGAAGGGACACACGGGTGAAGAAGAACCCGTGCGCGACTTCGTCCTGGCTCAAGAGGGCGCGCGCGAGTTCATCGACGCGTACGCCCAGGCTCTGCACCCCGTGCTGGCGGGCTATCAGCGTGAGAACAAGCGTCATTCCGTGCTGGCGGTCGGCTGCACCGGGGGCAAGCACCGTTCGGTGGTCACCGCGCGGGAACTCGCCGACCGGCTGGCAGAGATCCCCGGTGTCGCCGTTCGTGTGAAGCATCGCGACCTCGGTCGCGAGTAGGCTATCCCTTTGTCCCGCACCCCCCGAACGAAGGATCGCTGTGTCGCCAACCGTTGACGTGAAGTCAGAGCTGGCCGCGGTGCGCGACCCTCGTCCCACGGCGCGGGTGGCCGAACTCACCGCCATCCTCCGCTTCTCCGGTGGATTGCACTCGATCGCCGGGCGCGTCGCCGTCGAGGCCGAACTGGAGACCGACCCGCTTGCGCGTCGTGTCGCCCGCGACATCATGGAGATCTACGGGGTGCGCCCGGAGCTGCACCGCGTCCAGGCGTCCGGCGGACGCGCCGGCGGCCACTTCGCCGTCCGCGTCATCGAAGGCGGCGAGACGCTCGCGCGTCAGACCGGTCTGCTCGATGCGCGTCGCCGTCCGGTGCGTGGGCTCCCGAACAAGCTCACCACCGGCGCCCGCCACGATCTCGCCGCGGTCTGGCGCGGTGCGTTCCTTGCGAGCGGTACGCTGTCCGACCCCGGTCGGTCGGCGGCGCTGGAGATCTCCTGCCCGTCCGGCGAGGCGGCCATGGCGCTCGTGGGCGCCGGCCATCGGATCGGCATCGCCGCCAAGGCCCGCGAGGTGCGCGGGGTGCCCCGGGTCGTCGTTCGCGATGGCGAGGCCATCCGCGTCGCCCTCGCCGAGATGGGTGCGGTGCGCACGGCTCAGGCCTGGGAGGAGATGCGGCAGCGTCGTGAGGTGCGCGCCGGCGTCAACCGCCTCGTCAACTTCGACGATGCCAACTTGCGTCGCTCGGCCCAGGCGGCCGTCGCGGCATGCGCGCGCGTCGAACGCGCCCTGGAGATCCTCGGCGAGGAGGTTCCCGATCACCTGCGCGAAGCCGGCGAACTGCGCCTCTCGCACCGCGACGCCAGCCTCGACGAGCTCGGCCACCACGCCGATCCGCCGTTGACCAAGGATGCCGTCGCCGGCCGCATCCGACGGCTGCTCGCCATGGCCGACAAGAAGGCCGTCGCCGACGGCATCCCCGGCACCGATGCGGCGGTACCGGAGGGTCTCGAGGACTGAGGTCGTCGGAGGCCGTTACATCTCGTTCTCAGAGGGAACAACCCCCTCGCCCTCGCGTTGCACCTCAATAGGATGGCAATGTCCCATCGCCGCAGCGCAGTTGCGGCGCCGACGACAGGAAGAAGAGAACATGGCGATCTACACGCTGCCCGACCTCCCCTACGACTTCGCAGCTCTTGAGCCGCACATCAGCGGCAAGATCATGGAGCTTCATCACGACAAGCACCACCAGGCGTACGTGACCGGCGCGAACACCGCGCTCGAGCAGCTCGCCGAGGCCCGCGAGAGCGGCAACCTCGCCAATGTCAACAAGCTCGAGAAGGACCTCGCGTTCAACCTCGGCGGGCACGTCAACCACTCGATCTTCTGGACCAACCTCGCGCCGGCCACCGACGGCGGCGGCGGACAGCCCGAGGGCGAGCTGAAGGCGGCCATCGACGAGTTCTTCGGCGGCTTCGACAAGTTCCAGGCGCACTTCACGGCTGCCGCGACCGGCATCCAGGGCTCGGGCTGGGCCGTGCTGAGCTGGGACCCGATCGGCGAGCAGCTCATCATCCAGCAGCTGTTCGACCAGCAGTCGAACACCGCTCAGGGCACCGTTCCGATCTTCCAGCTCGACATGTGGGAGCACGCGTTCTACCTCGACTACCTCAACGTCAAGGCGGACTACGTGAAGGCGGTCTGGAACATCGCCAACTGGGGCAACGTCGCCGAGCGCTTTTCGACGGCGCGCGAGAAGACGGCCGGACTGCTCAAGTAGTAGTCTCAAGACCAGGTGAGGATGCCGGGTCCCTCCCGGCGACGGGCGGTGACCCGGCATCCTTTTTCCTTCACACACCAAGTTCGCGAGTGGCGCGGTGAAACGCCGTCGCCGTCGCGACATGAACCGGGAGACAACGTGTCTGTCAAGATCGGAATCAACGGCTTCGGCCGTATCGGCCGCAACTTCCTCCGTGCCGCGCTCGAGCAGGGAGCTGACCTCGACATCGTGGCGGTGAACGACCTCACCGACAACAAGACCCTCGCCCACCTGCTGAAGTACGACTCCGTCGGCGGCCGCCTCGACGCCGAGGTCTCGTACGACGCCGACTCCATCACCGTCAACGGCAAGTCCATCAAGGTCTTCGAAGAGCGCGACCCGGCCAACCTCCCGTGGGGCGAGCTCGGTGTCGACATCGTCATCGAGTCGACCGGTCGCTTCACCAAGGCCGCCGACGCGAAGAAGCACATCGAAGGCGGTGCCAAGAAGGTCATCATCTCCGCTCCCGGCACCGACGTCGACGGCACCTTCGTCATGGGCGTCAACGACGGCGAGTACGACTCGGCGACGATGAACATCATCTCCAACGCCTCCTGCACCACGAACTGCCTCGCCCCCCTCGCCAAGGTCTTCAACGACAACTTCGGCATCGAGCGCGGCTTCATGATGACGGCGCACGCCTACACGGCCGACCAGAACCTGCAGGACGGCCCGCACAGCGACCTGCACCGCGCCCGCGCCGCCGCGATCAACATCGTCCCGGCCTCCACCGGTGCGGCCAAGGCGATCGGTCTCGTGCTGCCCGAGCTCAACGGCAAGCTGAGCGGTTCGTCGTACCGCGTGCCCGTTCCCACCGGCTCGATCGTCGACCTCACGATCATCACCCCGACCGAGGGCCTCACGGCCGAGGTCATCAACGCGGCGTACAAGAAGGCTGCGGCGGAGGGTGAGCTCGTCGGCTACCTCAAGTACAACGAGGACGCCATCGTCTCCAGCGACATCCAGCTCGACCCCCACTCGTCGGTCTTCGACGCGGGTCAGACGAATGTCTCCGGCAACCTCGTGAAGGTGTCGTCCTGGTACGACAACGAGTGGGGCTACTCGAACCGCCTCGTCGACCTCACCGAGCTCGTCGCCGACAAGCTCTGAGGTTTCACCATGGCTTTGCGCACCCTTGCATCCCTCGGGTCGCTGGCCGGTAAGCGTGTCATCGTCCGTGTTGACTTCAACGTCCCTCTGAAGGACGGCGTCATCACGGACGATGGCCGTATCCGGGCGGCTCTTCCGACCCTCAACGAGCTCATCAACCAGGGCGCGCGCGTCATCGCGTGCTCCCACCTCGGACGCCCGGACGGCGCGCCCGATCCGAAGTACAGCCTCGAGCCGGTCGCTCAGCGCCTCTCCGAGCTGCTCGGCAAGCCCGTCGTCTTCGCCCGCGACACGGTGGGGGAGTCCGCGCAGGAGGCCGTCGCGGCCCTCGAGGACGGCGATGTGACCGTCATCGAGAACCTGCGCTTCAACGCCGGTGAGACCGCGAAGGACGACGCCGAGCGTCGCGCTTTCGCGGAGCAGCTGGCCGACCTCGGCGATGTGCTCGTCTCCGATGGCTTCGGCGTCGTGCACCGCAAGCAGGCGTCGGTCTACGACCTCGCCGAGCTTCTGCCGTCGGCCGCGGGTTATCTGATCGAGAAGGAGGTCGACGTCCTCGATCGCCTCACGGAGAACCCCGAGCGTCCCTACGCCGTCGTCCTCGGCGGGTCGAAGGTGAGCGACAAGCTGGGTGTCATCGCCCATCTGCTGCCTCGCGCGGACAAGATCCTCGTCGGCGGCGGCATGCTCTTCACCTTCCTGGCCGCTCAGGGCCACTCGGTGGGCAAGAGCCTCCTCGAGACCGACCAGATCGAGACCGTCAAGGGCTACATCGCGGATGCCGCGGCGCGCGGGGTCGAGCTGATCCTCCCCGTCGACGCGGTC